>MSXM01000002.1:0-29935 GCA_002083565.1 Nitrospira sp. ST-bin4 | reverse complement strand
GCGAACTGAAGATCGGGCATATTGGGGTGATCGATATTGAGTGTCTGCATGATCTGTTGCCTCCCACGCGAAACGTCGGAATGGCTTCAAAGCAGACGACGTGCCGGTGTCGGACGGTTGAGTTCAGATTTCAGTGTAGATGGGAAAACCAGGGTACGCGTTGCGCGAAATTTTACCCTCATCTACCTCGTTTCAGATCGTCGGCATGGACCGTCAGCTGAAGGATGGAAGATCCGGACGCGTCGTGTGGACCATGCGCCCGAATCTTCCACCCATGCCGTTATGTCGTCAGGAGCGCTGCCGCCGCCGGCTTCTGGGCAAACTCCTTGTAGCCGTACCGCTCCGTCAAGTACGCCTTGGCTTCGTCGCTGACGTACTCGGTGAATTTGTAGCGATCATCTTCGACGGTCTTGGCATCCGCCATCACCTGGTCGGTCGGGATCGCATACTCGATGTTGCAGGACGTATAGGCTTGAATATAGGTCGGACCGACTTCTCGTGCGATCAGGACCGCCTTCTTGATACAACTTTCCACCCGCCGTGGATTGTTCGGCACGACGGTGGCGATGTAGGCGCAGCCGGCGATCTTCGCCATGGCGACCATATCCATCTTTTCGAATTTCTTGCCGAGCGGGGCCATCTTGAGCACCGCCCCTCTGACCGTCATGCCGCTTTCTTGTCCGCCCGTATTGCCGTAGACCTCGTTATCCAGCATGATTGTCGTGAATCGTTCCTTCCGGAACCAGGAATGGAGAACTTGTTGAAAACCGATATCGGCCGTGCCTCCGTCACCGGCCATCACGACGACATCCTTGGGCTGGTCGCCGAACCGGATCCGCAATCCGCGCGACAACCCGCTGGCAACCCCGTTCTGATCACCGTAATTGCCGTAGACGAAGGGAATGGCGGCCTGCGAAATGGCCAGTCGGCCGCATCCGGCTGTCCCGACCGTAATCGTGTCTTCGGGATTCGGAAATGCGATAATGGCCAACCGGATGAACAGGGTCATGGCGCACCCGGCGCACATGGGATGCTCCTCGAGAATTTCTTTGAAGCTACCCATCTGCGAGACCGTCGTTTTCTTCCCGAAGGGACCGTGCTCCACCATATCCCGATATTCTTTCGGCATGAACACGTCGAATCCTGGCGTGAATTTCACATAGTTGAGACTCATCCGACACCTCACTCTCTCTGTGACCCGCGGTTGCGGGGGTAATGTATATGGCTGTTACGAAACCAACTGTTTCGCGGCGGCCTTCTTGTCTTTCGCCTTGGCGGCGATGTCTGCCAGCAGCGCCTTCGCAGGCTCACTGATATATTCCTTGAACGCAAACCGCTCGTTCGGTTTCTCCGCGTCGCGCATTTCCTGTAATCCCTCCTGGCTGTCCTTGCCGATCTCCAAAATGCAGGGCGTGTAGAGCTGGAGGTAGGTGGGGCCGATTTCCCGCGCGATCAAAACCGCGTTACGCACGACCCTCTCGACGAGCGATGGTTTGCTCACCGTGCAGTTCACGATGTAATGGCAGCCGGATTCCCGTGCGATCTCCGGAAGGCGCACCTTGTCGAAAAGTTTGCCGACCGGAGCCATCTTGGCGACGAACCCTTTCTGCATGAGTCCGCTTTCCTGCCCGCCGGTATTGGCGTACAGTTCGTTGTCGAAGCAAATGGTGGTGAACTTCTCCTGCCGGAACCACGCCTGGAGTGTCATGTCCAGGCCGATGTCCACTGTCGCGCCGTCTCCCGCCAGTACGACCACATCCTTGATGCGATTCGGGAAGCGGACCGTCAAGGCCCGCTTCAAGCCGGACGCCACCGCGTTCTGATTCCCGAACAGCGAGTGGATGTTGTGGATGGCGACGTGCGGGAAGACCAGGCTGGTGCAGCCGGTTGAGCCGACCATGACGGTGTCTTCCGGATTGGGCAGCGCGGCAAGAATGTACCGAAACGCCATGGACTCGGGGCACCCGGCGCACAACGAATGTTGCTCAAGCAGTTCCTTGGATGTCCCGATATCTTTCCATCCCCGGTCTTCCTTACCGTAGGTGGCACGGTTGACCAGATCCTGATAGTCCGGCGGCATAATGTCATAGAGATCCGGTGATATGGTGATGCGTTCCTTGCTCATGGTGTTCTCTCCTCTCAACCCTGCTGAGCGCCACGGTGCGCTCTGTTGTGGATATCCCGTCCCTCGACGTTCGCGTCATGTTCAACTCCCGCGTCCGGCCAGCACGCCGGATCGCATCCCGATCGCTTTCTTGATTTCCTCCACGATGATTTCCGGCGGCATGGTCATGCCCCCACAGACGCGTGGTCCGGCAATGATCCGCTCAGTGTAGGGGAGCGTGGCTTTGAGTTCTCGCGCCAGCCACCCGATGACATTGAACTCCGGCACAATGATATGTGAGGCATGCTTGGTCGCTTCGCGCAGTTCTTCCTCCGGCCAGGGCCGCAGGGTCTTGATCTTCACCAGTCCGACACGAATTCCTTCATCGGCCAACAGGCGGATGGCCTCCCGCCCTTGGGAGACCGCTGTTCCCGACGAAACGATGAGGATGTCGGCATCGACGTTCTCCGTCTCGATCAGGCCGTCAAGCCAGGCTATCGTGTGCTTGCGCGACCGTTCCGCAGCCGCCCAGACTTCCTGTTGCCAGCTCGCGTGCGTGGCGTAGCTGATGTAGTTGCTTTTCATCACGAAGGGATCGCGCATCATCCGGACCGGCGGACATTCCATGTCCATACAGGGCACCGGGGACCGATAGGGATCGTAGGGCGGCAGGCACATCTCGACCGGAGTCAGGTCAACCGTATCTTTCGTATGGGTGACGAAAAATCCATCGCAACAGAGGGCCAAGGGAAGGTGGACATCCGGTTCCTCCGACACCATGTAGCCCTTGAGAATCCAGTCATAGAAATCCTGTGCAGTTTCCGCATGCCAGACCAGCATCCCGGTCTGCATGAGATAGGCAATCTCGATCGTGTCCGGCTGGATCGAGAGCGGTGAATTGATCCCTCGACATGTCACGATGCATTGGATCGGCAATCTGGCCCCGGCCCACATCGGAAAGTTTTCCATGGCTCGCAGGGTTCCCGGCCCTGCGGTCGTCGTGAAGACACGGGCCCCGCCAAAGGCGGCGCCGGCGCACTGTGACATGACCGCAAATTCGCTCTCCCCGCGGAAATAATCGCCGATATAGCCCTCGGCAAAGAGCTCCCCGCACAGGGCGGCCGCCTCGCTCTGAGGCGTAATGGGATAGGCCACCATCACATCGACGTTCGCGCGTCTCACGGCTTCTTTGATGACTTCACTGCCGGTGAAAAACGACGGCGTACGAGGGGCCTCGTTCATCATCACGCGCGGATCGGTAATGATTTGCCCTTTTCTATTCTTAGTGCCGATGATTGACGTAGTGTCCATGATCCAGTCTCCTTCATGATCCAATCGCGTATCCGAACCGATGTCGGAACGCGATGACCTTATGCGCTGAATGAACTGCCGCAGCCACAGGTTGTTTTCGCCAGCGGGTTCTTGATCGCAAAGCCGGAACCTTGCACCGTGTCATGGAAATCGACTTCGCAGCCGACCAGCAGCGGGGCGCTCTGCGAATCCATGATGACCTTGACGTCGCCCTTCTCGATCACCGTGTCGTCATCGCTCATTGCGGACTCGAAGGCCATCCCGTACTGGTAGCCATGGCAGCCGCCGCCTTTCACATACACGCGCAGCCCAACCGTGTCCTTCTCTTCCTGCATGAGTTCTCGGATCTTATTTTCTGCCATCGGTGTGATGGTAATCATGGTATGGCTCCTTTTCGGCATTGACTGACATGGTCGACAGACCTCAAATCGAATCCTATGTGGAGACACCCCGGCAACCTCAAGCGACGATGGCTCTTGGACGCAGGTCGTCTACAGAGGGATGACGAGGGACATTCGGCGTAGAAGCGGCGGAGACCAGGGAATCAGTCGCGCAGGAAGGGAAGATGACGCGCGAGGGATAGGACAGTCGGCGTAGCTCAGTACGTCATACGATCACCCTGGGCGCATTAGGCACCGAAGTCAAGCACTACTGATGGAAAGGACGTGCGCGGGCAAGAAAGGGGCGGAAGAACGCCGTCGGGGGTCGTATCTCATGCGCCTCTCGGACGGGCCGCTCGAGCGTCGATCCAGCCTGCGTTGTTCATAAACATTTCTGCTACAATCGGCGGCACATGAAGACGGAATGGCCGAGTTTGAGACGTAATCTGCGCGCAACGACAACGGAACCCTGATGGCAGATCTTCATGCCGCTGTGATCGCACGAGTCGAGTACTGGCCCGTCGATATTCCTATTACGGATCCGTTTGTCGTTGCGACCGGAGCGCGAGTCGTCGCGGAGAACGTCTTTGTCCGTATCACCCTGCGTGATGGTACCTACGGTTATGGGGAAGCGGCGCCGTTTCCTGAAGTCGGAGGAGAAGATCGGGAGACCTGTCTAAACGCGCTGTCCAGCCTTGCACCGTCACTCCTCGGCCAATCGGTTCATGACACCCGCGAACTAGCCGGCCGCATGGCTCACGCAACTCCTCTGCAACCGGCAGCCCGCTGTGCCCTTGAGACCGCGCTGCTGGACGCCTCCTGCCGGAGCGCAAAGATTCCCCTGTGGCAGTTCTGGGGCGGCGCCGACGTGCGACCGCGCGTCACCGACATTACGATTCCGATTGCCACTCAGGAAAAGACGTTATCGCTCGCTCGCGGCTGGTATGAGCAGGGCTTTCGACTGTTCAAGATGAAGGTGGGGAAAGATGTCGATGAAGATATTCGCCGATTGGAATCCCTGCACCGGGCGTTACCCGGCATCTCATTCATCGGTGACGGCAATCAGGGATTCTCACGCGAAGAATGTCTGGCCTTTGCCAAAGGCGTCCAACAGTTCGGCGGGGTGATGGTCTTGTTGGAGCAGCCGGTGGTACGGGATGATCTCGACAGCATGGCCGCCATCCGACGAGAGAGCGGCATCCCGGTCGCAGCCGATGAATCCGTGCGCTCCCTCGACGACGCACGTAGGGTCATAGAACAGGGCGCGGCAGACTATATCAATATCAAGATCATGAAAACCGGTGTGGCGGAAGCAAGGGACATTGCAGCGTTCACTGTGAGTTCAGGACTGAAGCTCATGATCGGCGGCATGCTGGAGTCGCGCATTGCGATGGGCTGTTCCTTCAGTCTGGTCTTAGGCATGAAGGGGTTCGACGTGCTGGACCTGGACACGCCGTTGCTGCTCTCGACAGATCCCATCCAAGGAGGCTATCGATACGACGGCCCCGCCCTTCAGCCTTGGACCGGGGCAGGCTTAGGCCTGTCCGTGACGATCCCCGCAGATGCCCGCGCGGCAGTCAGTAGATAGGGCCGCCTCAGAGAAGGGCGCCCGATTGACTGGAACAATGAACGAGGCTATCATTTCTCATGCGCCGATTGGCCACCTTCCTTGTGCTCTTGCTGCTCGTCCTTACCTTTAACGCCTACGCCTGCATCCTCCCATTACCACCCTCAACCCAAATGGACTGTTCCTCAGGAACAGAGGACCCTGTTCGAGAGACCTGCGATGCCTTTCTTGAAATAGGTCCCCACTCACAGTTTTCTGCTCAGCTTTCCATCAGCTCGCTCCATCTTGAATGCACGGTACCCGTCCATGTTCCTCCCGATGCGTTCATCCCGTTTGTTCGCGTGACCGAACCACCACGCAGTGCCGATACTCCCATCCATCCGTCGATCCAAACCACGGTCCTGAGGATCTGATACCTTCTCCCGTCTCGCTTCCTGCGCTAGCTCGCTAGGCAGTTTCATACTTGTTCTATTGCCAGATCTACAAGACTGGCCGTGGGCGACAAGCCAGAAAAGGGGGAATTATGTCTGACATCAGCAGAAGAACATTGGTGACCACCGGCGCCTCTCTGCTCGCGACGGGCGCATCATTGATGATGCTACGGGGGGTGGAGGCCGCAACACATGATGCAGCCCATGATCCGATCCCACCGTCCAATAGGATCTCGGAACCCGCACTTCTTCAGGCTTCAGAAAAAACACCCGCCTCGGAACGCCACCACATGATGGATGAAATGACGCAATGTATTCAGCTCTGCCAGGACTGCCATACGCTCTGCATCCAAATGATCGGACATTGCTTAAGACTCGGAGGCCGCCATGCAGCCCCGGACCACATCCGCTTATTAATGGATTGTGCGCAGATATGTACGACGACAGCTGATTATATGGCCAGAGGGTCTTCATTTCACGATCGCACATGCAGCCTCTGTTCTGAAATCTGTCGGCGATGCGCAGAGAGTTGCGAGCAACTACAGGGAAACGATCAGTTGATAAAGCAGTGCGCCGAAATGTGCCGCCGTTGTGCGGAATCTTGTGAGCGGATGGCACCGAAAGGGACGGCGTAGCCGCTCAATTCAGTGTGCATGGCCCGGCCGCCACTCCAGGCGGCCGGGCCACATGCCCAGAGTATCGGAGGACCAACCTACGGCAGTGATTTGGCCTCGCTTGACCGCTATTTCTTTCACTTCGTCATGGCAGCCAAGGCCGGGCAGAGAGACACGTCTGATAGGAAATGTACAAATCAAAACCATCCCTCAGGACCCTTCTGTCTATCCTTGTCTAGTTGACACAATGCCGCACAGAAAGTAGCTTGTTCTCGCGTCTTGTTGCAGAAGGGATACCCCCCAATCTATCACGGCTAAATGATTTTGAGGTCTAATGCATAACTCAGTGACCAACTCAGCTCTGTTTGGGATCGCTGGCCTACTTTTCGCCGCGTGGGTCCCCGCGGCTGTTGCCGAAGAACAGGACCCGCTCGAGATGTTAGCTGCCGCCGTAGCTTTCATCCAAACGCCCAAGATTCAGACCATGCAGGTCGACGGAAAACCACACGAACTATACATAAAGGGGCCTGGCGATAAGGAACCGAAGCCAAGAGTTCTGATGGAAACTGGAACGGCCTTCTTCGTGGTTGATAAACAGGCTCTCTTTCTTGTAACCGCCAACCATGTTGCCCGCGCCACGTCGCAAGAATCGATCGTAACAATCAAGACCGAGAAGGATAAGCCCCTCTCCTTCCCAATTTCAGATCTGACTGGCGATGGCGAATCTCCCACCTGGGAGTCCCATGATCAGGCGGACATAGCTGTCCTACGGCTTAAACCCAAGAAGAACCTATTTCCTCACCTCCAACAGCACTTCCTTCCGCTTGCTCTCTTTCAGGAAGAACTCGCCTCTCCTCTTCGATCACGCGCGTTGACCACGCTAGGTTTCCCTCTGGGTCTAGGGATTGGCGAAAGGTTCTCGCCCCTGTCACGTGAGTCACATCCTGCAAGCGGCCTCCTAACTTTATCAGTCTTGGCCAAGGACGATCCTGGAACCTACTTCCTGCTCGATAGCCCTAGCATCGGTGGTTTCAGTGGCTCACCGGTGTGTGCACTTCCCGGTGCATACACCAAGGGGGCGAGCCTTGTTCTTGGCGGCGGTCTTCATTGCGTAGGTCTCGTTCATGGTACGGTATCCGATAGCACAGGTGGGAAAATGGCAGCAGTAGTACCATCTGCATTCATTTTTCAGGTTCTGCGCAAGGCCAAATGAGGCTGCTGTAGGCAAGCAAAGTGTGGAGTTGTTGCTTGCCTTTGCATCTTGTTTAGCAGAAAAAACAAAGCAATCAGGCTTCTGCACCCTCGTGGAGAAAGCAAATGCGTCAGGAGTCACACAATGGAAGCAACTGTCTTAAAAATCACACCAGCTGAGTGACGGCAACCCGCCACGTCATCCGGCTTTTCACCATCGCATTCAAAATGGTCAGCAGTTTCCGCATACACGCCGCCCTGGTATTTACCCTCATGTCGTTGGTCACCCTATGAAAGACTGGTTTCTCTGGTATGTCCAGCAGACTGCACAGCGAAAGGATTGGGCGATGTATCGCGATCGCTATCTCTGCCCCTGCTGCTTCATGCCGACACTGAGTGCGCGGGCCGCGTATGAGGTCTGCGAGATCTGCGATTGGGAGGACGACGGGCAGGACTCGCTCGATGCGGATATCGTCCGGGGCGGACCGAACGATAACTACTCCCTCCGCGAAGCGCGGACCAATTTTGCGCAGCACTTCACCATGTATCGGCCGGCCGACACGCGCCCATTTACCTTCGAGCAGATGGATCGCCGCTTCAAGGAGCAATTACACAGGATTCTCAGCGATGCCGTGTCGGACGGGTCTGAGGATAGCTGGCGTCGCGCCTTGGAGTCTGAGCTGGAAGTGTTCAAGACCCGCGCTAGACAGGATGGCCTGAGTCACTGACTTCCGGCACATAAGTATCGGGCACCCGCAGGCCAAACTTTCTATGGGCGCGGTGCGTACATCTTGATATTCTTCCTACCCGGATAGGGCGAGATGCCTTGATTCGATCAGCGCATACGGAAGGAGTTGATTTGATGAGCGTCTGGAAGCTTACACAACCAAGCAGATCGCTCAGTGTCTTGGGCTTGGCCTTGGGCTGCGCACTTATCCCCGGCTGCTTGTTCATTGAATCGCCGCAAGAAGGAGAACGAGCTGGACCAGCCCGTTCAGCGACTGTTCTTGCCTCGAGCGAGAGCGATACGGCTTACATGAAAATCTGCCGTGCCAACAATGTCCCCATTCCACCTGATTGGAAACCCTCCGCATCGGAATGGGAACGCCACGGCAATCTCGGCACAATCTTGTTGACCCCCAATCATATGGACAAAGTTCAGGCCGATGACACTACGTTTGCGAGCGTCTGGTCGTATGCCTCCCCGACTGTTCGAGGCGCCTGCCTTGCGCTCGGAAGGAACGGCGGGACATTCCAAGTCATATGTCAAAGCGCCACAACCGGACATGCCTGTTTTTGGGGAAACGATCCGGGTCAGACGAGTTCCCGTTGGACCCCGGCGACAACAGAAGTCACGATGGCTTCACTCAGCGATCCTGAGCAGGGCTTTGCTCCAGGAACAGTGGCCTGCACCGAATGCCATCGCGGGACCAACGCATTTCTGGTCGCCCCTGATGACCCGACATGGGCCACGGTGTTGAGGGCGGCCCAGGCTCGTCCGACATTTACGACACGGGTTGAGCAATCATCGCCACCGGAACAGGCAGGCCCCGGTGGAATACCGATCACCAATCCGCGCTTTATCCCGATCGGAGGGAAAACCGTGGCCCTCAAGAATCCGCTTCCGACGATCCCGGGCTGTTCAGGAGCCTGCCACGAGGCTCATTATGAGATCCTGGACAAAGGCCATACGACCGAGGGCTATGTCAGGATACCGAGGCCCATGGGTCCCAACTGCGCGCGCAACTCCCCCGAGAATGATCCGACCAGGAATTGCTATCACAATTAGGAAAGGAAAGAGAGAACGTTCGAGGCGGTGTTACAACGAGGAAGCCGGATCCGTCGGCGGTTCCTCGCATTTCTTGCAGTTCAGGTAGGTGCCAAGATACTGATTCCGTCCGGACTCCGTCAGCACCCATGGCCTGCTGAAAAACGGCGGCTGATGCCGCACATGCTGTCCATGGCCACAGGCCAGATCTGCCACCCAATCGCTCTCTTCATCCTGATGATAACCGACGATAGGTTGGTTCATGAGGGCACGACAATATGTGTCTCTACCGTTTCTCAAACGGCAGCTCCGGACGTTGAGCCGCTGAGTAATAGGTCCATCGGTGTTCCTTGTCTTCATCGAAGCTACCAATAAAGACCACGTCGCGGTCCAGATGCTGAAATTCGGAGAGCGTCGTCTGACAGTCGACGGGGTTGATGATCCGCGCATCGAATTGCCCCACAACGTAAATCATCCCTTTGGACGCCAGAAAAATGTTTCGTCTGCTGACGTGTCCCGTGTTGGGGAACAGCTCTGTTGACGATTCGCACCTGCCCTCCCCTTGAACCTTCAGCGTAAGAACGTGCCGGGAGAGAAAAGGGTCGGTGGCCATTCGCACGATCGTCAGGCGTAATTTTGCCGAGGAGATCTCCATGGACACCGGCTCAGGGGTGCTGCTGTTGCATCCTACACTCACCCACGCGACACTTCCCAGAACAGCGGCCCGCCAGAGATGAGTCACTTCGGCGTTCCTGCTTTCGGCGCGGCGCCGATGGCATCGAGGCCATCCTGCGCACAGGCATCATCAAGATGAGCGCCCGGCGCTCCACCGACACCGATCCCGCCCACGATGTCACCACCGATTTCAATCGGCAGTCCACCGCCCAGGATCAACATGTCACCGTTGATATCGCGTAACGCCTGCAACGTCGGCACCTTCATGATGAGATCCGCCAACTCCGTCGTGGGCCTGCGCGTACTCGCTGCCGTATAGGCTTTTTTCCGGCTGCTGTCGACCGTATGCGATCCCGCTCCATCTGATCGACCCATCGCGCGCAAGACGCCGGCCCTGTCGACCACGGACACACTCACTCGGTATCCGTCCTTCTTACAGGATTCTAAAGCCGCGTGAATTGCTCTATTGGCAACTCCAAGGGGTAATACCGATTCTTTTGGCAACTCGTCGGCCAAGGCCGGCCGCGTCGCCATCGGTCCGGCGAACCATGCAGCCATCGCAGAGACTGCTGCAATCAGCACCCATGGACTCTTTCGCTCATTGACATCCCGTGTCATAGCAAACCTCCGATATTGTTAGCTTAAAACAAATTTGTTAATCCTGTGTGGAGAGTACGGACGCTTCCATCATCCTGTCAAGAGAAGAGAAACGAGGAAGGAAAACAGCGGCGGGGTCAACAACCGGTACGTTTCCGTGTCTTCTGTTGTGAAGCCACAGGGCGTGTGGCGTCCTTGCGTGAGCGTATAGTGATACGCTTGGGACGAGTTGTGTCCGGCACAATAGAAACTCCAAGATCCTCAATCATTGCGCGCAACGGTTCCGCTACTGACCAGGCTTGAGCCGGACATCCGCGTGGATGATGCGGGGGCTCGCCGTCGAAAATTTCCGAGACCTGCCCCACACAAGCCTCCCCTACGTGTGCCTCCAAACCATTGAGAAATAATCGGGCCTGGGTCTTTGTCCTGGCGGTCTTCCCAAATACGGCAAGCCACGCCGTGATGAACGGGCCGAGCAAGAACGGCCAGACCGTTCCCTGATGATAGGCGCCGTCCCGTTCAACGACTCCCCCGTCGTAATATGGCCGATACCGGCTGTCTTTCGGGGAAAGCGTCCGCAACCCTACCGGTGTGAGCAGATGATCCCGGACGACTTGAATGATCCTGGCGGCCTGCTCTTTCGCCACGAGATCGGCGGAGAGGGCGAGGGCATAGATTTGATTGGGACGGATCGAGGCGTCGCTGCCGTCTGGGCCATCAATCACATCGTAGAGGTATCCCCCCTCCTCAAGCCAAAACTTTTCGCGAAAAGACCGGATGGCCAGCGCCCGGTCCTCACAGCAGCGCGCGGCAAACGAGACGTCTCCGAATCTGGCGGCGAGATCCGCCCCGACTTCCAACGACCTTATCCACAAGGCCTGAATTTCGACCGGCTTCCCTTGTCGCGGCGTGACCACCCAATCCCCCGCCTTCGCATCCATCCATGTGAGTTGGGCGCCGGAGACTCCACCGGCAATGAGCCCGTCCTGATCCATGTGGATGTTGTAGCGAGTGCCTCGCCGATAGCCGCTAATAATCTGTCGGACAGCCGGCCATGCCGTGGCGTGGACGCGCGATTCGTCTTTGCTATAGGCAAGGTAGCGTCCAATGGCGTGGATAAACCAGAGCGAGGCGTCGATTGTATTGTACTCCGGCTGCTCCCCGGCATCGGGGAAGCGATTCGGCACCATGCCTTCCGAGACATGGGCGGAAAACGACTCAATGATACGCCAGGCTGTTTCATGCTGCCCGGTGACAAGACACAGGCCCGGCAGGGAAATGAAGGTATCCCGTCCCCAATCCGTAAACCAGGGATACCCGGCAATCACCGTCTGCCCGGCGCCTCGCTCAGACAGATAGGTCGAGGCCGCCCGCTGGAGTGCGAAGGCCAAGGGATCTGCAGCGCGAGCGGTTCGATTGAACCGCTCGCGTCGCGTTGCCTCATGCTTGGCAAGAGCAGCCGCATCGAGCCGATCCACCGCTTCACTCGTGAAGACCAGCGCATGATCTTTTCCGGGCTCCAACTCGAACCGGAATTCGCCCGGTGACCACCAATCTTCTTCACAATCGAGCCCGCGTTGGCGCTCAACCGGAAACTGTATCCGCCTATACCAATCCGGTTCATGGCGATACGTTCCGGAGTGGACAGCCCGCACGGGAGGCACATCTGGATACGGCTGCCACACCACCCCGGCCGTCCCGATTGAAACATCCGTAGAGAGGCGTTCGTTTTCGTGATGAGTCACATGATAATCGCGTCCGCTCAGCATCGGCCGGACGCGGAGAATGACGGAAATCTTCTTTGCGCCGACAAGCCTCCATCGCACGATGACGAGGTCTCGACCGGGGATGCAGAAGATTTCACGCTGAATGACGGCCTCGCCGCAGTCAAAGGTCCACCTCGGCCACGGCGCCGAAGAGAATCCTGTGCACGCAACATATCCGGAAGGATGTACGGCGCCTGGATAGAGATTCGTCGAAAGAGGAATCGACCGGCCGTCAAGATCAATCCACTCCTCGAGATGATTCACCAACACAAGACGATCAGCCGGGGGTTTGCGCGCAACTAGCAATAATGCATGGTAGCGCCGCGTATTCGCTCCGGCCACGGTACCGGACGCAAACCCGCCCCGTCCGTTCGTTTCAAGCCATTCCAGACTCAGGGCCCGATCGAGATTTTGGCAATCCGCCTTCTCAATCTTCATCTTCCCCCACCATCATAGGCGGCAGGGGTTGAGCAGTTTCCCCTGCGCGCTTTGTTATCACCCGCCCGACCCTGGTCGCGCCGAGACGCGCCCTTTCACACGGAAGCACCGCCCGTAACTTTAATATTCGATAAATCGTGTGTGCGCGTTGCGCGAGCAAGGAAACTGCTCAATCTGTGCCACCCCCCCCCTCACTCCCCCGACTGCTGAATCAGCTTCGCCACCAATCCCGTCCACCCCGTCTGGTGGCTCGCACCGATGCCGGCCCCGTTGTCGCCATGGAAATATTCATAAAAGAGAATCCTGTCGCGCCAGAGCGGATCGTCTTGAAACTTCGCGGTGCCTCCGAACACAGGGCGGCGGCCTGTGTTGTCGCGGAGAAAAATATGGGTGAGTCTGCGCGACAGCTCCGCCGCGATTTCATTCAGGGGAATCGACCGTCCGGATCCGGTCGGGTACTCGACCGTGTACTCATCGCCCAGAAAGTAATGGAACTTCTGGAGTGATTCGATGAGCAGATAGTTGACCGGGAACCAGATCGGCCCACGCCAGTTTGAATTGCCGCCGAAAACCCCGGTGCTCGACTCTGCCGGCTCATAATCGACGCGATATTCCATGCCCATGGCTGAGAGTGTGTACGGATGATGCTTGTGGAAGCGTGACAAGGCGCGGATGCCATAGGGAGAGAGGAATTCGTCCTCACTGAGCATATACCGCAGCACCGACTTCAGCCGCACGGGGTTGACCAGCGAGAGGAACCGCCGAACCTCTCCATCCCGCGATTGTGTCTCCACATGGGAGCTGAAATCCGGCCGGTTTTCAATGAACCACTGCATCCGGTGTTTAAACCTGGGGAGACGGTCGATCAGTTCGGAGTCCAGGGTCTCGACCGCAAAAAGCGGGATCAACCCGACAAGCGATCGTACTTTGAGTGGAACCGTCCGGCCGTCGGGCAAATGCAGGACATCGTAAAAAAAGCCGTCTTCTCTGTTCCACAGCTCGATCTTTTCACCCCCGATATTATTCATAGCCCGGCAGATATAGACGAAATGCTCGAAGAACTTACTGGCGACATCTTCATACGCGCGGTTCTCACGGGCCAACTCCAGGGCAATCGACAGCATGTTCAGGCAATACATTCCCATCCAGCTGGTCGCATCTGATTGTTCGATATGTCCCCCGGTCGGCAACGGCGCACTCCGATCGAATACCCCGATGTTATCCAACCCCAAAAAGCCGCCCTGGAAGATGTTCTTTCCCTCGGCATCCTTTCGATTGACCCACCAGGTGAAATTCAGCAGCAGTTTTTGAAATACCCGCTCGAGAAAGGTCCGATCACCCACACCTCTCCGCTTTTTCTCGATCTTGTATACGCGCCAGGCCGCCCAGGCATGGACCGGCGGATTGACGTCGCCGAAGGCCCATTCGTACGCCGGGATTTGCCCGTTCGGATGCATATACCACTCACGGAGCATCAGAATGAGCTGCTCCTTTGCAAAGGTCGAATCCACGATCGCTAACGGAATACAGTGAAACGCCAGGTCCCACGCGGCATACCATGGATATTCCCACTTGTCCGGCATCGAGATGACATCGGCATTGTACAGATGCGTCCAGTCAGCATTACGCCCACGAAGCCGATCACACGGCGGTTCCGGCATGCCCGGATCCCCCTTGAGCCAGCGATTCAGATCGTAGTGATAGAACTGCTTGCTCCACAGAAGCCCGGCGAAGGCTTGCCGTTGCACCAGCCGCGCATCGTGGGAGAGGCCCGGTGGGGCCAACTCATCGTAGAACTCGTCTGCTTCTAGGATTCGCTGCGTGAATACCGCGGTAAATTCATCGGGCGACAGGCCCTGCTCACCGTCTTCATTTGTAAAGCGCAGGTGGATCACTTCCGATGCTCCAGAGTCAAGAGTAAGGATGTAATGCGCCGCGGCCTTCGAGCCTACCTTGTCAGGATTAACTGCGCTTCTATATGATTTTATGACATATTCATGAAAGCTATCCTTTACATAATTAGACCCGTCTACATCGCCGTACAGTCGCCGGCTGTTCGTTTCATTTTCTGTGAATAACAACGCTGGTTGCCGTTCACAAAAGAGACGGCGCCGCCCATAGTATTCGTGGTCCAACTCGATCACGCTCATGCCTTTTGCCGCCGTTCCTTCCCGCATTCTCGGCCGACGGGCATCGAGCCCCCACGACCAGGTGTTCCGGAACCAGAGCGTGGGCAGGAGCGTGAGTTCAGAAGGGCCCGGTCCCTGGTTCGTAACCTGAATACGGATCAGTACATCTTCAGGACCGGCTTTGGCATATTCCACGGTGACATCAAAGTAACGATTGTCGTCAAAGACACCCGTATCGATCAGCTCATATTCCGGATCCCACTTGCCCCGGCGGCCATTCTCCTCAATAAGCTTTTGATAAGGAAATTCGGCCTGAGGGTATCGATAGAGATACTTCATGTAGGAGTGCGTCGGTGTTGAATCGAGATAAAAATAATACTCTTTGACGTCCTCCCCATGATTCCCTTCGTTGCCGGTCACTCCGAACAGCCGTTCCTTCAGAATAGGGTCTCGTCCATTCCAAAGGGCGATCGCGAAACAGATGTGCTGGTGGCGATCGGAAATCCCCGCAATCCCGTCCTCATTCCAGCGATAGGCGCGTGACCGGGCGTGATCATGAGGAAAGGATTCCCAGGCAGTGCCATGCGGACTGTAGTCTTCACGCACCGTGCCCCAGGCGCGTTCGCTGAGATAGGGCCCCCACCGTTTCCAATGTTCTGTCCGGCGGGCGTCTTCTTCCAGGCGCCGGCACTCAGCCGATTGCGGCGGCGGAACGATGGGTGTTTTGGGGGTTGTGTTGGCCATGCGATCCCTTTATGGAAAGATCTGATTGATACGGGAGCGCATCGCCGCCGTATCGCCAACTCGAAGCGACCGTTACGATGCACTCATCCCGCGGCCAAATCAACCGTGAGCCGCCGCGCATCGACGCCTCAATACTGGAGCGCGCCTGTCTTCTTCTCGGTCGGTTTGGCCCCCGACTCAAGAGAGCGGAGTCTGCCCGCATGATTCTTGCGTGTTGGTCGAGTGAATGGTGTGAATATTACTGCTGATTGATGATTCGGTGCCAGGCTTACCGGTCGCTCACACTACATCGCAATGGAAGAAAACGATCAGGAGAAGAAGAGAGGGTACGATCGAAGGATGAAGACTTAACTCCAGACAACGCGTTCCTGATTTAAAAGATAATCGATGACCTCAATACTATTCTGCATCTGCATCTGAGCTTGCTCAGACATAGGCAGGACTGCACCCACCAGCTTGCCCGATTCCATATCGTGGAGGGATGGAATGTTTTCGCCCCGAAACTTTTCATGATCACTGTGGAAACTGGCCACGAGAGACCTCCTGTTCCTGTTAAGACCTTTTCGGCTTCTTTTTCTGCTACTTAAATACAAGCTGAAACCGAAATGCTCTCTGCGCTTGAAAGAAAGCATAGCACATGCTTTCCCTTTATCGTGAGACGCACCTATCTTATTGTATTTAATGAATATTTACTGACTGATCGAGACAGGCTTGAGCGGAGGGAGAGCCCCCAGATATCCGAATGCCCCCTTATTGAGGAGCACCGAGTCAGGGCGCAGGCGAAAGTCGTCATGCTCGACATCCACAAATCGTGGATCAGCGACAAGATCTGATTCCGGCTTGAGTTCCGGGGCAGGAGCGTTAGGTGATCCCGCGATCATATAGTCGTTCTCGCGATTGAACATGGCATTAAATGAGAGCGTCGCCTGACTGGTAGCGGCAACGCTAAAACCAATCTTATTGAACCCGACAATGTTTCCGGATGCCTCGCTGCGGGACGAGCCCAGAAAAGACGCCCCGCTGCCATTTTTCACCAAGGTATTGCTGATCAGTTTTGCTTTGGCGTGATCGCCGACCAGGACTGCTTCAAAGAGATTCCGTGTAATGACGTTCCGCTCAAGCCGGACCTCCGACTTTCCCGCCACATTCACCCCGTAATCATTGTCATGAATGACATTGCCGATGAGCACCGCCTGCGAATCGGCAAATTGTACCCCGGTGGTTTCACTTCCCCCTATAACGCAATCTTCGATACGGACATCCCTAACTTGTTGCCCGAACACCATCCCCTTCACATGAAGACCTCGGAAAGTGATCCCTTTGCCGTTGAAAATCCCCACTGCATGTCCGCCACGCTCATTGACGGTCATGCCGGTGATTTCAATATCAGTCGCCCCATACGGCCACTTGCCGACATGCAGGACACCCACGAGATCGCCGCGTCCCAAGAGAGTGACCTGCTCGACTCCGGCGCCGACCAGCTTGACCCCCTCCTTGCTGTGAATCGTGATGTTTTGGGAATACGCGCCGGGCTTTACAAAAACCGTGTCGCCCTTCTTAGCGCTGTCGACAGCCTCTTGAATCGATACGAAGTCGCTACTGCCATCCAGCGACACGGTGATGGTGCGAGAAACGTGGGACGCAGGAGTTTCGGCCCAAGCTGAGCCGTAGGTCGCTGCAAAAACCAGCATGAGAAAAATCACAGGCTGCATGCCCACGGTATTACAGGCGAACGAGACAGCCTGTCAACCAGGGGCCCTGATTCATTTGATCCGGCAGGGTGCAGAAAAAAGTCGTGAGGCTCTGAGATCGTGGTCTGACACAAAGTGGATCTTCGCTCAGCCTCGACCTGAGCCTTACGTCTCATGTATGCTCCGCGCCCATGATCCTTGTGGGACTTACAGGCGGCGTGGCAACCGGAAAGAGCACTGTCGCCGCGATGCTCAAACAATGTGGCGCTGTCGTTATCGATGCCGATCTGTTGGCCCGTGATGTCGTCACACCCGGCAAACCGGCTTGGAAGGAAATCGTCGCGACATTCGGCAAGAGTGTGCTCAATTCCGATGGTACCCTCAACCGCCACGCACTTGGCGCCATCGTCTTTCGCCATCCTGCTAAACGTCTGGTGCTTGAGCGCATGATCCATCCCCGAGTAGCACGGGAACAAAAACGTCTCACCAGAGAAGCCGCCCGGAACAACCCCAACGCCGTCGTCATCTACGACGTCCCGCTGTTGTTTGAAGCCGGCATCGATAAGCGAGTGGACACAACCCTCATTGTCACCGCCGACCGAGCAACTCAAATCGCCCGGCTAAAATCACGAAATGGTCTCTCTCGTGCTGAAGCCATCCGGCGCATCAAGAGCCAGATGCCATTGTCGAAGAAAATCCGATTGGCTGATCACGTAATCGACGGGACTCTTCCGTTACGCCAACTCCGCAAACAGACTGCGCACCTATTCAAACAGCTCACAATGTTTTCTTAAACCGGGCCAACAGCTTCTACCGTCGCCTTCCCTTACTGTGATACAGTCCCAGCATGCGCAATATCGTCATCATTGGATCAGGGCCTGCCGGGCTGACCGCCGCCATCTATTCGGCTCGCGCCAACCTGTCGCCGCTCCTTATTGAAGGCTGGCAATCCGGCGGACAGCTGACCACCACGACAGAAGTGGAGAACTACCCAGGATTTGCCAAGGGCATCATGGGCCCGGAGCTCATGAAGGACATGCGCGCACAGGCGGAACGGTTCGGAACCGAATTTCTCACAGGCGATGTCTCAGCCGTCACGTTCACGCAGTGTCCGTTCAGTATCACGATCGACGGCGAACGAACCGTGCAAGCGAAGACCGTTATCATCGCCACCGGCGCATCGGCAATTCAAATCGGGTTGCCGAATGAAAAACGGCTGACCGGCCACGGGGTCTCCACCTGTGCCACCTGCGACGGGTTTTTCTTCAAAGGAAAAGAACTGATCGTGGTCGGTGGTGGAGACAGTGCCATGGAAGAAGCGAACTTTTTGACCAAGTTCGCCACAAAGGTCTCGATTGTCCATCGCCGCGATAAGCTCCGCGCATCGAAGATCATGCAAGACCGGTCCATGAAGAACGAGAAGATCTCGTTTGTCTGGAACTCCGCCGTTGAGGATATCCTGGGTGAGAAGGTTGTGACCGGCGTTCGGCTCAAGAACCTTGTGACGGGAAAAACCGTGGTAATGCCCTGCGCGGGGGTCTTCGTCGCCATCGGCCACATGCCCAACACCGCCTTGTTTGCCGGCCAGCTGGGCATGGATGCTAAGGGATACCTCATCACGAAAAACGGCACGGCCACCAGTGTGCCTGGAATCTTTGCAGCCGGGGATGTGCAGGACTCGACCTATCGCCAGGCCATCACCGCCGCCGGTTCCGGCTGCATGGCTGCAATCGACGCCGAGCGATTCCTCGAAAGCCGTGAGGGGTAAGGCGTGAGGCGTCAGGGGTAGGAGTACACCGGATGGAGAAGCCCCATCGGCGGCTTGATGTTTGGAATTCATCGGTCGAGCTTGTCATGACTACAAACGCATCCGCCAACCCCTCACCCCTCACGCTTCACGCCTCACGGCCTTCACGATGAGATGCGCCATCGTCCATTACCATGAGCTCGCTCTCAAAGGGCGCAACCGCGACTATTTTGAACAACGCTTGGTCCGCAATATCCGCCTCGCCCTCAGCGGGTTGGGCATCACGCAAATCGAGCATCTGCGCAGCCGCATTCGCATTATTCTTCCACCGGACGCTGACACCGGCCTGGTGCGGGACCGGCTTGCACGAGTCTGCGGAATCGCGAATTTTTTCCTGGGCCGGTCGGCGCCGCTCAATTTGACGCAGCCCAATCTTGATGACCTCAACACAGCCATCATCGACGATCTCCGGATGAAGTCCTTTACCACGTTCCGTGTCACGGCGAAGCGAGCCGACAAACGTTTGCCGATGACCTCAATGGATGTGGAACGCGTCATCGGCGCCGCCGTGTGCGATGGACTCGGCAAAGCAGTCAGTCTCAAGGATCCCGACGTCACCATTTACATTGAATTGCTTTCCAAGTATGTCTATTGGGCAGTCGACAAGGTGCAGGGGCCTGGCGGAATGCCGGTGGGGGTCAGTGGAACGGTCGCCTGTCTGATTTCAGGCGGGATCGATTCCCCGGTCGCTGCCTATCGCATGATCAAGCGCGGTTGCCGCGCATTCTTCGTCCATTTTTCCGGCCGTCCCTTGGTCAGCCGGGCATCAGAGGAAAAGGTGCGCGACCTGGTGCAGAGCCTCACCGCCTACCAATACGAGTCTCGCCTGGTCGTCATCCCGTTTGGAGAAATCCAGCGGGAGATCGTGTTGAACACGCCGGCGCCATTCCGTGTGGTACTCTACCGGCGAATGATGCTCCGGATCGCGGAGGAACTGGCGCGGCAGGAACGATGCTGGGGCCTGGTCACCGGTGACAGCCTGGGCCAGGTGGCATCCCAGACGCCGGAGAATCTGTCTGTCGTGGGAGAAGCGACGCAGCTGCCGATGCTCCGGCCTCTCATCGGCATGGACAAGCTGGAGATCACCGACGAGGCTAAGCGCATCGGAACTTACGAGACATCTATCGAGCCGGACGAGGATTGCTGCAAACTCTTCACCCCGCCCTACCCCAGCACAAAAACTCGAATCGAAGAACTTCGAAAAGTCGAACGTGCCTTGGATATCCCCCATCTGGTCAAACAGGGACTGGAAAAGGCCGAGTGGTCTGAATTCAAGTTCCCCGGTTGATTTGAAATTTGCTCAAGTTGCAGACGGTGACGGTCCAATCCATTCCCTCCGCCGCCACCGCGCCGATCCATCCGGAACCGAGGGAGAGAAACTGAACGCGCCGTCTCTTCTCATCAGATGCGGCATCGCCCAGGACCAGGCATCCTTCTGTACCGTCACCCGTCAGCTCGAGATAGTCGCGATGGAGCGGGAAGGTCATGCCCCTGCCGTCAGCCTTGAAGACCGCTTCCCTGGCCACCCAGGCTTTCAGAAACCGCTCATGCCGTTGGGCCGGATCACCACCTTCGATACATGTCAGATCCTTCTCCGACAAGAACCGCCTGGCAAGGCGCACGACATCGACTTCTCGGCGCACCTGCTCAAGATCGACCCCGACCTCCCGATCTCTTGCGACCGCAATGAGCGCCCGGCCATGGGAATGGGTCAGATTGAATCGGATGGAGGGATAATCTGAAAGAACAGGCTTTCCATCCGATGTTCGCCGAATAGCCAACTGGTCAGGAGAAGCACCGCAGTACCGGCTTAGGATCGCTCGCAGCATGGCATGCGCAGCAATCGATCGACTTCGGTGCTCTTCGGATATCAATCGCTCCGCGCGCTCCCGCTCATCGTGCGAAAGAATAGACGCGGCACGAGGAAGTTCGGAATGACCGACCTCCAGTACAATTCCCCACACCTGTACCTCGTCACCATGGATGGCAATCTCCGATCGCCATGCACCATCAGTCTCGAACGGCACCCGTTGGAAGGTCACCTTTGCTTTACCCACTCGCCTCTACGCTCCCTTGCCTTACCTATTCATTAACGACCCGCAGCTTGGCCGTTGCAATAACTACCTCCGACACGGTAAGCTCCTGCCAACGTCGTCGAGCGATTGCTCCTTGCCTGCTCACGATTCTACACATCGACAATCCGGCCTACGGAGAGGTGCGAGAGTGGCCGAATCGGGCAGTCTCGAAATCTGTACCAAGCCTCTCGCTCAAATGCTTGGAAACAGGCGCAACGTCGCATAAATACTGGAGGGACAGTGTTTCGACCCTTCCCCTAGTTTCCTCGTGTTTCTCCCCGTTTCCCCACAAATTCTTCGCCAGATTTCCGCCAACGATATTCCCCCATTCCTTTACCACGCTGGCCCAATCCCTCACAACCGTCTCACCCATGGCATACAGCTGTAGAAGGCCTCTAGCGGCAGGCTCTCCGATTGCGCCATCTTGTGGTTTATTCGCCTCCCTTTTAGAATAGGCCCCTTGGATTCGCAGGCCGTGCCAGCCGCCCATCGCAAAGGAGGAACAGGCCACATGACAGAAGCAGTTCAACAAGAAGAACCTCTCTTTGGCGTGATCGCTGAGGTCGCGGGGCGGGACAAGCAACTTATTCTGTTGAACCTCACGTTTGGGCGTTTGATAGACGAAGTCGTGAAGCCGTATGACACGGAGGAGGCCTTCTTTATTGATGGCGTGCCTGTTACGCGAAACAAGATTAGTCGCATCAAGATCATTTCACTTACCCAGAGGTTTCGGAATGGAATAAGGCAACTCGAACGTGGCCTCACGCAGATGGACAATCAGACTCAGAAAATATACGGGGAGCAATACGACACGCGGTTTGAACATGTCCTTAGAACTTCCGCTGAAGATGTCACTTCTCAGGTCGTCAAGGCATACAACCAGGCCGTGAAACCGAGTTTGAAGGACTACCTCCCAAAGCGAGAAGAACTGATCTCCGGTGCTACGACAATTTTCGTCGAGGCCATGAAGGCCCTTGCTCGATAGAGGAGTACGCGATGAGCGAGTGGGCAATCTACGGTTCCTTTGCGTCCGCTATCGCCACGCTGCTGGCCGTTTTCGTGGCATTGTTCAGGGAAGAACTCCGGACCTATTGGTACCGCCCAATCCTGACTGCAACGATTCGTCTGAAGCCTCCAGATTGCCACAAGACCCAGCTCGTCTCTTCCAACCCCGTGCAGGTTCTAGCGCAACGAGGAGAGTGTTATTACCTTAGAATTTGGGTTCAAAATGAGGGACGACAGCGTGCGGAAAAAGTCCAAGTGTTTGTGTCTCGATTACAGAAACAACATGCGGATGGACGTTTCAAGGATGTAGATTCATTTTTGCCGATGAATCTCCGATGGTCTCATTCATCCCCCCCAGAGATATTTGCCGAAGGAATATCGCTGGGAATGGGAAGGCACTGCGATTTTGCCCACATTGTTGATCCTGTATTTCGGGAGCAACTTATGCACCCCACTCCACCTCAGTTCACCAAGGGAAGGACAATTCTTGAGCTTGATCTTGAGGTCCAGCCAAACACATTGAGCCACCTGGTCCTAGAAGGGCATTATCGCTTTTATGTAAAAGTGGCAGCAGCGAACGCGCATCCTATAGAAAAGTGTTGGGATCTGAATCTTACTGGGAAGTGGTTCTCAGAGGAAGACAAGATGTTCTCTGAAGGCATCGGGATTGTGCCTCTCGTAATTCGCTAACGCCATGACAGGCCTTCCTCTCAGACTCCGCTCTTGAGACTTCCAGCATCACGCCATCCGCATTGAGTAGCTGTACGCCCTCGCCCCTCGCGGTCCACACCCTGTCTTGTGGTCTGCTCGCAATCCTCATAGAATACAGCTTCCTGCGTGGGTGCCTATTTGCAACCGTTGGTTACGGCGGGCTTGTTAGGTTTCCCTGAGAGGCTTCAGATGGTATTCGTGAAATTCTTAGCTGCAATTGCATTGATAGTTTCAACTGCCTGGGTTATTGCAAACCCGGGCTTTGAGTCCGCCTTGGCTGTTTTGGGTTCAATATCGGCTCTTGCCTCAACGTTTATAATAGGTAAACGGAGGGCGGAGCGCGCGCAACACCAGTCTGTCTCTCAATCTTCTGTCGGGGTGCAGGCTGGTGGAAACGTGAGCATTGGAGATGCTGGTAAGGACAAGCATGATAGATAAGGGCCAAGACCAAAACGTAGCCGAGGGGAGCACCGCGATCCAGGCAGGTCGGGACATAATTGTTACAACAGGACTTACTTACACTGAGGTTCGAGAAGTCGCGCTCGATGTCTTTAATACAAACTTTTACAAACTTGCGGGAGTTGCTAAAGAGACCGCCACAACCCGAGCTGAGGAAATTACAGAAGAATTCTTGGCTAAGCTACAAAATGAATTTCCGGCTGGACTTGAGAAAGCATCTGATCCTGACTTCCAGTACGCCCTGTTCACAGTCCAAAAAGAATACGCCAGGAACGGTGACAAGGACCTTGGTTCCCTTCTTGTTGATCTCCTTGTCGACAGAAGCAAGCAAGAGCAGCGAGACATTCGCCAGATAGTCCTCAACGAGTCTCTCCGCACTGCGCCCAAGTTAACCGAGAATCAGTTGGCGGCCTTGTCGGTTATCTTTACGTTTAAGTACACACAGCATCTCGGGGCTTGTAATCATCAGATTTTTGGAGGACTCCTTGACGAATGTGTCCTTCCCTTTGCCTCGAAAATCGTCACAAATGCTGCGTGCTATCAACATCTTCAGTTCACTGGATGCGGATCGATTGGGTCTTTGACAGGCAACCTTGAGTCTATCTTAGGTACGGTCTACCTAGGGCTGTTCCTAAAAGGATTTGACCCAAAAGAGGTTGCGGAGAGGGGTGTCTCTATCGGACTCGATCCGAGATTTTTCATCCCTTGTCTTAACGACTCATCAAAAATGCAGGTCGCTGCAGTTAACAAGGAGCAATTAGACAAGACTTTGGAGGCAGAGACAATTTCGCCAGATGATCGTGCCAAGATCACTGGGCTTTTTGAAGTCGGAAAGATGAACGGCCAGGAAATCAAAGATAAGTGCATTGAAATAAGACCCTACATGTCTGGACTATTTGAAACGTGGTCTGGATCCTCGATGTCTCGATTCTCGCTCACCAGCGTAGGGATTGCGATTGGTCATGCAAATATTAAGCGGCTCGTCGGTCGGTTTGCGGATCTATCGATCTGGATCAACTGATGCCGAGATCGGAGCCAGTCTAATCGGCCAACAGGCGCGCCCGCCCAGCTTCAGGCCGAGGGCATCGTGGGAGTCTCGAAATATGACTCGATGCCGTCGGGGTCTCTCTTTTGGGGCAAAGGCAGCGGGCGCACTCGGCTGGCGGACGCTGGAGTGAGGCCCAACGCTTCCAGACAGCCCAGCAAGCCCTTCATCGCCTGGCGTGCGAGGGCGACCTCACGTTTTTCTCTCCGGCGAATCTCGCCTTCGCCTGGCTTCTGAATTACTGCCGCTGACCTGGCAGGATGTCCAATTCCAGCGGAATCAGCTGACGGTTCAGGCGGCCTTTGCCAAGGCTGGCGAAACCAGAAACGTTCCCTTGAATGGTCGAATCCGTGCGGTCTTATTGCGACTGAAATCCAAGAACCACAGCCACTACATCTTCGCCAAACCGAACGGCCACCCCTATCGCTTAATGGACAAGCTCCTGGCGAAAGCTTGCGAGGATGCAGGGCTATCAGGCGCAGGCATCTCTCTGCATACGCTTCGACATACCTTTGCCTCACAGCTGGTCATGAGTGGGGCTGACCTCCGGACCATCCAGATTCTAGGCGGCTGGCGCGACCTTAGCCTTGTGCAGGGGTATTCTCATCTGAGCCCAGAGCATTGCCAGCAGGCCATCGAGTGCATCGTCCAAGAATTCCCCGCCAAATTTCCGCCAATGCCGGAGACGAGGGCTATCATACAGCTTGCAGAGCGACGGGTAAGCATGTAATCATGCGACGCTTTACGGCCTACGGAGAGGTGCGAGAGTGGCCGAATCGGGCAGTCTCGAAAACTGCTGTCGGGGTAACTCGACCGTGGGTTCGATCCCCACCCTCTCCGCCATACCAACCTTCGTGTGACCCGCCTGCTCTTCATCGTTGAATCGTCATAATTGAGGGCGGATGGACACCTCCAGTGTCTTTCCCCCGCGAGGGGAGCTTACGAGGGGGCTGGCCCCCTCTGTAGGAGCGATCGCAGCTTCTGTGATCGTGACTTCGAATGCCCACGCTCTCCATCATAAATCTATGGTTGGTTACAGCACCATCCCTTACGCAGTTTCCATTTCGCCGAATGGCGAGTTCGAAAAACCCAAATCCACAGAAATGAACCGCCGCGCCAAGCGACGCATCAGATGGGCAGCGTTGTGCAGGCGACGCAGCTCTGCAAATTCGTCCGGGTCTGATGGTCTGTTGGGGCTGACATGCGCCACCGCCACCCGACAGGCCGCATAGACATACATTTCAGGATTCTCTGTCCCGCAGGCAGAAAGAAAGGTGGTGATGCCGTCCTGATCGTACGAGTCGTTGAGGATCGGCGGCAGGTTGTCGGCTACCCATTTCGTTGATGCAGGCCATCCCTGGTGGCGAATCTCAATGATCTTGTAGTAGTTCAATACCGCATAGCTAATCATGAAATTCTGTTCGGCGTTACGCGCCTCGCGATAAAGTGCAAGGGCACGCCGCACCTCTTCCGATACCGGAATGTCGCGATTGAACACCCAATAGGATGCAGTTGTGAATGCCAGATCGCGCTTGGGAACAGCGACCGGCACTGGGTTGCCCGACCAACCTCCTTGCGCGATGGCAAATTGATCGTCGCACCATGTCAGCAGGCTCAGGAAGCGATTGATAACTGTCATCGCATCTTCCGTGCTTAGTCGATTGGCATGCAGGTCGATATGGATCGACTGCACATGGTCCTTGGTCTTCGGCATCAAGACGAGCTTATACCGGTCAAACTCGATCAACATTTCCTTGTCCGGCCATGTAACTTGGTTATCGACCCCGATGTTTAGGAAGCTGGACGTTGGCGTTGCACCCAAGCGCTCACGGCGCGTCTTTTCGGCATCCTCCTTGTCATACTCCGAGCCGTCACTAATTAGTGGCGAAGGATAGGCACGAGCATGACTGATTTCATGCGCCAGCCGTTCAAAGAACTGCCTATTGAGTACCAGTTCTCGGCTCGCTGGTGAGTTGCGCAACTCGACATCGAACTTCGCGCCCGGCTGTAGCAAGGACACTGCTTCGTCGCGCACGAATGAAAGCTGGTGCCGCGTTCCGTTGTGTTCATAAACAATGACGGCTAACCCATGGCTATTGGTTCCCGCTTCCGCAACCGAAAGCCGAACAGCGATGATGTTTGCCCGTGCAGACTCATCGGTGAGCACGTTACTCAGCGCATCGGTCAAGGTATTTGCACCACCAAAGGCATCCGTCTGTCCGCCAACCGGCTTCAATTTGGCAATAATCGTGGCCACATGGCCAGCCCAGCTGGGTTGCGTGGCCACTAACCCCAGCAATGCTG
Source organism: Nitrospira sp. ST-bin4 (assembly GCA_002083565.1). Classification (GTDB taxonomy): domain Bacteria; phylum Nitrospirota; class Nitrospiria; order Nitrospirales; family Nitrospiraceae; genus Nitrospira_D. The sequence goes on along the minus strand of MSXM01000002.1, from coordinate 3,123 downwards.
CGATAATTTGCTCGTTCGTGAGTGCACGACTGCGATTTTCCCGCCCACGCGGCAGCTTTCCGAAGCCACGCAGTGACTCAAATCGCTGATCCATCGCGACAGGAGTATCCGTTTTCACGTCACTTCCGCTAATAAGTTCGGTCAGTATGTGAGAAAGCTGTTTCGCTAGCATAGGGCTAGGATCACCGAAGGTAATGAGAATGCAAACTCGTACTACGAAATCTGCCCGCTCTAATTCTGCAGTTTCCAGTCATCATTCCAGGTATGGAGGATCATCGGCATGCACAGTTTGCCCTCCGCCCTTTTGTTTTCACGCCTCCATTCTTGGACGTGGCCCACAAGTGACAGGTAGATGATGGCTACACGGGTAAGTTTCAGTTGCCGCAGGGCCCTCGCAATGAGATCGCCTGCTAAAAAGTCGAATTCGCATATCTTTGCCGTATCCACTGTCAGCAGAGATATCACTTGCGACAGCATGTCGTGCACCAATACGAACTTGTGTTCTATATAGTCATACAATTCATAGAGCACACGCCAAATTAAATTTGTACATGGTACCCATTACTTTATCGCATTACGTCTATGACGTTGTCTGATAGACGCTTTCACTATTTTCCCGCTTTCTCCCACAAGGCTCGCCGCAACTCCACCATGGCCAGCGTGTCGCGCTTGCAATATGCGAGTAGCGATTCCTTGATGGTTTCCTTGTTGACCCAATCGGTTTCCTTGAACACCATCTGGTAGTAGGCCTGCGCGGCAACTCCTCCCTCTTGAATCGCCAGATCTCCATAGGCCAATGCCGGGACCATGGCAGGCAGCACAGACTTGATCGAATAGGATCCGCCAAATGCAGGATGATAGTAGTGGTCCCGAATCACCGGGAATAGATCCCAGAGCCGGCGAATCACCCGCCTCAGTTCAGCCTGCATGGACGGATACCGATCGGCAAGCCGTTCGAGAATCGACTGCTCATACGGTGAATACACACAGATGCTGCCTTCCGAGGCCAGCGACTCGATCAGCTGTGCCGTCAATGCTTCACGAGGGTCGCTCGGATCGGTATGAAGATACTCCTGATGTCGCCAGCAGCCGGGGGCTTCCTCGATATGATTCGACCATTGGACCGGTATCGGCTCATAGGGCCTTGTGTCCGGATAACAGGGAACCCCCGGCATGATGGTTTCAAAATCCAAATGATGGACGGGATATCGAACGGACGCGAGGGCTTCCTTGAGTTTGGGAGAGATCCATTCGACGTTGTCCTTCACACGACGTTGAACGGCTGACAGTTTGACTCCGTCAGGAATATCGTCGATGGTCGTCACGCCCTGCCTGGCCAGATCGGCCAAACCACGCAATGATCCCGGCAAGTGATAGATCCAACGGGCCGGCTTCTCCTTCGTGCAATAGGTCCAGTACGGACATTCATACGGAGTGTGGCAGTGATCATCCGGTTCGATCGCCGGTGGGTCCGGTTGCAAAACGGCCTGCTGCATCGGCACCAACTGGCCCGGCAAATCGATACCGCGTGCGGCAACGAGCTCGGTCATGTCTTGCAACTTGAAGAGCGCATCCAGGTCGAGAACGTCACCCGGGTAGACATATTGCGAATTCAAGTGCATGAGGCAGGCCGAGAGAACCGTGAGCCCCGCTCCCTGCAGCACATAGCGCTGAATCGCCAGGTCATAGAGATGAATATCCTTCACGCGCGACGACGATTTCACCTCGATAAGCCGCCAACCGACATGTTCTCCTGCGTTGCCTCGCATACGCTCAAGAATATCGACACGGACAAGGACGCCGTCATACAGAAACGCTCCTTCAAAGATAGCCGGAATCGTAAGATCAGCCACCACCGATGCCGTATGAGCCAGTGCCGCCTCGCGCTGCCGATAGCCTTCGCCGATCAGCACCCCGCCGGGGAAACGGCACCGTGCCCGCTCGCCGATTTCAGTGCCCATATCGAGGATGGCCTGCGTCGAGGGGTCCGGGGGGCTGGCCCGGTCAGGATGATGAACGTCAAAATACACCCGCTTATGACATTGAAGGCCGGCCAGGAATTTAGACTTTGAGAGGCGCGGGGAAGAAACAGGGATCGCACGCTGGTTTGAATCAAGCATCGTGGACAAAAGCTAACGGACCGAAGAGCGGTTTGTCTACTACGCTTCTGCTAGGATAGGCCCCCATGGCCAACGGTGTCGCACAAATCAGACGCTCCGTCTTGACCCTTGCCCTCCCCGTCACGGTGAGCAGCCTGCTCCAGCGCGCAGAAGGCATCGTGGCGGTCTTTCTGGTCGGTGGGCTGGGGGCCACCCACATTGCGGCCGTCGGGTTGGGGCAACTTTTGGCTTTCATCGCAACGACATTAGTCTCCGGTCTGTCGGTCGGCACCAACGTCATTGTCGCCCAACTGTGGGGCGCCCGCCGGTATCAGGATGCTGGAGAAGCTGCGCGCCATTTCCTCTGGCTCTCAGTCGCCATATCGTTAGGATTGGCCGGGCTTGGAATGGCCATCAACCACATCGTCATGCAGCAGCTCGGCGCAGAATCCGAAGTCATCGCACTGGCGCTCCCCTATTCAACCATCATTTTTCTCGTGATCCCCTGTACCGTACTCCTTCAAGTCTTGTCGTCGGTGCTTCAAGGTACCGGTGACACACGGACGCCGATGTATGCCCTGATCGTCGTCAACCTGCTCCACATCCTCATGGCCTACCCGTTGATCTATGGTCGGTGGGGACTCCCCGCCTTGGGAATCAAGGGAGCCGCCGTTGCCGTCGGCCTCGCTGAAGCGATCGGGGTCGCCTATCTCCTCTGGCAGTGCCGTCCAATCTTGAAGCCATCGCTCACGTTGCGCCTCGACCTTGTCCGCTCGATTTGGGATGTAGGCGCGCCTGTGTCCGGTGAACGGATCGTGCAACAGGCCGGAATCCTGATCTACACAAAACTCGTGTTGATCTACGGCACAGTCACCTACGCAGCACATCAAGTCGGGCTGTCCATCGAGTCGCTCTCCTTTCTGCCGGGCTATGGATTCGCCATTGCCGCCGCCACAATGGTGGGACAGAGTATCGGCGCCGGAAAATATACCCGCGCGAAGCTGGAGAACTGGGAAGCCAATCG
>MSXM01000015.1 GCA_002083565.1 Nitrospira sp. ST-bin4 | reverse complement strand
ATGGATTTCGGATGACGGCGCACCGGCCAGCCAAGAACAGCGGTCCGTTTCATTGGCTGGAGCGTGTCTACGGAGGGCCTTTGAGTACGACGATCGATTTTCTGCTCCCGAATCAGCGCGTCGAACTCATGGAGTGCGGGCGGGTATGGATGGCCAACCGGCTGATGGCCACGCCCATATCGGATATGGAATGCCGTATCGATTTCTCCGCCTATTGGCGCGGGCTGCATTGGCTTCCGTTTGGAAATCTGATTTTCCGTACACTCACCAAGATGTTTCTGGGTCAGGATGAACGTGCCATGAAGCATCTTGCCGTGGGGCTTCGCCACAAACCATCGTCAATGTTTCTTGGCGATGCCGACATGCCGGCCAAGTGGTACTACAAACTCAAGGCTGCTCATCTCGCCTCGCTTCAGACGGGGCAGCCGATGGAACATCCCCTCAAAGAGCGGGTGACGCTGCGGTGGAGAAGCTGACCGGTCGTCTCAATATCCTCCAGCTCATGTTCGTAATCATTGTTGCTGCTCTGTTCGTGTCGCCGGTATGGGCAGGAAGCGACGCGCGGACGGTGCTCGTTCCGGCTCTGGGTGTGCCTGAAGAAGGGCTTCCCGGTGTCGTCAATTACATCATCATCCAGTTCGAGCGGACGATGAGGGAGGATGGTCCGACGGTCCAGTTCAGCGAGATCAATCTGGGAGGTGGCTCACTTGTGGGTGAGGAGTGGAAAGAGGGAGTACGTCGGGCCATGCGGGCCGTGGCCCACGCCGTCGGCGATGACGGCCGTAATTGGCTGATTACGATCAAAAATCGTTCGCATATGGCCATGACCGACGGGATGAGTGCCGGGGCTGCCGTGGCGGTGGGTATCATGGCGGTCTATAAGGGTGAAGTGATCAGATCTGACGTAGCCCTGTCCGGCCAGATTACCCCGGATGGCCGACTTGAGGCTGTCGGAGGATTACCTGTAAAAATTGAAGCGGCAGCCGGTGCTCAGTACCGGGCGATGGTCGTACCCCGGGAGCAGATCTTTACCACCGACTGGGTAATCACGAAAGAAACAGCCGATCGAAAGCGGGTACAGCTTATTCACGCCGGCACACTGGAAGAGGCGTATCAGGTTATGACGGGGAGCGTCCGCTAGGGGGTTCTGTTTCGCGTAAGAGAATGAGACCCATTGCCCGACGGATCTGGTCGCGCGTTCCCAGTAAGACGATGATGTCACCGGGAAGAAGTGTGGTTTTCATAGAAGGATTGGATTCTGTGATGCCGCTTCTGGTCCACGCAATAATCGAGGTGCCGGTTCGGGGCCGCAAGGCCAGTTGATCGATGGTCTTCCCGGCTGCCGGTGAATCCTCCTCGATCCGACAAGTCTCCACTTCCACATCGCTGAGTGTGCCGCCACGAAGATGGTGGGCCAACTCGGGCAGCTCGCTCCGGCGCAACAGGGCATAGCCTTCCCGCCGAACCTGTTCGGCCTTCCGCATCACGAATTCTTGCGGCATGTTGTAGGTCCGCAGCACCAGCGCGAAAATCTCGATCGATGTTTCAAATTCTTCCGGCACCACATCGTCGGCGCCGAGTTGATGGAGCTCTTCCAGCTCGCGCAGGTAGCGCGTCCTGACGACGATATGAATCTTCGGATTCAAACTGCGCGCCACTTGGACGGTTCGGCGGGCCATGAACGGATCGGAAATCGCGATCACCAGGACTCTGGCATCGTCGATTTTCATATGCCGGAGCACGTGCGGGTTCGTGGCATCGCCGTAGTAGAGGGGCAAGCCGTGCTGCGCTTCCCGGCGCACCGTATCGCCGTCCAGATCTAACGCAATGTAGGGTACTTCCGTTTCACCCAGCACGCGAGCCAGGTTTCTGCCGTTCAATCCGTACCCCACGATGATCACATGGTCTTTGATACGGAGGTGCCGCCCTTCTGTCTCCAGCACATGGGCCGTGGTCTGGCCGGGCAGCCAACGGCGGAGCCGCTGGACGGCTTCTACGTGCCGGGCGAGATGTGGCGACCCCTGCATGAGGAACGGCGTGATGATCATGGAACAGACGGAGACCGCCAGGAATACTTGATAGGGTGTGCCGGACATCAGGCCGTGCTCTTGACCGACCTGGGCCAGTACAAAGCTGAATTCGCCTACTTGAGCCAGGGCTATGCCGGTCATGACCGCCGCCCGTGGAGGGATCGATGCGGCCAGCACGGCTCCGGCGCCGCTGAGGAATTTTAGAAGCAACACAACGAGTAATAGGCCGGTGACGACTCCGGGATACTGGAGCAGGATTCGCCAATCCATCAGAATGCCGATGGAGATGAAGAACAGACTGTTAAAACTGTCTCGGAACGGGAGTACCTCCGCGATGGCTTGGTGACTATACTCCGACTCGGAAATGACGAGCCCGGCAATGAAGGCGCCCAATGCGAGAGACAGGCCGCTCATTGAAGTCAGCCATGCGATGCCGAGGCAGATGACAATGATCGTCAGCAAAAAGAGCTCGCGGCTGCGGCTGCGGACGATGTACTCGAGCACCTTCGGCGCTGCATACCAGGCGGCTGCAACGATACAGGCGACGAGCACCACGGATTTTCCTACGGGCAACAGGATGGTTGAGAGTGCGTCCTCGCTGGGGCTGGCCAGAATCGGCGTCAGCAGGATCATGGGCACTACGGCGAGGTCCTGGAAGATCAGGATGCCGATGGTTGCGCGGCCGTACGGAGCATCGCTGTCTCCGCTTGCCGCCAGCGCTTTCAATACGATCGCGGTGCTGCTGAGTGACAACAGAAAGCCCCAGAACACCGCCTGCGGGCCCGGTATTCCCGCAATGATGCCGCCGAGCCACACGAGGACGATGACCCCGCCGACTTGAATCGGTGCGGCGACCAGAAGCAGTCGCTTCAGTGAGGCGAGTTGGACCAGCGAGAACTCGATGCCGATGGTGAATAACAGCAGGGCAATTCCAATTTCCGCGAGAACTTGCACGGTACCGATATCTGAAATGAGGTTGAACCCATGCGGGCCGATCACGGATCCGGCGACGAGAAACCCGGCGATGGATGGTAAGCGAAACTGGTGAAAGAGAAACACCACCGCAATAGAGACGGTGTAAATAAGCAGCAAGTTGCTGAGGACATCGTTATCGGTCATTGCGAGGCCCGTGTGAGGTCAAGCCTGAACGGAAACATGTAAAGGAGAAAGGGAGTGCCGATCCACGATCCGGATCGCTTCTCACTATCTATTCACCCGGAATGGGGTGGAGGATACCTCATTGTCCTCAAGCGAACAAGGCAAAGCCTTCAATTCCAAGCCCGGACATGACCTGGTTCGGATGATTGTGGGTAGCCGGATTTCCTGGAACCGGCTCAGGAGTTGGGTTTCCCCCTCCCAAAGTGGCATAGATTCTTGGAAGTCCCATTACGTAAGTTGTGTGTGCGCGTAGACGAGGACGGAATTATCGGAGAGCCTGTGCGCGGCTCATCGGTTCATTTTTACGGAGGTGCCCCATGTGGCTCATGCGAATGGTGTTTTCAGTATCCATACTCGCGGCGATGTTTTCCGGTTCCGCGTCAGCCGATACTCCGCCGCCGGCTCCTGAACCGACAGGCGTATTGGAATGTCTCACGGCGGATGGGGACACGATCTATACCAACAAGGAGCGGCCCGGTTGCCGAGTTATGATGTTAAGGCCCCTGTCGGTAGTGCCGTCGCTGGACAATATGCCGATAGTTCCCCGTCCCGCTCCAGTTGCGGCCCCACATTACGAAGTGCCAGCCTACCAGGATCGACCATCGGGTATGGGAGGGCGAAATGTTCCGGATTGGGCTCGGGAGTGGCACGCAAGCACGACAGGCTCCGGCTCAGTGCAAGGCGAGGTTTGTGGACTGTATATGGAATGGCTTCAGCTGGTTCAGAAAACCCGTGGGGGCTTGTGGTTCGGATCTGACCCGTCTTATGGCGGAGACCTTTCCGGCCGCAATCAGCGCGGGGCGAGCTACTCCTTCTACGATAACGCGCGCTATGTGACGCTGTCGGATATCTTTGGGAGAGGGTTCATTCCGATCGGGTGTCCGTAAGCTCCGCACAAGGGAGAAGGCTGGTTTTTATCAGGCTTGGTAAAATTCTCGATACCACTTTACAAAGCGGGGAATGCCTTCTTCGATCGGTGTGGCCGGTGCGAATCCGACATCGCGCGTGAGGTCGTCGATGTCGGCGTAGGTGGCAGGCACATCGCCCGGCTGCAACGGCATCAGCTTCTTCTCCGCCTTCTTGCCGAGCGCCTTTTCCAATACCTCGATGAAATGCAGAAGCTCCACCGGTTGGTGGTTGCCGATATTGTAGACGCGGGCCGGTGCCGAACTGGTGCCGGGGTCCGGCTTGTCTCCCGACCAGGCTGGATTGACCGTCGCCGGGTGATCGAGGGTCCGGATAATGCCCTCGACGATATCATCCACATAGGTGAAATCGCGTCGCATGTTGCCGTGATTGAACACCTCGATCGGCGTTCCTTCCAAAATTGCTTTCGTGAAAATGAACAGCGCCATATCAGGCCTGCCCCACGGGCCGTAGACTGTGAAAAATCGCAATCCTGTACAGGGAATCCGATACAAATGTGCGTAACAGTGGGCCATGAGTTCATTGGCTTTCTTCGTGGCGGCATAGAGCGAGACAGGGTGGTCCACATTGTCGTGGATGGAAAACGGCATGTGGGTGTTGCCGCCGTAAACGGAGCTGGACGATGCGTACACCAAATGCGCGACGCGGCTATGGCGGCAGCCTTCCAGAATGTTCATGAAGCCTTCGAGATTGCTTTCGGTGTAGGCGTGAGGGTTCACGAGTGAATAGCGTACGCCGGCTTGTGCGGCCAGATGGACCACTCGCTGAATCGGCTCGTCGGTGAAGAGATCCCGCATGCCTTGCCGATTGGCCAGGTCCAGCCTGACAAAACGAAATCCCTTGTGCGCGGTCAGTTGGGCCAGACGTGCCTCTTTCAGCCGGACGTCGTAGTAGTCGTTGAGGTTGTCGAGACCGATGACAGAATCACCGCGATCTAACAGACGCCGGGCCACATGAAATCCGATAAAGCCTGCCGACCCTGTGACTAAGATGGGAGAAGATGGCCCGCTCATGTGTAATCCTTTCAACCGTGCGATGACAATCCGGCTACACGTGTCGCCCGGTTGTCATAAACGGCGGATCGCCGTGATCCAGCCGGTGAAGACTCAGAGGGGTCAGCGCGTCGCCTGTTGAGACGATCTCAATCCGCGCATCGCTGGTCGATCGATACAGATCCAGCGCCCGCGAGCAATGATACCCACAATTGTGCAGGGAGAGAAGGTCTTTCAGTGTTTCCGGACGTTCCCACCGGGCGGTGAGGAGCGCGGTGCGCGCAGGGTTTCGCCGGCTGAACATGAACGACAAATGGTCCGGGTACCAGTCGGCGCCGCCGGTGGCGTAGGACACGAAGAGCCTCGCCTGCGCCGCACGGCACAGGTCGCTCAGATAGGCGTTGGTGAGATAGCCGTTCTCACCCACCTCCAGCCACTTGCCCGGATGAGACAAGGGCGCCTGGGCGGCATGGCTACGGAGTTCGAGCAACTGCTGTTGCGATGCGAACACCAGCGGGATCGGACCATATTTGCCGGCCAGTTGAGCGATGACGCCGTCCTTCAGCGGCGACCGTCCGTCGTTGGCCGGCCCGCTGTCCGCATGGACGAGGATGTTGTAGCCACGGTCGCTGATCAAGTAGCAGTTTCTCGGCATCTGTAGATCGCAGGGGTCCTCACCGTAGAACGGCACGGAGACGATGGTTCCGCCCTCGAGTGGCCAGCTCTCGCCGTGCGCCAGTTCGACTACGCGGCCGAATCCGAGTTCCCGTAGGAGCGGCAGGTAATCGTAAAAGAATGTTTTCCGGTTGCGCCGACTGGGCACGATGATCGGCGTGTCTTTCGGCAAGTGGAGCAGTGTGCGAGGATCGACATGATCGTCGTGGTCGTGGGTTAAGAACACAGCCGATGGCTTGGGCAAGAGCGAGCCCCACAGGGAGGGGAGGGAGGATTCGGCGAACCACGGCAGCAGCCAGGGGTCGAAGAGAAAAAAATTGTCCAGTTGCCGATAGAGCAGCGCCGCGTGGCCGAGATGCACCATATCCCGGTCCTGTATGGATTTGAGCCAGTGCGGCCGGATCGAGGTCCTCGGCGAATTGAGAAGGCACTCATGCTGAATCAGCAATTCCATCAGCCGGGTGAGCGCCGTTCTGGCTTCGCGCGGCGCGGTCTCTAGGACTGTCCTGATCTCGTCAGTCTGGCGTGTGCCGTCTAACATGCCGAGCAGGGTTCCCACCATTGGTCCCAGGGGGCGTTGGTCGAATCCCAGAGGAATGGCCTGCCGTTTGACTGAATGAAATATGCGAAGGCCGCCGTTCGTCACCGTGGATGAGCGGGTGGGGTCGGTCGGAAACTCCCAGCGAAAGGTGCCGTCCGGATTCCGGCCACATGTGATGTGTCGGTTCAGGTAAGGACGCGCATTCACCAGTTCCGCATACGCGTCTTCCAGCCGCCTCTGCCGGTCCGGATCGTCGACGGGCGCCCTCTTGGAAAAGACGTCGCTGATGGCTGTGTCGATGGCACTGGCCAGGAGGCTGTGTGCTTCGGTGAGGCTTCCCGCTACGTCTGGTGCGACGCCGGCCACAAAGGGAAACGGTCCAGGCGCGTGAGCGCTTTCCAACTGCACCCAGCACCATGGGGCGAGGGCCACATAGTGATTTCTCGGTAGCCGTTCCCAGAGCGTCATGGTCGTGAAACATGAGGCGCCGGGTGTAAGGCGAGGAGGATTCTCAAATCGAATGAGTATACGGCTGACATCGCCTCACCCCTTACGTGTAAATTCAAATGTGCTGATCGTCGGCTCGTACAGCGCCTGGATCGCGTTGCCGTCCGGGTCGGTCACATAAAACGAGTAACTGCCGTCACGGTGCTGTTTCGGCTCTTTGGCGATATGTCCGCCAAGTGATTCGATCGTGGGCGCGATGGCGTGATACATCCGGTCGACCGCCTCCGGACTGTCGAGAATCACTCCCATATGATCGAGGAGTTGGGCCTGCGGCGGCTGGTGTGCTGCAAGTTCGCCCTTCGGGATTTGATGGAGTGCCAGGTTGTCGTTTCCGGAGCTGAAATACACGTTCTCCGGATCAGGTTCCCACACCACCTGCATGCCGAGCACCTGTTCGTAGAATCGGCGTGAACGCGCGAGATCCGTCACGCGAAGTGCGAGATGTCGTAACCCTCGATGGAGCGGCTGGTTCATCATTCGTCTGGCCCTTGTCCCCGTAGTGTTTGTATAGTAGGGGCGGCATGCGGCCCCGTCAAATGGAATTCCACACGATATGACGTCTGCAATTCACGGCTTCGACCAACCTGACTTCCACGGTCTGACGGTTGCCTCATTCGAGTCTCGCATGGCGGTGGAGATGGCCCGCCTGATTGGACGGTATGGCGGCAAGTCCCTCGTCGCTCCAGCCCTCCGCGAAATTCCATTGGAGGACAATTCGGCAGCCCTGGAGTTTGGGATTCGGTTGATGACTGGATGGATCGATATGCTGATCCTCCTGACCGGCGCCGGCACGATCGCACTGTTCGATCTTCTCAAGCTGCGCTATCCCTGGCCGTCGATCGTGGAGGCTCTGGCCCGGACGGCCATTGTTGCCAGGGGGCCGAAGCCGGCCGCGGCCTTGAGGGCGCTCGGTCTCCAGCCGACTGCAACTGTCCCGGAACCGAACACATGGGTCGATGTGGTTCGCACTGTCGATGAGCGTTTGCCCGTGATGGGATTACGCGTGGCGGTGCAAGAGTACGGGATGCCGAACCCGGCATTGCGTGAGGCATTGCAACGGCGTGGTGCCGAGGTCTTTCAAGTCCCCATTTATAAGTGGGCACTGCCGGACGATCTTGCCCCGCTCCGTCATGCGCTCAATGAAATCATCGCCGGGCGCGTCACCGTGATGTTGATCACCAATGCGGCGCAGGCTGATCATGTGATGCAGGTGCTGGAACTGGATGGACAAGTCGAGTTCTTTCTATCAGCGCTCACGAAGATGGTTGTTGCCTCGATCGGTCCCACGGCCAGCGAACGACTTCGTCACCATGGCTGGCCGGTCGATTTCGAGCCGTCGCATCCGAAGATGGGTGTGCTGGTCAAGGAAACGTCTGAGCGGGCTTCCAGTATTCTCGATCGAAAGCGATAGAGTCAGTTATGGGTTTCGGTCCGAAGGCAGGTCAAAACTTCCAGACCCCGGTCTTTTTCGAGGGGCCAGTCACGCAGCTCTTTGTGTATCCTCTTCGACGAATGTATTTTAAGTCGTTGAATGCATTGATATATTTATTTTGTTGTCGAAGGGAACGTTCATGATAAGATTCAAGCGCTGCTTTCTTTACGCTATGGACTCTCTTCTGGCGCTAAGAAACTGGGGGAAGTGATGTGGCCATCACTTCCCCTTTCTTTTTCCGCGCCGTCTCTTCGTTGTCGTGATCTCAGCTTGCCGGTCGCTCCGCCCTCTTTTACCTTCTCTGCATGATGTGTGTTGTGCCGACGTAACCGGTTGCATCCCGGCACCTTCGCCGATTCCATTCCGATAGAAGGCTGATTGGTGAAGGTGAGCTCTTGGCTGCGAAGTAGGTTCTCTCAGGTGCGCGAGTCTATCGGAGACATTGCCAAGGAAGTCTTCGATCGGATAGCGACTTGTGTGATGTGGTGTGGAATTCGAAAAGATGAAGGACGTGAGATGGTGAGGAGGCGCCGTGACCGACGCCTCCTCATGGCGCGACTACTTCTTCTTCGCCGCCTTCTTTGCAGGCTTCTTTGCTGCTTTCTTCGTTGCCATGAGTACTCCACCCCCCTTCAATTTCAAAAATTGTGATTGCCTATGTGTGTGGTATAGCAGAGTTTGTGATGCGAGTAAAATTTTCTCAGCACAATTTGTTCTGTTCGACGGGATCCAGGGGGCAACTTGAAGGGCGGTGCAACAACTGGCCGGCCATTGCACCGTCTCTTGCACCTATTGGCATGCACGTGGTCACCATTGTTTGAAGTCGGGGTCTGTCAGAAACGTGGTGAGGGTTGGCCGACAAGCTCACTAGGACGCGTAGTGTCCTGATCACTTGCAGTTCCTCGCGATCACATCGTGAGGACAGCCGCCCCTTGAAAGCGTCCCGCTTTCAATTCTTGTAATGCGCGGTTCGCTTGTTCGAGAGGAAAGCGGACTGTGTGTGGTTTGATAGGAATTGCTGCCGCTTCGCAGTTCGATCCCGCCCTGCTGCGTAACGCGATATTGCTCCGTGGACAGCTTGGCGATGGCATCACGGTTCTTCCGGTGCATGAACATCCGAATCTCCTAACATGGTGAGACGATGGCACGCATGAGCAGCGTGCTATCGCCTCACGGCTTCATGCTATTTCCGCAGCGACCTAAGTCCCGCGCGGAGCTCTTCAACAAAGAGATGCGGCTGTTCCCATGCCGCGAAGTGTCCTCCTTTGTTGAGCTTGTTGTAGTGGATGAGTTTGGGATATGCCTGCTCTGCCCAACTTCGCGGAGCTGGATAGAGTTCGTCTGGGAAGACGCTCACGGCTACCGGGATGGAGACGCCTTTAACGTTGAAATACCCTTTGCCAAAGTATTCCCAGTAGAGACGCGCGCCAGAAAGCGCCGTGTTTGTCAACCAGGCGAGCGTGATGTTGTCGAGAATGTCGTCGCGGGTCAGACCCTCAACCTGGCCGTCAAAGGCGCGCGCGATAAGCTCATAGCTGCGTGCGTCGTGATCAAGGAAATAGGCCGCCAGACCAACAGGAGAGTCCGCGATTCCGTACAATGTCTGCGGGCGTAAGCCCATCTGGAACCCGTAGGCGATTCCCTTTTGATAGACGAACTGCAGACGCTCGTAAGCGAGTTTCTCATCGGCCGAGAGCCCTGATGGAGCCGGCGCGCCGGAAAAGGCCGCCGCGTCAATATCCGCTGGAAAGACGCCGGGCATGTTGGTGTGAATGCCCAGCAGTCCTGACGGCGCTTGCACGCCCATCTGATCCACTACGATCGCGCCCCAGTCGCCGCCTTGTGCCACGTATCGCATGTACCCCAGTCGTTTCATGAGCACGTCCCACGCGCGCGCTATATGGTCAACATCCCAACCAGTGGTGGTCGGCTTGCCTGAGTACCCGTAGCCCGGCATGTTCGGAATCACAACGTCAAACGCATCCGAAGCCTTCCCGCCATGTGCCGTGGGATCGGTGAGGGGATCGATGATCTTTATCTGTTCGAAGATCGAGCCGGGCCATCCGTGCGTAACGATGACGGGCAACGCATTGGGATGCTTTGAACGCACATGGATGAAGTGAATATCCAGCCCGTCGATCTCGCTGATGAACTGCGGGTAGGCGTTCATTCGAGCCTCGACTTTGCGCCAATCGTATTCGGTTGCCCAATAGCGCGCGAGTTTCTGAACTGTCGAAAGCTGCACGCCTTGCGACGCATCTGGAACAGTTTCGCGGTCAGGCCATCTTGTCGCGTTGATGCGTCTGCGCAATTCCGATAGTTCCGCGTCCGGAATGGTGGCTTGAAACGGCCGAATCGCCGTTTTATCTACTACCTCTGAGAGCGTCGTCATAATCCCCTCCTTCGCAGCTGAATGGTCCAAATGAATGCGACCCATCGCTGACCACGCGGCGCGCTAGCTGCATTCTCGCTGCTTCGTGATCCACTCGCGGATATAGGCTGGACAGCTCCTGAGTTCGATGCCTTCGGCTTCGGTCTGTGCCAGAAGCTGCACAGTGTCACGGTCGACCAGTTCTACCTCTGCGAGTTCGATGGCGACGACACGGCGTCCGCCGAGCGCGGTGCGAACCACATTCAGGTCTTCCATTGAGAGCCGACCGCTAATTCGTAACACCAAGCCTTGGGCAGTCGGAACTTGGTCGATTCTGAACGTCATGCTCGTTGCCTGTCGCTCGATGGTTCAATAGCAAACGACACGCCCAGGTAAGTGGCTGAGACTGCACAGGACCCTGACTGTCTAGGTCTGGTGAATGTGGTGAATTCGGTGAATATTATGAATCTGGGGGATTCGGTGAGCTCTTCTTCAGCCAAATTTAAATTGGGTTTTGTCAATGCGCAATGCTTTAATGCGATGGTCAAGGGTGGATGGGGGAACTCCGAGCTTCGCTGCGGCCCCTGAACGGCCGGAGACCCGGCCTCTAGAGGCTAGGAGCGCAGCTTCGATGATCTCTCGTTCGCTTCGGGGGGCACCTTTTACCGGTCCGGATGAAGGAAATTGGAATGGTCGGCGAACCGGTTGCTTCGAAAGCCAAGATTCATCGACAGTAAATGTCTGGCCTGAACTCAGAATTACGGAGCGTTCGATCACACTTTGCAGTTCGCGGATGTTGCCCGG
>MSXM01000107.1:3348-5021 GCA_002083565.1 Nitrospira sp. ST-bin4 | reverse complement strand
TCGTCTCGATCATGTGGACCGGAATCCGGATGGTCCGGGCTTGGTCGGCGATGGCCCGTGTAATCGCCTGTCTGATCCACCAGGTCGCATAGGTGCTGAACTTGTAGCCCCGCTTGTATTCGAACTTGTCGACCGCCTTCATCAAGCCGATGTTGCCTTCCTGAATCAGATCCAGGAACTGCAAGCCGCGATTGGTATACTTCTTGGCGATGCTGACCACCAAACGCAGATTCGCTTCCACCAGTTCGGCTTTGCCTCGCTTGACCTTCTCCTCCGCGACGTCGAGATGTTTGACGGCGTCCTTGATCTCCTCGGCCGGAACCAACGCCTCCTCATCTTCCAATTGGCGGATCTTGGCCTTGGCGCCCTGATAAATCCGTTTAATGTCCGTGAGCGTGTCTTCCGAGACGCCCGCTTTCCGCTTCACGGCCAGAAAATCTTGCTTGGTTCGGCACATTTTCCTGAGCAGCTCCGCGCCGGCTTCTCCCCCGAACCCGATCCGCCGCTGGCAGCTCATGACCTCTCGT
This sequence comes from Nitrospira sp. ST-bin4, assembly GCA_002083565.1. Classification (GTDB taxonomy): domain Bacteria; phylum Nitrospirota; class Nitrospiria; order Nitrospirales; family Nitrospiraceae; genus Nitrospira_D. Next base: position 4,494 of record MSXM01000107.1, on the reverse strand, counting down.
TCTGCCGCCCGAATCTGAACGGCCAGATCGCGGACACGCTGCACCATTCGGTCCTTGAGCACCCCATGAAGATTGACCGATTCGATCTTGTCCACCACTTGCTGGCGCGCCACGTCGAATTGCTTCTTGAACTTTTTGAGCTTCACCGGATCAGCGCCGATGTGTTTGCCTTTTTCCACCAGCGCCTTCAGTCCCAGCGATACTTTGCGCACCGCATTCAAAGCATCCAACGTCTTGACGCGCAGCTCTTCATAATCCCGCTCGACCGGCTGCTGATCTTCTTCGAGCTCCTCTTCCTGCTCCTGCACCGGCACGATTTCACGCACATCAATCGTGGCATCTTTGAGCTGATCCCGCAGAACCAGGACAAACTCGATCGTCATCGGCATGCCGTAGATCACCGACGCAATATCCTTCTTGCCTTCTTCGATCCGCTTGGCGATCTCGATTTCTCCCTCACGGCTGAGCAGCGCCACGCTGCCCATTTCCTTGAGATAGAGCCGCACGGGATCGTCTGTCCGGCTCAGCGCACCCGGCGTCAGATCGATCGGCTTGTCGTTTTCCTCTTCGGACTCCGCCTCGGCATCCTCGCCGTCATCACGGGCCTCGCCGTTTCCAGGCCGCTTCCGAATCCGCTCCCCTTCCGGGGCATCGATGATCTCGATGTCCATCTCGCTGAACATAGACATAATGCTGCCGAATTGGCCTGAGGAGACGACTTCGGCCGGCAAGGTATTGTTGAGCTCGTCGTAGGTCAGGAAGCCCTTTTCCTTCCCGATCGCGATCAGCTTTTTCACCTCGACGAGTAATTCTTGTTTCGCCATGACTACTCCTTCACCAAGGACACCGCTCCGGCGGGTGGTGCGCCGGCTTTTCGGATCCGCAATTCGTTGATTTGCACATTCAACAGCCGCGCCTCTTCCACCTGCCCTGCGCGCTCCGCCGTTTTCAACCTGGCAATAAGATCACGAAGAATCTGTTCCGCCCGTTTTCGGTCGAGACTGTCCAGACAAGCTTTGATGTGCATCGGCACATCGTCGAAATGATCGTCCCGGATCGACAGTTCCGTCGCAAGAGCGCCGCATTCGGGATCGTCCATCGCAGCATCCAGCACCGCCCGAACGCCGATGCGCCCATCCTGACCCA
>MSXM01000107.1:0-3285 GCA_002083565.1 Nitrospira sp. ST-bin4 | reverse complement strand
ATCCGCAGGCAACAACTTGCCATGCAACAGCAGCAAGAGGAGGTCCCGCTCTTCCGGTACCCCTTTGAACAGAGTGGAGAGCGACGACGTCGACGCAGGTTGAAGAGCAGCGGCTACCGACCCCCGCTGCTGTTGCGCCATGAGCGCCGGATACCGTTGGATCAACTGCGATTCATTGATCCCCAATCGTTCCGCTACAATCTTGATACGCTGTTCACGTTCAATCGGATGCTCGCTTCGCTGAAGAATGCGCAGGACTCCATCCACGCTGTGAATTCGGCTCTCCAACGACCCGGCTTCGGCCTGCTTGACCGTGTGGTCCAACGCATAATCCAAGAGGCTCGGAGCCGCCGCTTCCAGCCGCACAAATGCGCCCGTACCCGCTTTCCGTACAAACGTATCGGGGTCCTCTCCTGCCGGCAAGGTAATGACCTTGACGCCCATTCCGCTGTTCACAAAGAGATCCAACCCGCGCAGTGCAGCCCGCACGCCCGCCGCATCGGGATCGAACAGCAGGACGACGTTCTCGGCGAACCGCCGCAGAGCCTGAACATGCTCAGGGGTCAAGGCGGTGCCCAGGGTGGCCACCGTATGCGTAAGCCCCGCTTGGTGCAGCGCTATCGCATCAAAATAGCCTTCGACGACAATGACCGTCTTGGTCCGAACGATCGCCTCACGAGCCTGATCGAGCGCAAAGAGCGTCTGTCCCTTCTTAAACAGAAGCGTGTCGGGAGAATTCAGATATTTGGGCATGCCGTCGCCCAACACACGACCGCCGAATCCCACGACTCGCTTGCGCAAATCGGTGATCGTGAACATGACTCTCGCACGAAACCGATCGTAGAACCCGGACCCGCTGTCTCGAGCCACCACGAGCCCGGCTGCAGCCAGATCGCCAGCCGCAAACCCCTGCTTCGCGAGGGCTTTGATCAGGCCATCCCATTCGGCCGGGGCGACACCGATCCCAAACCGGTTGATCGTGTCCGGATGAATGCCTCGACTCTCCAAATATTGACGCCCGACAGCGCCGGCCCGCGCATCATGCAATGTCTGTGTGAACCAGGCCGCAGCAGCGTGATTGAGTTGCTCAATCCGCTTCGCCTGCCCCCCCTGGGACCCGGCGTGGGCGGCGACTTCTTCAACCTCGACCCCCACCTTCCGTCCAAGCTCGCGGACAACCTCGGGAAAACTCGCGCCGGTGATACGAGTGACAAATGTAAACACATTCCCACCGGCCCCGCAGCCGAAACAATGAAAAATCTGTTTTGAGGGACTCACCGTGAACGAGGGACTTTTTTCCTGGTGAAATGGACACAAGCCCTTCAGATTCTGTCCGGCCTTGGTCAAGGAGACGTGATGGCTCACAATCTCGGTAATATCGACCCGTCCCTTGACTTGATCAATGATGTCGTCTGAAATCAAACCTTGGCCCACGAGAGTCGCAGCTCCTACAGCTCCGTCATGCACGACCTGACGAGTCGGTTGATAAGTTGTCGGATTAATTGACCTGACAGATTAACAAACAGAATTGAATGGTGTCAATTGAGGGGACTACGCTCCCTGTGAGACTACCGGTACGTTGAGTAGGTTGAACGGCTGAGCGCGGGGTTGGGAGACCTGTTGAATATCCTGCTCAGCCGGGAGGCCAGCCCATCTGTCGCCCGCCCATCAGGTGAAAATGCAGATGAAACACCGTCTGGCCGCCATCCCTACCGGTATTGGCGACAAGCCGATAGCCTGACTCAGCCAGGCCCTTGTCTTTCGCAACTTTCGTGCAGGCCAGCAGTAATTGCCCGATCAACGATTGATCCTGAGGACCATACGCCTGCACCGCAGCGACATGCTTCTTGGGAATGACCAGTGTGTGCACCGGCGCCTGCGGATTGATATCGTCGAAGGCCAGGGTCTCATCGTCTTCATGCACGATCTTGGCCGGAATCTTTCTTTCTACGATCTTACAGAACAGACAATCGCTCATCGCCGACTCCTCACGATTCTTCTCTCAAGCCTGCCTTGCCGAACCGTTTGCCGAGTTCCATATAGATGTCCTGCAGTGCAATGTCGTGATAGCCCAGGACCATGAGGGTGTGAAACAACAGGTCGGCGATTTCGTAGACAATTTCTTCCCGCTTGCCGCCTTTCGATGCCAGCAGCACTTCACCGGCTTCTTCCGCAACTTTCTTGAGAATCTTATCGTGGCCTCCCTCGAACAACTTCGTCGTGTAAGAGCCTGTCCGCGGATGCGCCCGGCGATCTCGTATTGTCTGCAAGACCGCATTAAGAATACCGCCCGCGGCATCCTGCGTCTTGTCCCCGCCAATCCGGCCCTGCTCGTCGAGTCTGACAAAGAAACAGGCACGCTCACCCGTGTGACAGGTGGGTCCCACCGCCTGGGCCTTCACCAGTATGGTGTCATGGTCGCAATCGACGAAAAGATCTTTCACATGCAGCGCGTGGCCGGATGTTTCGCCTTTCTCCCAAAGCTGCCTGCGGGACCGGCTCCAAAAGTGGACCCGCTTCGTGGTAAGGGTCCTGGCAATGGCCTCCTGATTCATATAGCCAAGCATGAGGACCGATCCGTCCAGCCAGTCCTGAACGACTGCCGGAAGCAAACCCTGCTCATCGAACTTGAATTGATCCGTCGATATCTCACTCATCTGATCATGCCGCCTGCGCAACTCCATCCGACCGCACGGGAATGCCACGCGTCTTCAGATAAGCCTTGGCCTGTTGAATCGTGTAGGTCCGAAAATGAAATATCGAGGCAGCCAATACCGCATCGGCCTTCCCTTTGGCAAACCCCTCGTACAGATGATCGAGCGTCCCAACGCCACCCGAGGCAATCACGGGAATCGAAACCGTTCCGGATACGGCAGCCGTCAGGCCAAGATCATACCCGCTTTGCTGTCCATCTTGATCCATGCTCGTCAAAAGGATTTCGCCTGCGCCAAAGCGTTCCATTCTCTTCGCCCATTCGGTTACATCAAGCCCGGTCGATTTTCGCCCGCCATGCGTAAACACTTCCCAACTGCCTCCGGCGGCGCTCCGTTTGGCATCGATGGCGACTACGATGCATTGCGTGCCAAATCGCTGAGCCGCCTCTTTCACAAACTCAGGCCGCTCCACCGCGGCCGTGTTGATACTCACCTTATCCGCTCCGGCATTCAACAGAGTGCGGACATCCTCGACCGTTCGTACGCCGCCCCCGACCGTGACCGGCATGAATACCCGTGCCGCCGTCCGCTCGACTACATCGATGATGGTCTTCCGGTTTTCATGCGACGC
>MSXM01000014.1:3572-23855 GCA_002083565.1 Nitrospira sp. ST-bin4 | reverse complement strand
GGTCTCATTGCGCTCGTGCCGGCCTCGGATCTCGCCATGGCGCTCATCAATCGGACAGTGATGGCCATCCTCGGTCCCCGGTCGTTGCCCCGGATGGCATTGCGGAACGGTATTCCCAAAGACTTGCGCACGATCGTGGTGGTGCCCACGTTGCTGACGAGCCGGCAGGCCATCGACGAGCAAGTCGAACGATTGGAAGTGCATTATCTGGCGAATTCTGATGATGACCTCCGTTTCGCCCTGCTTTCAGATTGGAGAGATGCCCCGAGCGAAAGCATTCCAGGAGACGCCGAATTGCTGGCCAGGGCCGTGGAGGGAATCGCGCATCTGAACAAGCGGTATGGCCCCGCGGCCGGGGGCGGGGCGCGTTTTATCCTGTTTCACCGCAGGCGAGTCTGGAACGAGTCTGAGCAGGTCTGGATGGGATGGGAACGGAAGCGAGGCAAACTCTATGAGTTGAATCAATGGCTGCGTGGTTCGACGAGCACGACGTTCATGTCCGTCGGTGGGCAGCCCGCTGAGGCGATTCCGTCCGTCCGGTTCGTCATCACCCTGGATGCCGATACACGGTTGCCGCGGGGAGCCGCGCACCGGTTGATCGGCACGATGGCCCATCCGCTGAACCGCCCCCGGTTCGACCCTCTGGCCGGGCGTGTGCTTGAAGGGTATGGGGTTGTGCAGCCACGGATCACGCCGTCGCTTCCGGGCAGCGGTGAAGGCTCGTATTTTCAACAGACGTTTTCCGGGCCCAGCGGGATTGATCCCTACGCGTCGGCCGTGTCCGATGTGTACCAGGATTTGTTCCGAGAAGGATCCTACACGGGGAAAGGTATTTACGAGATCGACGCATTCGAGGCGGCGCTGGCGGATAAGGTGCCGGACAACGCGATGCTTAGTCATGATCTCTTTGAAGGCCTGTTCGTGCGCGCGGCGCTGGCAACCGACATCGAGCTTTTCGAAGCCTTTCCCGCGCATTATGAAGCGGCGGCAGCCCGGCAGCATCGATGGGCGCGCGGCGATTGGCAGCTGTTGCCCTGGCTGTTCGGGCGAGGGCATACCGGGTCTGACCCGCATCGCCCGGTGGTGATTCCCGCCATCGGCCGTTGGAAGATTATCGACAACCTCCGCCGCACCCTGTCGGCTCCCGCTGCCTGTCTGACCTTGATCGTCGGATGGTTGTTACCGGAGAGGTCTGCCTGGGTGTGGTCAGGATTCATTCTGACCACGATGGCGGTTCCGTCGCTGTTGTCCTTCGTGCTCGGGCTCTATCCACGCCGTCCGGGTGTGGCCCTGCGTACCCATTTCCGCGGAGCAGGCGCCGACCTCAAGTTGGCCGCGAGACAGATCGCGTTGACCGTCACCTTCCTCGGGCATCAGGCATGGCTCATGACGGATGCGATTCTTCGCACGCTCGGTCGGCTCGTTTTTACGCACACACGAATGTTGGAATGGGTGACTGCGGCTCAGGCCGAGGATGCCTACACGTGCAACTTGACGGGAATGTATCAGCGCATGGCGGGTTGTGTGGTGCTCGCCCTCGTGGCAGCTGGAGGAGTGGCTGTGTTTGGGAGCTATGAGTCCTGGGCTGTAGCGGCCCCGTTCGTTCTACTCTGGGTATCAGCACCTGCCGTGGCACGGTGGGTCAGCCTGCCGTCTCAATTCACGGGGGCCGGGCCGATTTCTCCGTCCGATGCGCGTACGCTCCGATTAATTGCGCGCCGGACCTGGCGGTTCTTTGAAACGTTCGTGTCTCCCGAGGACCACGCGCTGCCGCCTGATAACTTTCAAGAAGACCCGAAACCCGTTGTAGCCCATCGCACGTCACCGACCAATATCGGACTCTATCTGCTTTCAACGCTGGCTGCCCGTGACCTAGGATGGCTGGGGACTCTCGACGCCACCGAACGACTGGAAGCCACACTGGAGACCATGAACCGTCTCGAGCTGTTTCGTGGGCACTTCTACAATTGGTACGACACTCGTACGCTTCACCCGCTGGATCCCAGGTATGTCTCCTCCGTGGATAGCGGAAATCTTGCCGGACATCTGTTGGTGCTGGGCAACGGATGCCGGGAGTTGATTCAGCAATGCCCTCTCGAAGAGGATCTGTTTGCTGGAATCGACGATGCTTTTCGCTTGTTACGCGAGGCGTTGGCAGAGATTCCAGACCAGGGACAAACGCATACGGTAACGCGGAAGCAGTTGAGCCAGGCCGTCGAGATGCTGGCCATGGGGTTGCAGTCGCGGCCAGCTGATGCCCTCGGCTGGACAAGCCGGTTTCGTCAGCTGATCACGTCGGCCCGTACGGTCGCGGACATGGCGCAGGCCTTCTCTCAGGAGCGTGCAGAAGGCCCGGAGGGGGAGTTGCGCGTCTGGGCTGACGCGGTTCGGGCCTGCGTTGAGAGCCATCTCCGGGACGTGGAACTGTTGTTCCCATGGGTCCGCTTAGGTCCGAAAGACCTCGTGGCCCTGTTTGATCATCAGTCCGGGCCGGCGCCGGAGTGGTCGGCCATCGCGTCATTCTTCCATCCCATTCCCACGCTAGCGGCCGCCCCCGAACGGTTCGTGGAAGCGCTCTGTGCACTCGAGTGCTTACGGGAGCAGCTACGCAGTTGTCCCTCACAGGATTGGTCCACCTTGGCACGAATCACCCTGTTGGTTGATGCTGTGCGGCAATCAGCCGCGGACATCGCCGCTCTCACGCGCCGTCTTGCGGCCATCGCGCAGACTTCGGAGCAGATGGTGCACGCGATGGATTTCACGTTTCTCTTCGATTCGACGCGCAAGTTGCTGTCGATCGGCTATCGCATGACCGAGAACAGTCTGGATCCCAGCTGCTACGATTTGCTGGCGTCGGAAGCCAGACTGGCGAGCTTTATCGCCATTGCCAAGGGAGATATCCCGTCATCGCATTGGTTTCACTTGGGCCGTGCCCTGACGCCCGTGGGAGACGGTTCGGCGTTGATTTCCTGGTCTGGTTCCATCTTCGAATATCTCATGCCGGCGTTGGTGATGCGGTTTCCGGCAGGCAGTTTGCTGAGCCGGACGTATGCCCTGATCGTCCGTCGGCAGATTCAATACGGTGCAGAGCGCGGGGTGCCCTGGGGCGTCTCGGAGTCGGCCTACAATGCGCGCGATCTCAACCTGACGTACCAGTATTCCAGCTTTGGTGTGCCGGGTCTTGGCCTCAAGCGCGGTCTCATCGAGGATATGGTCGTCGCGCCCTATGCCACTGCGCTCGCGGCCATGATCGATCCTGCCGCGGCCACGCAGGGCTTCAGTCGCCTTGCCGAGGCCGGAGGGAGGGGATCGTACGGGTTCTATGAAGCGCTGGATTACACGGGGACACGGATACCCGAAGGCACAGACGTGGCCGTCGTCCGGGCCTATATGTCGCACCATCAGGGCATGTCGCTGGTTGCTATTGCGAATGTCCTCAACGACGGGGTGATGAGGAACCGGTTCCACGCGGAGCCGATGGTCCGGGCCACTGAACTCCTGCTTCAGGAACGGACCCCGCGCGATGTGCCGGTGACCCGACCGCGTGCAGAAGAAGTCTCGGCCGCGGCCCACGTCCGCGATCTCATCCCGCCGGTCACGCGGCGGTTTACCACGCCGCATGAGGAGGCTCCGAGGACGCATCTGTTGTCCAACGGCCGGTATGCCGTCATGCTGACTACAGCCGGATCGGGATATAGCCGATGGCGGGATATTGCGCTGACCCGCTGGCGGGAGGATGCGACGCGTGATTGCTGGGGCTCGTACATGTATTTGCGTGACATGCAGACCGGGACGGTATGGTCGGCCGGCTATCAGCCCTGCGGGGTCGAGGCCGACGACTATGAGGTGTCCTTCTCCGAAGAAAGGGCTGAGATTATCCGACGGGACGGCGACTGGAGCACGACGCTCGAGGTGGTGGTGTCGTCTGAAGACGATGCTGAAGTCCGTCGCATGTCCGTCACCAACTTGGGGACCGGGGCGCGCGATTTGGAAGTCACTTCCTATGCGGAGCTGTCCCTGGCTCCACAGGCCGTCGATGTGGCCCATCCGGCCTTCGGGAATCTCTTTGTGCAGACGGAATTCGTGCCGGAGATCGGTGCGCTGCTCGCCACACGCCGCAGGCGGTCGGATGAGGATACGTCGGTGTGGGTGGCCCAGGTGGTGGTGGTCGAAGGCGACACCGTGGGCGCATTGCAATATGAAACGGATCGCGCCCGGTTTCTCGGGCGCGGGCAGCATGCCCGTACCGCGGTCTCGATGATGGATCGGCGGCCCCTCTCGAATACCGTCGGGTCGGTCCTGGATCCGGTGCTGAGCCTGCGCCGCACTCTGCATGTACCCGCCGGGGGGACCGTGCGGTTGGTGTTTTCGACTATTGCCGGCCCCACCCGCGAGCAGGTGCTGGATTTGGCGGACAAGTATCGCGACCCGAGAGTCTTTGAGCGGGCGGTCTCTCTGGCCTGGACGCAGGCGCAAGTCCAGCTGCACCATCTCGGCATCGGGATCGACGAAGCGCAGATGTTCCAGCGATTGGCAAATGCCGTGTTATATGTCGATGCCTCACTGCGGCCTTCTTCAGAGACACTGGCTCACAGCACGCTGGACCGTGCGGCACTCTGGGCGCAGGGCATCTCGGGGGATCTGCCCATCGTGCTGGCTTGTATCGATCGAGCGGAGGATGTCGATCTTGTCCGGCAGTTGCTGCGGGCGCATGAATACTGGCGGATGCGGCAAGTATCGGCCGATGTAATTATTCTGAACGAGAAGCCGCCGTCCTACGAACAGGATCTGCAAGGCTCGCTGGAGTCGCTGGTGCGCGGCAGTCGGTTGCGTCTCTGTCCGGACACTGGCGAGGTACGGGGCAATATTTACCTTTTGCGGACCGATCTTCTTTCGGCACAAGATCAAAAACTGATGCAGCAGGTTGCCCGGGTCGTCCTGCTGAGCCGGCGTGGCACGTTGGCGGAGCAGGTGGCTCGACTGCATCGCCGCCACAGTCCGTCGCGCCCGCCCCGGCCCATACGGCGTGCCCGCAAACGCATGGATGTGCCGTTACCTGAGCAGGAGCTCGAATTGTTCAACGGTCTGGGTGGTTTCGCGAACGATGGGCGCGAGTATGTCACCATTCTCGCTGAAGGTCTGCGTACGCCGCGACCATGGATCAACGTGATTGCGAATCCCTCGTTCGGGTTTCTCGTGTCTGAGTCCGGCTCCGGGTTTACATGGTCGCTGAACAGCCACGAAAATCAGCTGACGCCCTGGTCGAACGATCCAGTCACTGACCCCTCCGGGGAAACGCTTTATATCCGCGACGATCAGTCACAGGAAGTGTGGAGTCCCACGGCCTTGCCGATTCGCGATGACCCGGCGCCCTATGTCGCCTGTCATGGGCAGGGCTATACAAGGTTTCATCATGGTTCACACGGTATCCTGTCCGAATTGCTGCAATTCGTCCCACTCGAAGACTCGATCAAAATTTCGCGACTCACGCTGCAGAACGTGTCCGGTCGTTCGCGGCATCTTTCTATTACGGCCTATGCCGAGTGGGTCCTGGGGAGTAACCGGAGTGACTCCCATCCGTACATCGTTACGGAGATCGATCCCGAGACCGGGGCGCTGTTTGCGAGGAATGCGTGGGGCGGCGAGTTCGGGGGGCGTATCGCGTTTGCCGATCTTGCCGGAAAACACACATCATGGACCGGTGATCGCGCGGAGTTCCTGGGCCGCAATCGGACTCTTGAGGATCCACTGGCACTTGAACTGGGCGGGCCGTTATCCGGCAGGATCGGCGCCGGTCTCGACCCCTGTGCGGCGCTGCAGCTGTCGATCGAATTGGAGGAGGGCGAACGCGCGGAGATCGTGTGGTTCATCGGTCAGACAGCGGGGAGGGAGCAGGCTCGTCTATTGATCAAGCGCTATCGCGGTGCGGATGTGAACGCACTCCTGGGAGAGGTGATCCGTCGGTGGGATGACGTGCTGGGTGTCGTCCAGGTTCGTACGCCTGAGCGGCCAATGGACATCTTGTTGAATGGGTGGGTGCTCTATCAGACTCTGGTGTGCCGCGTCTGGGCGCGCGCGGCCTTTTATCAGCTAAGCGGTGCGTATGGGTTTCGTGACCAGCTTCAGGATGTCATGGCCCTGAGTGTGGTGGCGCGCGATGTCACGCGTGAGCATCTGTTGCGGGCGGCTGCGCGGCAGTTTGTCGAGGGAGACGTCCAGCATTGGTGGCATCCTCCATCCGGGCGCGGTGTGCGGACCCGCATTTCCGACGATCTGATCTGGTTACCGTACGCGGTGATTCAGTTTCTGGAAGTGACAGGCGATATGACCGTGCTGGATGAAATGGTGCCCTTTCTGGAAGGCCCGGCGTTGGCCGAGGGACAGCATGAATCCTATTTTGAACCACGCGTGTCCCAGACGCAGGCCACTCTCTTTGAACATTGCGCGCGCGCGTTGGACCGGAGCCTTGCGGTCGGCAGCCACGGCCTCCCGCTCATGGGCACCGGAGACTGGAATGACGGGATGAACCGTGTTGGTCTGCATGGCAGGGGGGAAAGTGTCTGGCTCGGCTGGTTTCTGCATACAGTGCTCTGGGAATTTGCCAAGGTGGCGGTTCAACGCGGTGAGCGTGTTCGCGCTGAAAGGTGGCGGCTTCATGTGAGTGCGTTGAAGGCCGCGATCGAGCGGGACGGGTGGGACGGAGAATGGTACCTCCGCGCGTACTTCGATGATGGGATGCCACTCGGTTCTGCTGCAGACCCGGAATGCCGCATCGATTCGATCGCGCAGTCCTGGGGGGTGATCAGCGGAGGTGCAGATCCAGACCGCGGTGCGCGCGCCATGGCCGGAGTGGAACGGCATCTTGTGAACCGGCGGGATGGACTGATCCGTCTGTTGACGCCACCCTTTGATCGGATGCCAAGGGATCCCGGGTATATCAAAGGCTATGTCCCAGGCATTCGAGAAAACGGCGGTCAATATACACATGCGGCCGTGTGGACCGTGCTGGCGTTCGCGGCGCTGGGTGAAGGGGACAAGGCCGGCGAGTTGTTCCGTATGCTGAATCCTGTTCATCGGGTCTCCTCGCGAGCGAATGTCCAGCGCTACAAAGTCGAGCCGTACGTCGTAGCCGGCGACGTGTATGCTGAACCGCCGCATGCTGGACGCGGGGGCTGGACCTGGTACAGCGGTGCGGCGGGTTGGCTTTACCGGGGTGGTATGGAATGGATACTCGGTTTCCGCTTGCGCGGTACCACGCTCTCCCTCGATCCTTGTGTTCCGCGCCACTGGCCTGGGTACTCGATTTGTTTCCGGTATCATTCGGCGGTCTATGACATCACGGTGGACAATCCACGCCATGTAAGCCGCGGCGTGACGCTGACGGAGGTGGATGGCAACGTGTCGATCGACCATACGAATATCCCGCTCGTCATCGACGGCAAACACCGCATCCGCGTTGTGCTCGGATAATTCACGTAAGAAGGGAGATTCATCGAAGGATTGTTCTCGTGCAGAGCTGTTCCGGTCTTTTGTCATGGGATTAGCTCGTGTGCAGATGAGTGGTAAGGAATCGATCATGCCATGCAGGAAGCTTGTCGGCAATGCTCGACTCAGAAGGCGGACGAGGTATGTCCTGCCCCATGAAGCCGCTTGGCCACAGGCTCATGGCTTTTCACGATCTCGATGAAAGCGAGGGGCATATGTTTGTCTATGTACTGGTTCTGGCAGGCATCATTGGGTATCCAATATCAAGCTTCGCTCAATTCGTGGATAAAGGCGAGTATGTCGTAGTGGCCAAAGGCACGCGATTGTGTGCTTCTGTTGCTCAGGGGGTGCCTAGGGCGATGCTCGATCCTGAAAAGCTATTTTGGCGAGTCGCAAGCGACGTTCGGACTAATGGAACACAGAGCGTTGCTCCATTTGTCGTTGAAACAGCGTACGACCGAAAGAGCGGAGAGACTAAGATCAACGCACGCAGGTACGATCAGGACTATGCCACGCTTTTCAAGAGAGATCCCGAATACCAGGGGAGGTTTTTGATGGTCAGCCCAAAGGATAATCAAGTGGAAGCAACAGTAGAGCTTTGCGGGAAGAAGAAATAGGCCGACAACCGCTTGCTTGTGCGCGACAAGTGGTACGACCACAATCCATACGCCCCGTTATGCCACGTTGTTTAAGAGAGCCCCGGAGCATAAGGGGATGCTGTTGATGCGTGGTGCAAGAGATGGCGGGTTGAAGCGATGGTCGGGGTCTGCTGAAAAAAAGAGTGTTGGTTCGGTTTAGGTGAGCAGCATGAGTGCACGGGGATCGCGATGTCATGGGGGGGCACACGTGGCGACTCAGGCTCGGAAAAATTGGAAGGCACGCTCGGCCAATTGCGGTGCGGCGGGATTCTCATCTTTCCAGTGGAGCGGGGATAGAGCCGGATGGCATAGTTGGAGGCAGCTTCTTGCACATTCAGGCAATGCGGAGAGATCAAGGCGGGTCGAGAGGCTTGGAACGTCGTGCGGTCGCCTTCCTTGACCGCAGCGGTGTACGGGACACGGGAGATGGCTTCATCCGCTGAACGCGGCATGCTGATTACCCGGTGCGATCCATCTATAAGGTCATAAGCGGATCTACGTTGATGCGATTTATCGGTGTGAATCCTTGCGACGTATTGACTGGGTTTGCAAATCGGTTGATACGTAGGGCGTGACGTAGAGTCGAAGACGATTACCTTCAAACAGTGCGCCTCCCAGAGCAACGACTGCGTTTAAGGCTTGTTCACCGGAGCCCATTTCCACAAACCCATAGCCGGCTGATTTCCCACTGTATTTGTGTCGGGTGATAACGGCGCGAGCTACCGTGCCATAGGCTCCAAATAGGTCGCGGAGTTGGTGATCGGAAGTGGTCTCCGCAAGGCCGCCGACGTACAAGACGCGTTTACTCATCGCCAATCATTTCCTTATGTGAAGCAGGTGCTTGTACTGACAAGATTATTGATAGTCTCTAGGTTCGAAATAGGCAAGGACGAGGACACTCGTCACTCCCGTATGCAGGGAAGCTTGCCACACTTAGAGTTGTGCGTGGATCATTGGGCGAAGTTCTGAAGGGGCGACATGCGTGCACTGCGTGTATTCCCCGTTGGGAGAGCCGACGCATGTCACGCGCTGTCCTGCGTATGCTCAGTAGCGCCGCGGCGCCTGCTTCTGGTTCCGGAGGATTTGTGGTTTCTGCCCAAGGACGTGCTCGCCTCGGGCGTGGAACGTAAGCGGGTATTTGGCCCAAAGCTATATCTTGCCAGCGAAGAGACTTCCCGCCGGATGGTTTCGATGGAGGATGTGCTGTCGATTGACTTGGGATCAGTGAGCCCCAGCAAGTGCCACCGGATTTTCGGTTTGCGGATGGACGTTTTCTTTCCTCTTTTGCGGCTTTTCCAAACGGAAGAGAGATTCATAGAAAGACTCCTTTTTGCGAACATGAGTTCCTAGCCAGGAACATACCTGACGGAGGAAAACGACTGCTCTGACCCAATGCTGGCAATGGGATATTTCACTTGTGTGAAAAGCAGCCTGTGTCATCCATGGTTGGATGAGCGTCAGAGAGCGGTGTTGCGACAGAGACTCACGGACGGAGTATAGGTATGAGGAGTGCTGGAGAAGACAATATGTCGAGCGAATGAATACCCTAACAGGTGCGTCATGAGGGAGTCAAACGTCCAGATGAGCAGGTGTCAATTGGGTATGTATCGTGTTGAGATGAAATCACAGTGTGCGGCATGCACATAGCCCGGTCCGCTCAAACTATTGAAGACAAGTTGACGTGAGGATCCTTATCCTGTATGGTGTGTCTACATTTCCTTCGCAGTAGTCCGGTGAAGGAGATGTGTTAGCCATAACGGACTTCGCGATCGCATCGCGACCAGGTCCAGTTCGGAGTTGCACCACTTCCCGGTTGTGTCTCCCCTCGGTTCTCTGATCCCGTCATAATGCGATCAAACTGAAAGGATAGTGCAGTGGATACGTCTGTTCATTCAAATTTTCATGCCCTCGGTCTATCCGAGGCGATTTTACAGGACCTTGCTGCGGCAGGGTTTTCTTCTCCAACTCCCATCCAGGAACAAGCCATTCCGCCGGCGCTTGCCGGGCGTGATGTCATCGGTTGCGCGCAGACTGGAACGGGAAAGACTGCGGCGTTTGTCATCCCGATGGTCGAGCGGCTCGCTGCGCTGCCGAAAGGGCAGCCTCAAGCGTTGATCCTGGCGCCGACGCGGGAGCTCGCGTTGCAGACCCTGACGACGATCGAGAAGCTCGGCCGGAGCCGTCGCATCTCAGCCACCGTCATCGTGGGAGGCGCGGATATGCAGGCGCAAGTGCGGGGCCTGCGGCAGCGACCGGAGATTTTAGTGGCGACGCCGGGCCGCTTGCTCGATCACATGTGGAGCGGCAACATTCTGTTGTCGTCCATCAAAATGTTGGTCCTGGATGAAGCCGATCGCATGCTGGATATGGGCTTCGCGCCGCAAATCAACCAGATTCTGGATGCCTTGCCGGAAGAACGGCAGACGCTGCTATTTTCGGCGACATTGCCGACGGATCTGGCGCGATTGGTTCAGGCAAGTGTCAACAATCCTGTGCGTGTGATGGTCGCTCCATCCGCCACGACGGCCGATGGCATTACGCAGGCGATTCATCATATCTCGCATGACGCCAAGGGTGATCTTCTCTTGTCGCTGTTAGGATCGGATAAGGACACGGCGCTTGTGTTTACCAGGACAAAACATCGGGCCGATCGGTTGGGACGCATGCTGGGGAGCGCAGGGCATCGAGTCGCCGTGTTGCACGGGGATCGCAGTTTGTCCCAGCGTCGGGCGGCTCTGGATGGGTTTAAGCGCGGGACCTTTCGTGTATTGGTGGCGACGGATATTGCCGCACGCGGGATCGACGTGGCAAACATCGGCCATGTCATCAATTTTGATCTGCCCAACTGTCCGGAAGATTATGTGCATCGTATCGGGCGAACGGCACGAATGAAGACTACCGGGCGGGCCACGAGTTTTGTGACCAGAGAGGATCATCAGCAATTACAGGATATTGAACGCCTGTTGGGCCATGCGGTTCCCCTTGCTCCCGGCAGCAGCGCTCCGGCACCGGTATCGCATGTGAGGGCCGGGGGTGTGCGCCGGAATGATCAAGCTTCGTCAGGGCCTTCACGTAGCGGCGCCGGCCGCCGCCGCCCACACTATGGATCGGCACAGCCTGCGCGCAGTGCCCACCACTGATTCGTGCATAAAACCTGAAAACGGTTCATGAAATCGGCCTCGTGAGGTAGAGTGACCTTCACGGGGCTGGTTTCACATGCAGACCACGCATCATCGAGCCGCTGTTCTCAATAAGTTCCGCCGCTATCCGCGGGTTCGGATTCCCACGCCCTTCAGCTGTTCACTGGCTCCGTTGATGTCCAACATCAACGGGTGGTTCCACGGCTCTCACAAAGGGGTTGGAGTCGTCTATGATCTTTCACTCCGGGGAGTGCGGGTGAGTACTGAGGCGGTACTGAAGCCGGGAGATATGGTGGCGCTGACTCTGCGACTGCCCAAACAGATTTCACCGGCGACAATCAAGGTTGCAACGGTCCGTTGGGGAAAGGATCAGATCTACGGGCTTGCTTTCAGAACGCTCTCTCAATCAACGCTGAGCCGATTGAGCAAATACATGGCGATTACGACGATGGAGAAGGAGTAGGAGCGCATGGACAAGAAGCGCGCTGTGCCGACGCCTGGGCAGGCGATCACTCAATTGCGACGGCATCCCCGTGTTCGGGTTTCGGCGCCTTTTCCCTGCTCATTTTCTGTTGTCGGTCTGAAGCGCCGTTGGCCGGCCGTCGATCCTGGAGATTTGGGTGTTGTCTACGACGTTTCTACAAAGGGCGCCCGCGTGATGACCGAGGCCGTCATCTCGCCGGGCGATCGAATCACGCTGAGCTTGCAGCTGCCCAACCATCCGTCTGCGACATGTATCGAACTTGCAACGGTGCGGTGGGGTAAGGAGCAGACCTATGGCGTGGAATTTGAGGGGCTTTCACCAGCGGTCGATACGCGGTTGCAGAAATTCATGGACCATTCATCGAAGCATATGGCCGTGTCTGCTTCTTGACTCTCTCTGTGCCGCGGACTTCACTCGTGTATATGCGCACGCTCGCTTCCTGCGTCCATCCGTAGATTCAGGGTCTTTGGTCTGCCGAGGTAACATCCAATACAGCACGCTTTCTGTAGGGAATGGCTCATGTCGGGCAGGCACCTAAGGGGTGCCTGCCGTCGGAGCGATGAATTGTTTACGGAAAGTCACGACCTTGACCAGATATTCTCTGGTTTCCTGGTAGGGAAGATTGCCGCGCAACCGGTCATAGACTGCGGGTGGCTCGAGTCCATTGATAGCGTTGAGCGCGGAGACAGAATCCGAAGCGAATGCCTTATATACATTGCGTGGACCGGTATTGTATGCCGAAATCACGCAGTATTCTCGCGAGATGGTATTGTCGATCTGTTCCAGCTGGGTATACGACAGAACGTTCAAATAGGCGACACCTAACTCGATGTTGTTTTCCGGATCGAAGAGATAATCGCGCGAGGGCGCAGTGTCTTGGCCTTTGACCTTGCGAAAGGCCTCCCGGCCTCCGCTCGTCGGCACGAGTTGCATCAGACCATAGGCCGGAGCGGAGCTCACCGCAAAAGGATTGAAATTGCTTTCCGTTCTGATCACGGCGAAGACGAGGCTTGGGCTGATACGGTACTGTTCGGCAAATCTGTTGACGACAGGCCGGTACTTGTCGGCCTGCCGGTTGGTGAAGTTTGCGACCATCGGAATGGTGGCAAACAGTGCGGTCTTCGAAATGCCGTTTAAGTCAACTGATCGGGTTTTAGCCTGGCGCTCGATGACGTAGTCGGCAAATCGTTCGGCACTTTCCGGTGTCCGAATGGGGTTGTTTTGGTGATCCGCGACGAGTCCCAGGAGATAGGGGTCCTTGTCGCCCGTGAGCGACACGGCTTTGTCGGAAAAGAGATCGACGGCTCGAGGATCATTCGGTGTCAGGATGGTCGTGACGATCGCGTTTTTGAGGCTGTTTGTAGGTTGTTTCTCATCGAGTGTTTCAATGAGCACAGTCCCTTTGTCAAAATCGACGACTGCCCGGCTCATATAGTTCTGAGTGTATTTTACGTAGCGCTTCTGTTCCGGGAGTTTGACTTCTTTCTCGCCCCACGTCTTTCTCACCTTGCCTGTCAAGGCTTCCATGAGAGTTTCAAAGTCTCGCTGTACGGCCCGCAGGTCCCGTATGGCCGCTTCGGGGTTTCTCTGGTAGACCTCCACACGCTCCTTGAGGATTTGCTTGGGAGCTTTTCCCTGTGCGAGATCGACCACTGTTCGGCCTGTGGTTGATCGGAGTAACTGCTCCGCCGTCGAAAGCGTTCTGTCGGTCGTCTCGCAGCCGGACAGCAACAGCAATACGAGTGCTGAAAAAATGCATACACACCGCATGAACAAATCTCCTTCCGGTCTTTTGCCCCAAGGGGTTGAAATTGTACAGAAATACGAAGGAAAGATGAAGAGATGAGGTGAAGAGCCGCGTATGGACAAGTGCCGATCGCAGTATTTCGTGCGCCGTCCGGCTTGTGCCGCAACCGGAGGGATATCCTCGTGGCCAGTCCTGGTGTCTCGCGCGGTTCCGTGCTATTTGATGGCGACCGCCTTGACTTCCTTGTGGGTGGTGAGGCCTTGCAGTACCTTCTGTATGCCGTCTTGCACGAGGGTGGTCATGCCTTCCGCTAGGGCGGCCTTAAGCATATCCTCAGTACGGGCCTTCTGCTGGACCATGCGCTTCATCTGATCGGACCCGAGCAGCAATTCGTGCAGGGCGACGCGGCCTTTGAATCCGGATCGGTTGCACGTCTCGCATCCCTTGCCCCGAGACAGGCGGAAGGTGGCGTCTTGCTTGATGCCGAGCTTGTCCCAGTACTCCTCCCCGTACGCCGCCCTGAGGTCGGCGTATTCCTCAGGCGTGCCGACATACTGTTCCTTGCAATCCTTGCAGATGCGGCGAGCGAGACGTTGCGCGAGCACACCGAGCATCGCATCCGCAAAGCTGAACGGATCGCAGCCCATATCGAGCAACCGGGTGACGGTTTCGACCGCGCTGTTCGTATGTAAGGTGCTCAAGACCAAGTGGCCGGTGAGAGAGGCCTCAATGCCCGTATCGGCTGTTTCCTTATCCCGCATTTCTCCGACCATGATGACATCGGGGTCGGCGCGGAGGAATGCACGCATGGCTGCGGCGAATGTGAAGCCGATCTTCGGTTGAACCTGGACCTGGCGCAGCCCGTATTGTGTGATTTCGACCGGGTCTTCCGCCGTCCAGATTTTAATATCCGGTGTGTTGATGTTTCCAAGGACAGAGTGAAGGGTTGTCGTTTTCCCGGATCCGGTCGGCCCTACGCAGAGAATGATTCCGTAGGGTTTTTCAGAGATGGCTTTGAGCTCCTTAAGATTACGGTCGGAGAATCCCATTTTGTCGAGAGGCAGAGGCTCGCTGGCCGCCAGGATACGCATCACCACGTCTTCGTTATATCCGGCTGTGGGAAGGGTTGCGACACGAAGCTCGATTTCTCTCGACTCCGAGAGCTTGAACTTGATCTTGCCGTCCTGAGGCTTGCGGCGTTCTGCGATGTCCAGACTGGCCATGATCTTGAGCCGTGAGACAATGGCGCGCCGGTAGCTCTGGGGAATCTTCATATATTCGAAACAGTCGCCGTCTACCCGGAAACGAACGAGCGTCTCGCGCTTTTCTCCGTACGGCTCGATGTGGATGTCCGATGCGTTTTGCCGGTAGGCGTCGGCGATAATCTGGTTGGCCAGGCGCACGATCGCGCTGTCGTTTTCGTCCAGCCCTGATCCGGCGGCCTCCTCCGTGGCCTCGGCTTGCGCTTCGGTGACGAGTTCCCCGAGAATGTCGGAGACGTTTTCGTCGAGCTTCCGTCCTCCCGCGTCCCCTGTCCCTGTCGAAGAGCCGAGGAATTGTGCAATGTCCCGCCGAAGACTCACGGCGAAACGGATATTGAGGCCGGGGAATGTCCGCTTGATGTCTTGTACCCGGTCGAGATTGCCTGGGTCGTCAGTCAATATTTCAACAGATGCGCGATCCCGCTTCAGCGGCATCCAATGGTTCTTCTTCAGATAGTCGACATTGAGATTCTTGAGCAGTTCGATGTCGACGAGTGTGCGCTCACTGTATTCGATGTAGGGGCATTTGTAGAATTGTGCGAGTGACTTGCCGATGTCGACCTTCGGGACCTTATATCTCTCGATGAGAATGCTTTCGAGATCTCCGTTGGGTTTGCGCGATTCAGCCAGGGCATTATCGAGGTCGTTCTGCGTGATGCGGTTGCTGCTCAGCAGGAGATCGAACTTGGTCGGATTCTTTTTGACGGCTTTCCGGAGATTGAAGAACGCGGTGCCGATCGCCTTCGCAATCTCTGCGACTGCTTCTTCATCTTTCCTCGTGAAGCGAGTGCCGTTCTTTTTGTTCAGGAGTTGGAGGACACCCATCAGATATTTGTTGTCGGCGACGATGGGGTAGGTCAGTACTTGCTTGGTTTTGAATCCGGTGCGCTTGTCGTATGCGTTGTCATGAAGCAGCGAAGGATGAATCGTCTTAAGTTCCGCAGCGTTGTAGGCATCGACGATGTTGACGGGGCGAAGGTACTTGGCGCAGAAGCCCGGCAGACTTTGTTCGGTGATGGGGGTGCGGACTTCTTCAACGGTATCGAGGCTGGGGACTTTTGAGAAGATCTCTTTCTTTTCTGGATCGAAGACGAACAGCGTCACGTCTTCGGCATCGAAGAGGCTCAGAATGTCTTTGTGAAGGTCGAGAATAATGTGGTCAAGATTGTTGGCGGCCTGGATTTGAGTGATAATTCGTTTGACGTGTTCTGTGCGCTCAATCCGCAGTTGCAGATCTTCAAGGTTCTGAGCCATACGCGTACCTTGTGAGCTCCTTAGGGTCTGATCGATCCTGCGATCCGACGGCCGGTGCGACAGTCTTCTGCAGGGTAAGTCTAGAACGAGTTCTTGTCTGGGAACCGTGTTTCAGTGTAGCCCAATGGGATGGGAAGGCAAGAAAAAGCCAACTTTGTTCGAGAGAAAATGGGCTGAGTGTGAGTGGGGAAAAATAGAAATGTGGAGCGGTAATAGCTTCAAAGGGAGAGTTTGTGGAGTGCGTCAGCCGGCGTCGCCGGATGCGGTACGGAGGTGGGCAACAACGTCCGACGGAGCAATGCGGGATTTCACTCCGCTTCGCCGAACCTTGACCTCTACGACGCCATCGGCAAGCCCTTTGTCACCCACCACGATTTGGAACGGCGCGCCGATCAAATCGGCATCGTTGAATTTGACTCCGGCTCGGTCATTACGATCGTCCCACAGAACTTCAAATCCTCCTGCGAGCAACCCTTCATAGAGGCGGGCTGCGGCTTCGGCGGTCGTTGCCGATTGACTGACGGCCAGAAGATGGACATGGAAGGGAGCGATTGGGAACGGCCAGATGATGCCTTTGTCATCGTGGTTCTGCTCGATCGCCGCCGCCGCAGTGCGGCCGACGCCGATGCCGTAACAACCCATGACGGCAAGGCGTTCTTGGCCCTTTTCGTCCAGGATTGTCGCATTCATGCTCTTGCTGTATTTCGTTCCAAGGAGAAAGACTTGTCCGACTTCGATGCCTTTGGCAAGCGTCAACGAACCGGTTCCGCGCGGCGAAGGGTCGCCGGTTTGCGCGTTGCGAAGATCCGCGAATTGATCGACCTTGAAATCACGCTCGCAATTGGCATCTACATAGTGCGTGTCGGCTCGGTTCGCTCCGACGACGAGGTTTCTCGTTCCATGTACCGCGTGATCCGCTACGATACGCACTCCCGGCAGTCCGACAGGACCGGCGAATCCCACGGGCGCGCCCGTGAGGCTTTTGACAGTTTCTGGTTCGGCCAGCCGTACTTCTGTGGCATGCAGCAGCCTGGCAAGCTTGACCTCATTGAGTTCGTGATCCCCTCGAATGAGCACGGCGACGGTCTCTTTGTCCGCAGCGTAGATCAGTGTTTTGACCAATTGCCGGGGAGCAATCTTCAAGAACGCCGTGACTTCTTCCACCGTCCGACAGTGTGGAGTGTTGACCGGGGTCAATTGACGCAACGGGGTATCGTCGATATCTGACGGTGGAAGGACTTCGGCCCGTTCGAGATTGGCGGCATAGGAGCCGTGGTCGCTGTACGCCACTGTGGCCTCGCCGGTTTCAGCCAGGACCATGAACTCGTGCGAGACATCGCCTCCGATCAAGCCCGTATCGGCTTCGACTGCCCGAAAAGTAAGACCGCATCGGGTGAAGATTCTGGTATAGGCGTCATACATCTTCTGGTAACTGGTCTTGGCACCGGCTTCGTCGCCATCGAAGCTATAGGCATCTTTCATGATAAATTCGCGCCCGCGCATCAGCCCGAATCGGGGACGGATTTCATCGCGAAACTTCGTCTGAATCTGGTAAAAATTCAGCGGCAACTGCCGATAGGACCGCACTTCACGCCTGAACAGATCGGTGATGACCTCTTCATGCGTGGGGCCGAGGCAGAAGTCACGCTCGTGGCGGTCTTTGAAGCGAAGGAGTTCTTTCCCGTAGTAATCCCAGCGGCCGGTCTCTTTCCATAACTCGGCCGGGGAGGCGATGGGCATCAGCAGCTCCTGCGCGCCGNNCTCGATTCATTTCTTCCCGAATGATCTGTTCGATTTTCCTGATGACCCGCAGACCTAGTGGAAGATAGATATAGATGCCGGCCGCGGTTTTTCTGATCAGCCCGGCGCGCAGCATAAGGCGGTGGCTGACGGTTTCGGCCTCACCGGGATCTTCCCGCAGAGTAGGGATGAGCAGCTGAGAAGTTTTCATGGAGGCTTAGCGGGAGAAGATTCGTTCCAAATCGTTCCAGAAGGCAAAAATCATGACGCCGACCAGCAGGACCAGCCCCGCTTGTTGCGCGATTTCCCGCTGGCGCTCGCCGAGCGGTTTGCGCAGAATGCCTTCAATCAAGAAAAAGAGCAAGTGGCCGCCGTCGAGAATAGGGATCGGCAGCAGGTTGAGCACGCCGAGGTTGATGCTCAAGATCGCGATTAAGAACACGACGCTGGAGGCGCCCTGAGCCGCGGCTTCGCCGGAGATGTTGGCGATTGTGAGCGGTCCGCCGATATTCTTGCTCGAGATATCGCCGACGATCATTTTATACAGACCGATCGCGGTCAGTTCGGTCCAGCCCCAGGTGGCTCCCAATCCATGGTAGATCGCCTCCAGTGCATTATCGGAGCGCATCAACGAGCGGCCTGGTCCGGAGATGCCGATTTTCCCGATTTCGATGGATTGTCCGTTCGCGGTGACCTTCTCGGCCGACGGAGTCACGGTGAGGGCGATGCGCTGTCCATCGCGGAGAACCTCCATACGCAACGGTTTCTGCGGATGTTCCTTGACCTGCGTCGTCATCTGAGCCCAGGTATAAATAGTCTGTCCTTCGATACTTACGACCCGGTCGCCGGGTTGGAATCCGGCCATGGAAGCGGGAAGACCGTGCATGACCGACGTCACAAGCGGAGGCATTTCTTCGACACCGATTGTATAGAGCGGTTCCTCACCGGCCGCAGGTTCTCCCGGGACACGTTGAGGTGTCACGGTCATCGGTTTGGCCTGCCCATCGCGGCGGATTTGGAGCGCGATCGGCTGCCCATTGCTCTTTGCCACCGCTTCGAGCAACTCGGTTTTAGTGGAGATATCCTTGCCGTTGACCGAAACGATCCGGTCTCCGATTTCCATTCCGGCTGTCGCAGCCGGTGATCCCGGGACCAGGGCCTCAATATCGGCGCTGAGATCGCGAAAAGTCGGTACGAACAGCGGAGCTCCCGTTGAGAGCCACCCGGCAAAGATCAAATAGGCAAGGATGAAATTGAATCCTGGGCCTGCCGCGACGATGAGCACTTTTCCCCAGAGGCCTTGGTGGACAAACGATCGCCGCTGGTCTTCCGGGGTCGTGGCTTCCGCTTCGTCCTCGCCGAACAGTTTGACGTAGCCGCCCAGCGGAATAGCCGACAATAAATATTCCGTTTCCCCGGCCTGCCGTCCGAACAATTTAGGGCCGAAGCCGATCGAGAATTTCAGAACCTTCACGCCGACCCATCGGGCGGCGAGGAAATGGCCGAGTTCATGGAAGGCGACGAGCACACCAAGAACGACGAGAAACCACCAGGCTTTCTGCATCAGCAGCCAGAGGGTGTCGGGTGACCAGGTAAAAGCGGATAACATCGTGATCGTCCAGTGTGAATATGATGAAACTACGGTAACTGTAACATTGATCCTTCAGAATTCATATATTTTCTGTCAGCGCGGCAATGCATGGACGAGGGATCCCGCTTTTTCTCTGGCCCAG
The DNA here is from genome assembly GCA_002083565.1 of Nitrospira sp. ST-bin4. Taxonomy (GTDB): domain Bacteria; phylum Nitrospirota; class Nitrospiria; order Nitrospirales; family Nitrospiraceae; genus Nitrospira_D. The sequence goes on along the minus strand of MSXM01000014.1, from coordinate 4,372 downwards.
CGGTCGGCTTCCAGGGCATCCTCAAGGCCGGTGATTTCTCGATGGGTATGGGCGTGCATCGTATTACGGATGACATCGGCGATTTCGATGAAGCGGAGGCCGCCGTTGAGGAACGCGTCGACGGCGACTTCGTTGGCGGCATTCATGGCCGCGGGCATGGTGCCCCCGATTCGAAGCGATTCGTAACCGAGGTTGAGACATGGGAACCGGTCGTGGTCCGGTTTGCAGAAGGTCAGCTTGCCGACTTCGGTCAAATCCAGCGAGGGCAAATCCAGCGGCATACGCTCCGGATACCGCATGGCATAAGAAATCGGAGTTCGCATATCGGGCAGTCCCAGTTGGGCAATCATCGATCGGTCCTCGTACTCGACCAGTGAATGGATGATGCTTTCCCGGTGGATCAAGACATCGATGCGGGATTCGCCGATGTCGAACAGCCAGCGGGCTTCCACCACTTCCAGTCCTTTGTTCATCAGGGTGGCCGAGTCGATCGTGATTTTCGAGCCCATTTTCCAGTTCGGATGCTGAAGCGCCCGTTCCGGAGTCACGTCTTGCAGCTGTGCTTTGGTCAGTGTCCAGAGGGCGCCGCCGGAGGCCGTCAAGATCAGGCGCCGAACGTCCTCGAGCCGATGGCCTTCGAGGGACTGAAAAATCGCGCTATGCTCACTGTCGACGGGGAAGATCCGGACGCCGTGCTTGCGCGCCTCTTCCTGCATCAACTTGCCGGCCATGACCATGGGTTCTTTGTTGGCCAGAGCGATGTGTTTGCCGCTGCGAATCGCGGCCAGAGTCGGGAGGAG
>MSXM01000014.1:206-3534 GCA_002083565.1 Nitrospira sp. ST-bin4 | reverse complement strand
GCCACCTGAGCGATGCCTTCCTCGCCGGCCAGAATTTCCACCGGAAGACCGGCGCATCGTGTTCGGAGTGCCGCGGCGGAGGATTCCGTGGAGACGGCGACGACTTGGGGATTGAACGCACGGATTTGCGCTTCGAGTTTTTCGACGTTGCCGCCTGCCGTCAGTCCGACCACTCGAAAGTCCTCCGGGAACCGCTGGACGATATCGAGGGTATTGGTTCCGATCGATCCGGTCGAGCCCAGGATAATGATGGACTTCATATCCTCTCCTCTTTCATAGGGATGGTGAGATACCGCGAACCCAGGTCACATAGTAGTAGAAGGTGGGGGCGGTGAACAAGAGACTATCGAGCCGGTCCAGCATACCACCATGGCCGGGCAAAATGCTTCCCGAGTCTTTGACTCCCACGCGACGCTTGATCATTGATTCCCAGAGATCGCCGAACAGGCCCGCTACGGTCAGAAGCAGACCGAGGATGAGGGCATCGACCAGTGAGAGCTGCGGCACGAACCAGGCGCAGGCCGCCAGGGCTGCGCCGACGGCCAGGATAAGGCCGCCGCCGACCCCTTCAATGGTTTTCTTCGGACTCACCGAGGGCGCCAGCAGATGTTTGCCCCACAGTGTCCCGGCATAATAGGCGCCGGTGTCTGCCGCCCAGGTGACAATGGCCACAAAGAGGACAAACAACTCGCCCGCCGGCAATGCACGAGTCGACACGATCGTACTCAAGGTGAACCCCACGTACAACACCCCGAATGCTGTAATAGCCAGATCTCTCAGCCGGCGTTCGAATGGTCCGGGTGAGAGCAGCATGGCGGCCGGCAGGGCCAGTGCGGTAACAGCTAGAATCTCCATCACGCCGAAGGGCATATGTTGCCTGGCCAGCACCAGAGCCGAGATAACCAGGCCTGCACCGACCAGCAGATGGTTCGGGCGGGATTGAAAACAGATCCGGTACAGCTCCATCAACGCGAAGAATCCGCCGGCCATGAGGAGCAGCGTCAGGCACCAGGGGGGAAGATAGCGGATGATAATGTACACCCCTGGAATAAGGAGGGCAGCGGTATAGACGCGCCGGAGATCAAATCGTCGAGTGCCGGCCGATGGTGTGGTCACAAGTGGTCTGGCTGTGTGTGGTGGTGTCGGTGGCAGACGAGGGTCTCACGAGGATTACGACGGCACGGCGCTCAAGACCCGGCCGAATCGGCGCTCACGCTTTTGATACTCCAGCAACGCCATCAAGAACTCGCGCCGGCGGAAGTCCGGCCATAATGTCGGGGTGAAGCAGAGTTCCGTATAGGCCAGCTGCCAGAGAAGAAAATTGCTGATTCGCGTTTCTCCACTGGTTCGAATGAGCAAATCAGGATCAGGGAGCGGATGCGTATACAGGTGTTGCTGGAGTAGGGCTTCATCGATCTGGTCCGCCTCGATCGTCCCGGACTGGACATCGGCCAGCAGTCCTCTGACTGCGTCAACGATTTCTGCGCGGCCCCCGTAGCTCAAGGCGACGGTGAGTACCATTTTGTCCAGATGTGCGGTGTCTTGTTCGGTGGTGCGCACCCAATGTTGGGCCGATTCTGGAAGCAGTTCGAGGCGCCCGATTGCCCGGAAGCGGACCTGTTGCTCGATGAGGCTGGCTCGTTCAGTGGAAAGATAGTGTTCCAGGAGGCCCATCAGCGCGCTGATTTCCTGGGTGGGCCGATTCCAGTTCTCCTGTGAAAACGCGTAGATCGTCAAGGCCTGGATGCCGAGTTCCAGGCATTGCGAGATCATGTCCCTGACGGAGTTGATGCCCTCGCGATGGCCCGCAATGCGGGGAAGGCCTCGGAGTTCAGCCCACCGTCCGTTGCCGTCCATAATGACGGCGACATGCTTCGGCAAGAGTTCCGGTTCCAACTTAGCGGTTAATTCGCGTTCTGAGAGCTGGTCGAAGGTCAAGGCGGACTGGTGTGCCATGGAATTGTGACAGTACTCCTCACAGCATAGAGAAGATTGAGTGGAGTGAGAGAAGTCTACTGTCGGGGGTGCCGAATGTCAAACAATTCAGGAAAAATACGTGAAGAGGGCAGAAAATCGGAATCCGTTGCATTGCGGCTGCGGAAATGAATGGGCTATACTTCTCGCTCGCACGACCTTTGGAGAAAGAGTGGAACGATGACGAATCAGGTCCAATTGGCTACGTTCGGTGTCACGGAACTCGAAGCCCAGCACGCACTCGACCGGCTCAGTGTCCGGGATGTCGATTATGCGGATTTGTACTTCGAGTCGCGGGTCTCGGAATCGGTGTCGATGGAAGAGGGCCTTGTCAAACGCGCGTCCAAGAGTATTTCTCAAGGCGTCGGGGTGCGGGCGACCGCGGGGGAAAAAACCGGGTTTGCATACTCGGACGAACTGACGAAGAAAGATTTGGAGATTGCGGCGGATACGGCGCGGTATATCGCCAATTCTCCCAAAGGGGATCGGGCGGTCCCGGCGCCCACGCAGACACGGCCGACGAGAGATCTGTATCCGGTGGAACGGGCCCAGGCCGAAGCGGCAACCCCTGAGCGAGTGGCCCTGTTGAACGAAATCGATGCCGAAGCCAGGCGGTACGACCCCCGCATCAAGAATGTCATGGCTTCCTTCAATACCGAATACAAAGTTGTGGCGGTGGCGACATCGGACGGCACCCTGGTCGGCGATGTGCAGCCCCTCTCTCGCTTGCAAATCACCTGCATTGCTGAGGAGAACGGCAATCGTCAGGTCGGGAGTTACGGCGGAGGCGGACGAGTCGGCTTCGAATGGTATCGTGAGGGGAGCCGCCATCTGGATTATGCGCGGGAAGCCGCGCGCGAAGCGATTTTGAATTTGTCTGCTGTCGACGCCCCGGCCGGTGTCATGCCGGTGGTGTTAGCCGGGGGGTGGCCCGGCATTCTGCTGCATGAAGCGATCGGTCATGGGCTGGAGGCGGATTTCAACCGAAAGAAAACATCGGCCTTTTCAAATTTGATCGGGAAGCGCGTGGCTTCCGATGTCTGCACGATTGTGGACGACGGAACATTGCCGTTCCGACGCGGGTCGCTGAATATGGACGATGAAGGTACTCCCACGGGCTGCACGACACTGATCGAGAAGGGCATCCTCCGCGGGTATATTACTGACAAGCTGAACGCGCGCCTCATGGGTATCGCCCTCACAGGCAATGGCCGGCGCGAGAGTTATCAAAGCGTGGTCCTGCCGCGCATGACGAACACCTTCATGCTGGCAGGCGAGTCGGACCCCCAGGACATTGTCCGTTCAGTCAAGAAGGGGCTCTATGCCGTGTCCTTCGGCGGCGGGCAGGTCGATA
>MSXM01000014.1:0-168 GCA_002083565.1 Nitrospira sp. ST-bin4 | reverse complement strand
TGATCGAAGACGGCAAGATCACGAAGCCGGTGAAGGGGGCCACGCTGATCGGAAACGGGCCGGAAATCCTGACCAAGGTCTCGATGGTCGGGCACGATCTGAAACTCGACAACGGGATCGGTACTTGTGGCAAAGATGGCCAGTCGGTGCCGGTCGGGGTCGGTCTGC
>MSXM01000013.1:30464-31045 GCA_002083565.1 Nitrospira sp. ST-bin4 | reverse complement strand
GACGAGAGGCTGTCCGCCACATCCGGTGCAATCTCCACTCCGCGATTGATCGGTCCCGGATGCATCACGATCGCACCGGTATCGGCCAACTTAACCCGCTCCGCCGTCAATCCATAGAGCCGCGCGTACTCGCGGATGGTCGGAAAGAGCGCACGCCCCTGCCGTTCCAATTGGAGACGGAGCATCATAATGACGTTTACGCCACGCAAGCCCTCGTCCATATCCGAATAGACCTTCACGCCAAGTTTCTCAACCCCGCACGGCATCATCGTGGGCGGCCCTACCAAACGCACTTCGGCGCCCAACTTAGTCAGCGCATAGATATTCGAGCGGGCTACCCGGCTGTGCGACACGTCGCCGACGATCGCGACCCGCAATCCCCCAAAACCCATTCCACGCCCGCGGATCGTATACAGGTCGAGCAGCGCCTGCGTGGGATGCTCATGCCATCCGTCACCTGCGTTGATAACCGAGGACTTGACCCCGCGCGCCAGTGTTTCGGCAGCCCCGGCGGACGAATGGCGCAGGACAATGATATCCGCCTGCATCGCCTCGATATTGCGCGCGGTATCAAGGAGCGT
>MSXM01000013.1:23289-30390 GCA_002083565.1 Nitrospira sp. ST-bin4 | reverse complement strand
GTGCGGGTTCTTGTGCTCGGCTCGAAAAACAGATTGACGACGGTCTTCCCTCGCAGCGCCGGCACCTTCTTGATCTCACGGCCCGTCACTTCCTTGAAGGAGTCTGCCGTCTCAAGAATGAGCGCGATCTCATCCACGGACAAAGACGCCAGACTCAGCAAATCTTTGCGCTTGAGACTCATGGCCTCCTCCGCATCATGCCTTGAAGATGACCACGCGGTCATCTTCCCCGCCTTCTTCCAACAACACCTGGACTTTTTCTTCTCGCGACGTGGGAAGATTCTTCCCGATGTAATTGGCTTTGATCGGCAGCTGCCGATGGCCGCGATCCACCAACACCGCGAGCTGAATCTCTCCCGGCCGTCCAAAATCCATCAACCCGTCCATCGCCGCACGTATCGTCCGCCCGGTAAACAGCACATCATCCACCAACACCACCACCTTGTCCGCCATATCGAACGGAACGGATGTTTTCCTCAACACCGGCTGATTCTTGCGAAGCGCGAGATCGTCTCGATAGAGCGTGATGTCCAACTCACCGATAGGAATCTGCGCTCCTTCGATACTCTGAATACGTTTCACCAGCCGATGGGCCAGATGCACGCCACCCGTGCGAATGCCGACCAATGCCAAATCCTTCACGCCCTTATTGCGTTCCACGATTTCATGGGCGATGCGGGTCAGCGCGCGGGCGATGTCGCCGGCGTCCATCACGACTCGCACATCGTCCCGTTGTGCATGGTTTCCAGTAGTCACGTTACGCTTACTTTCTATCGTATGCCGGCCCAGCCTCGGCGAATCGGCATAAAAAAACCTCCCCACCGTATCCTGGTGAGAAGGTTGCATTGCAGAACCCGGCACAGGCCGGAGCACTTGTCATAACAAACTCCTTGCTCACCTCACAGGATGAGCGTTAAAGGCTTTCGCATACTACGAAATCACCCTGCCGCTGTCAAGCGTACCCAGCCGAAAGAGCGAATGGCGTATGGCTGATGGTAGGGAACCGGAGAGGGCTTCGAAGCGAGCGAATCCCACGATCCGATTACGTGCCATATGCCATCGGCCATCAGCTCCTATTCCCCTCAGTCCGCTCACTGCTTGATTGAGCGCTTGAGCGTTTTTTCGATAGTCGCCACTTTACTCTGTAAACGGCCCTTATGGCCTTTGCGATAATCCACCTTCACTGTGCAGGAAATGCGCTTGCAGTCCTTTCTCATCCGTTCATAACATTGCTTAACCACGCCGAACACGTCATCCCATTCCCCTTCCAACACCGTGCCCATCGGATTCAACCGATAGGGCACTCCGCTCTTATCGATAATGTCGAGCGAGCGGGCCACATACTTCCCAACGCTCTCGCTCTTTCCCAGCGGCGACATACTGAATTCAAGCAATACCATTACTCCTCCTTCTTCTGTCCTCTATCTCTGACCTTTCCCCGTGTTTCTCATGAGTGGCAAGTCGCAAGTCGCGAATGGCGAAGAGACAAACCGAGAACTCAGCACTTCTTAGATTCTCCCCCATTTCCCATTAACCATCCCCTATTGTCCATCCCCCCACCCCTTACGCCTCACCCCTTACGTCTTCTTCCTCTCCAACCAGACCTTCGGATATTGCACCTTGCCCAACAGGCGAAAGCCATCTAAGGCTTCGCGCAGGAGCGCTCGGCGCTTCTCGGCATCCGGCTCATTTGCTTTGGCTTGTTCCCGCAATTCCCCCAGCCAATCCACAAAGGCGGCAAACTCAGGGTCCAAAATTCGCTCCAGATCTTCCTTCATGAAACCTGATAAGGCCGGCGCGACGCCGCTCGTGCTGATGGCCACTCGCGCATGGCCCGACGCCACCACCGCCGGCATCGTGACGCTCGAGGCTTCCGGAAAATCCACAGACCAGACCAACACCCCCTTCTCCTTTGCCTTGGCCAGCAGCGCCCTCGCAAAATCACGGTCACCGCGCAGCGTGTTCAACACCAAAATGGCATGTTCAAGATCCGAATCCCGGAAATGCCGTCCGCGATGAATGACCTTCGCCGAAGCCGCCAAGGTTCGCAACGTTTCGTTGAGCGTCGGGCTGATGACCGTGACGCGCGCGCCGGATTCGAGCAATCGTTGCGTCTTGTCGGACGCTTCATCATCTCCGCCGATCACCAACACCGTCCAACTTTTTACATCAAGAACTAAGGGGAAGCCCGGATTTGCAGCCATCGTCCACACTCCTAGCAAGTAAGTATTGCGCACATCATACAATAGGGGGTTTTAGAGCGTAAACCAGGCAGTCTCTTTTTCTTGGATGGAACTGTCGCTATAATGCGGCGCCAGGGACAAGAACTGCGAGTTACGCGTTTCTGGTTTCATGTTTCGAGTTGTCAGGACGGGCGATCCCAACAGCCGAAACCAGAAACTCGAAACCCGAAACAATCTGTATGTTCTTTGGAACGATCGAGAAGCTGCGCGGACTAACAGGGGAAGGAAAACCGGATGTGAGGTGCGCTCCTACGTCTCAGCCGGATCCGCATCCAACTCCATATTCCAGTAGAGATAATCACGCCAGCTTTCCGGCGTATTGCGGATACCGATGGTGATCGTGATCACTGGACTCCATCGCGGCTTCACCGGCCGTTTCTTCAATTTCATGCCGGCTTCATCCGGCGTGCGGCCGCTCTTCCGGTTATTGCACCGCCAGCAGGCGGTCACAATATTTTCCCACGTCTTCTTACCGCCTTTGGCGATAGGCACGACATGATCGAACGTCAGTTCTTCCGTCCGGAACCGATGGTTGCAATACTGGCAGGTGTAGCCGTCGCGCGTGAAAATATTGATGCGGGAAAACTTGACGGCGCGGTGGCTGTCCTTCAGCCGCACCAGCTTGAGCAGCCGCATCACCGCCGGAAGTTTAATCGTCAGGGAGATACCGTGGATCTCACGGTCGTAAACTTCAAGAACCTCAACTTTTCCTTGCCAGAGGAGCGCGATCGCTTTTTGCCAATGGACAACCCGGAGGGGTTCATAGGTCGAATTGAGGAGGAGAGTCATTTCCATGCAACAACCTCATTCCCAATCAAGCCCCCTATTCGAGAGCAGAGATCGTTCGATAGGCCGGGATATGCTCCTGTATGTCTATGCCATATGCCTAGAGTGAAATCAAGCAATCGCCCCTCTCCCACAGGGCCCATAACCCCACAACACAGGCGGATCTCCCTATGATAAGCGACTTCACCACCGTCGCACAGGTTCAGGACATCCCGCCGGGGACCGGACGCACGGTGGAGATCAAAGGTGTCTGGATCGCCGTCTTCAACATAGAGGGAACGTTCTACGCCATCGATAACGCCTGCCCCCACGCCGGCGGTCCGCTGGGGGAGGGAAAACTATGCGGATCCGTCGTTGAATGTCCCTGGCACGGCTGGAAGTTCAACGTCGTCACCGGACAACGAGAGAATAATCCAAACTTCGAAGTGCCTTGCTGCCAGGTTCGCGTGGAAGGGACCCACATCCAAATCTCATTGCCTCCCGGCTTGGCTGCGCCCTAACCCGTTAAGATCAAGAGCGTATAGCAGATGGCGTATGGCACAGGATTGAGCCGGAAATTTTCAAGTGATGAGCGTACCGTGTTGAGTTGTATCTGACAACTTAACATCGCTTGTGCCACAAGCCATACGTTCTTTCAAGCGACTGCGCTTCACGAGATGCGAATTACGCGATACGCGCGCTTACGAGAGCGGCACTGGTGACTGTTCCGTATCCGGGTCTTTGGGCGTGACGCCATCCGCCGGCAGCGACGCCGCATTCACCTTCTTCAGCTTGAGATGTGCGTGCCAGATAAATTCCCGCTCAAACCACTGGCCGCGCACGCTTTGATCCCGCAATTGCACGCGAATTTCATACACATCGCCTTCGACATGCTTCACACGCCACTCCCCAAGCCGCACCCCCTGCCCGCGCTCCTTCATCGATCGCACATGATGATTCATCGCGTCCAGGATCGTGCCGGAGCCGATGGCGCGGGAGGACTGCACGAGTGCCAACGCTTCCGCCTCGCGCTGGTCCTGCGTAGGAGGGGAAGGAGACAGCTGGTTCCAGGAATAGTAACCCGCCCCCAGCATCAGCACGACAATTGCCGCCACGCGAATCAGCCTGATGACAACAGGCGATGGAGACGACGACCTCGTATTGGAACGATCCTCAGCCATTGATTGAGTTGGGAACCCATTTCGCGCCGAGACCGCCATGAGGGCAGCCTAGCCAGGACAGCGATTATCTTACCGTCTCATTCATGACAGTTCATCACGCAATCGTCAAGCCGCGTGGTGACGCAGGGCAACGCTTGTTTGACGAAAAGCCCGTGTGCTACAAATACCTGCAGTCATCAAACACGCATGAGCGCATCGAATGAAGTTTTTCTTATATGCCGATCATCTGAACCCCGCCCAGCTGAAGCGACGCGCCCCGGAGCATCGGTTCCTCTACCTCGCCACACTGGCGGACCACACAATCAAGTTCTGCCGCTGGTCATCTCAATGGCGCTGCGGCCTCGCGAGCATCGTACCGTCGCCGGGCGAGAAAGTCTGGGGAGGTGTATTCGAGGTGACCGATGAGGATCTGAAGCTCATGGATGAGTTCGAGCACGATGTCCCTCAGGGGGCCTATCGGCACCTGCAAATCACAGTACTCAACGAAGCCGGATCCAAGGAACTCGTCACCACCTACGCTGCGAATCCGATCGGCAAATTCAAAGCCAAAGACCACTATCTCGACTGGGTCATGAAAGGGCTTACACAGTGGAAACTTCCCCAAGAAGCAGTTCAACAGTGGGAATCGTATAGGCCACGATAGGCCCAGGAAGCGAATGGCTGATGGCCGACGGCCAGAACGGGAGCAAGAGCCTACGGCCAATAGCGTATGGCACGAGACTGAGATGAACCGTTTCCGCTATACGCCATAAGCCATACGCTCTTCGCCCTGTGCACGCTCCAGGCTAATATGCTATAAGTTGCCGTTCGGATCTCATGAGAGGTTCGTTCTATCAATTGAGGAGACTATGCCGAAACCTAAATATCACATTCTCGTCTGCACCAACTCACGCCCACCAGGCCATCCAAAACCTTCATGTGGAAGCGCCGGAGCCGGACAGCTGCTCATGGCCTTCAACATGGGATTGATGCAACGCGCTGTGCCCCCGGGCCAGGTCCTGGTGAGCGCCACCGGCTGCCTCGGTCCCTGCGAACAGGGTCCGACTGTTGTCGTGTACCCGGACAATACGTGGTATTCGAAGGTCACTGAGGCGGATGTCGCCACGATCCTCGACGAACACATCGCCAAGGGAGCTCCGGTCGAGAAACTCAACCCAGATGCAGCATGGAGATAGGTTAAGCGAAGACCGAGGCTGACTCGAAGGCCCCTCTTCGCGAACTCAGCCACTGCTTTGCTCTCAATGGCTATGCAGCATGAAGGACCCGGCATACACTATGACAAGCTCATCAGCCCATGAACACAAGCACAATGCGCCGCGATCGCTGAGCTGCATGGTGATCACCTGCAGCGATACGAGAATACCGGAAACCGATACGAGCGGACAGCTCATCCAAAAACTGCTTGAGGGAGATGGGCACAGGATTGTCGCCTACCAGGTCGTCAAAGACGACCCGGGGCAAATCACGCACCGTATTGCGCTGGGGCTTTGGAAGTATGCGGCCCAAGTTATCATCGTCAACGGGGGAACGGGCATTTCCAGACGGGACTCGACCTTCGAAGCGGTGGACAAGATGTTGGAAAGGCGGCTTGATGGATTTGGTGAAATCTTTCGGTTCCTCAGCTATCAAGAAATCGGGTCGCCGGCGATTATGAGCCGCGCTACTGCCGGCATCATCGACGACCGCGTCGTGTTCTCAATCCCCGGCTCTGAGAACGCAGTCCGCCTGGCGATGGAAAAGCTGATCATCCCCGAACTGGGCCACCTTGTTAATGAACTCACCAAGTAACCGTGAGGCGTCAGGGGTGAGGGGCGAAAGTATTCTTCTTCGACCTCTTCTCGCCTAACGTCTCACGTTTCACGCCTTACGTCTTCCTAATCCTGCGAGATCTTTGGTTCCGAATACGTCCCCCCTGCTGGAATCACCGACTGCGCGTACCGCTTATAATGCAACAGCAGATCGCGCACCGAGATCACGCCCACAATCGCGCCGCCCTTCGTCACACCAAGATGCCGCACACCCAAGTCCGCCATCATGTCCTGGGCATCGTCGATCGTGCTGTTCTCCTCGATCGTGCACACAGGGCTGGTCATGATCTTCTCAACCGTCAACTTGCCCAACGGCTTGCCGCTCGCTACGGCGCGCCGCACGATGTCCGTATCCGTGACAACACCAACTAACGCTTTCCCCTTCTTCACAAACAATGACCCAACCCGCGCCGTACGCATAGTCTTCGCGGCACTGGCAATCGAGGTCTTCGGCCCCACACTCTTAGGTTTCTTGTTCATGATCTTCGATACTGTGGACATACGTTTCTCCCTTCATCCTTGCTGAGTGTTGATTGGATGGCCCCCGACCTCGTTCACCTGGCCCTGATGCAGGGTATCACAAAGTCAGATCCGACTCTTCGAGGCTGTTCACAATGGCCTTCTAACAAGGCCGCAGCCGAGTCAAAGCCGGAGCCTATACCCTTCTCCCCCACCTTTCATAACTATATGGGCGCGTAGGCGCACCGTCCTTCACTGCGCGCATCGAGCGACCACCGCTTCATCGTGGGGGCTCGGCGAGCAAGAAGGATGGTGGCCTGCACGCCTCTCTCACACGGTCAGCACGATCTTGCCGAAAAACTTTCTGCTCAACATCAGTTCCTGCGCGGCACGCGCTTCCCGCAGCGGATAGGTGCGGTCAATAACGGAAATCAATCGCTTCTGCCCCACAAGTTCCGCCGCCTTCACCAGTTCCGCCCGGGTTCCCATATAGGAGCCCTTGATCGTGAACTGGCGGGAATAGACATGGCGGAGGTCCAGCTTGACCTCTGCTCCGGTCGTGGCACCGCAGGTAATCAATCGTCCGCCCTTGGCCAGAGAGGCCAGGCACGTCTCCCAGACTTCCGGGCCGATGTGCTCGATGAC
>MSXM01000013.1:215-23241 GCA_002083565.1 Nitrospira sp. ST-bin4 | reverse complement strand
TTGCTGTGATTGATGACCGCGTCGGCGCCAAGGACCACGGCCTTGGGAATTTTCTCGTCGGAACCGACCGTCGTGATGACCCGCGCCCCGGCCAGCTTGGCCAGTTGGATCGCCATGCTCCCCACTCCGCTTCCCGCGCCCATAATCAGCACCGTCTCTCCATGTTGCAGTCCAGCCAGCGCAAACAGCATGTGCGAGGCTGTCACGGAAACAAGCGGAAAAGCCGCAGCCTGCTCAAATGTCAGGTTCTCCGGTATCGGCAGGACATTGCGAAACGGCACCTTCACGTACTCGGCATAGCCACCATGAGTCTTCGCCCCAAGGATTCCGAATGTGCTGCAGAAATTATCCCGACCGGCCAGACAGTTCTCACACTTCCAGCAACTGAGCCCCGGCGAGACAACCACCCGCGCGCCAACAGTTACTCCCTCAATCTGTGCCCCAATCTGCTCGACAACCCCTGCGACATCCGATCCGGACACATGAGGCAACGGAATCGGATAGGCAGGATTCCCCTGCCTGATCCAAATGTCGAGATGGTTCAACGCACAGGCCTTGACTCGAACAAGGACCTCTCCCGTACCGATCGTCGGCGTCGGCAAGTCTTCATAGGTTAATTTTTCTGGCCCGCCATGCTCGCGAAAAAGTACGGCTTTCATTCCATACCACCTTTCTCATAACTCTTCCTCACACACCTCTCACAACGAATTTTTGAACGAGTGGGTGGCAGCGAGGTGGTGCCAGACCGCCCGCAGCGGGGCCCCTACACCGGGCGGGGTGCGAGGACGGACGGGCTGGTCAGCGACAGGACCCGCGATTAGGTGCCCATTTCCCAGGATGCGAGATACTTCTTCTGCTCCGCCGTCAGCGTATCGATATTGATGCCCATACCCGCGAGCTTGAGCCGCGCGATTTCTTTGTCGATGTCTGCCGGTACCGGATAGACCTTCTTTTCCAGCTTCTTGTAGTTCTTTACGAGGTATTCTGCGCCGAGCGCCTGGTTGGCGAAGCTCATGTCCATGACGCTGGAGGGATGGCCTTCCGCCGTGGCCAGATTGACGAGGCGGCCTTCGCCGAGAAGACTCACGCGATTGCCGTTCTTGATCGTGAATTGCTCGACGCCGGGGCGAACAATCTTCCGTGACTTGCTCATCTTTTCCAGAGCCGGGATGTCCAGCTCCACGTTGAAGTGGCCGCTGTTGCAGACGATGGCGCCGTCTTTCATGGCCGCGAAATGTTCGTTGCGGATGACGTGGATGTTGCCGGTTACCGTGACAAAGAAATCGCCGATCGGAGCCGCCTGTTCCATTGGCATGACGCGGAAGCCGTCCATGACGGCTTCCAGGCCCTTCAACGGATCGATTTCTGTGACGATCACGTCGGCGCCCATGCCTTTGGCCCTCATGGCGATGCCACGTCCGCACCAGCCGTAGCCTACGACCACGACGACCGAGCCGCAGACCAACCGGTTGGTGGCGCGTATAATGCCGTCCATGGTGGATTGGCCCGTGCCATAGCGGTTGTCGAACATGTGCTTGGTGTCGGCATCATTGACGGAGATGACGGGAAACTTGAGCACTTTCTTTTCGGCCATGCTGCGCAGGCGAATCACGCCCGTGGTGGTTTCTTCCGTACCGCCGATCACGTTCTTCAGCAATTCTTTCCGTTTGGAGTGGAGGTGGGAGACGACATCTGCGCCGTCATCCATCGTGACATGCGGGCGATGGGCGATGGCGGATTCAATGTGACGATAGTAGGTCTCGTTGTCCTCGCCCTTGATGGCGAAGGTCGGGATGCCTTCATGTTGCACCAGGGCGGCGGCCACCTCATCTTGCGTGCTGAGGGGGTTCGACGCGCAGAGGCGCACATCGGCCCCACCCGCTTTCAACGTGATCGCCAAATTCGCTGTTTCCGTCGTGACGTGGAGACAGGCGGTGACCCGCACCCCCTTCAGCGGCTGTTGCCGCGCGAATCGCTTACGGATCAGCCGCAGTACCGGCATGGTGGCCTCGGCCCATTCGATTTTCAACTTGCCGGCATCCGCCAGCTTGATGTCTTTCACGTCGTAATCCACGAACACCTCCTCGTCGAAAAGAAGGCCCAGGTTAAGGTTAGAGCAGAGTCATACACCCTGCTCCACTCCCTCAGCCTGAGCCTCAGTTACTGCACCTTCACCTTGGCATCAGCCTGCTGTCGTTACAGGCCCGCGTCTTTGCGCAAGGCCTTGGCTTTGTCGGTCTTTTCCCACGTGAACTCCGGTTCGTTGCGCCCGAAGTGCCCGTAGGACGCGGTCTTGCGGAAGATCGGACGGCGGAGCTTCAGGTGATCGATGATGCCGCGCGGTGTCATCGGGAAATGTTTGCGCACGAGCTTGTCGAGACTCTCGACGGAAACCTTCTCCGTGTTCTTGGTGTCGACGAGTACGGACACGGGGTCGGCGACACCGATTGCGTAGGCCAGCTGCACTTCACATTTGTCGGCCAAGCCCGCGGCAACGAGGTTCTTCGCAATATAGCGGGCCATGTAGGAGGCGGAACGATCGACCTTCGTGGGATCCTTGCCGGAGAACGCGCCGCCGCCGTGGCTGCCGTGTCCACCATAGGTGTCCACGATGATTTTTCTGCCGGTCAGGCCGGTATCGCCCATGGGTCCGCCGACGACAAAGCGGCCGGTCGGATTGATGTGGTGCTTGACGCTCGTGGGGTCGTAGAGGCGCTTCGGCATCATGGGCTTGATGACTTTCTCCATAATGTCGCGCTCGATTTGCTTATTCGTGACGTCAGGGCTGTGCTGAGTCGAAACCACGATCGTATCGATACGCACCGGCCTGCCGTTCCTGTATTCGACGGTCACTTGGGATTTGCCGTCCGGGCGTACCCAGGGGAGGATGCCCTTTTTACGTACTTCCGCCAGACGCTTGGTCAATCGGTGGGCCAAGACGATCGGCATCGGCATCAACTCATCGGTTTCGTTCGTGGCGTAGCCGAACATCAACCCTTGGTCGCCGGCTCCTCCGGAATCGACGCCCATGGCGATGTCGCCGGATTGCTGGTGGATGGCGGTTAAGACGGAGCAGGTGTGATAGTCGAAGCCCCACGAGGCATCGGTGTATCCCACGTCCTTGATGACGTCGCGGATGATGTCGGGAATCTCCACATAGGCTTTGGTGGAAATTTCACCGGCGACGAAGGCGATGCCGGTGGTCAAGATGGTTTCACAGGCAACGCGCGAATATTTGTCTTTCGCGATGATGGCATCCAGGATCCCGTCTGAAATCTGGTCGGCGATCTTGTCAGGGTGCCCTTCCGTGACTGATTCCGAAGTGAACAAGTAGTTGTTTCTCATGCGATCCCTCTAGGTTGCGGTTGTCGAACGCCGCCGGTGGTTCGTGTAGAATTAATGAGGTCCGAGCGACAGACTGACGTTGGAGTTCGATGGATTTTAGAGGAGACGCATGGATTTGTCCATCACTACTAAAGGGGTGAGGGCCAGCGAGGGCGCACACGCGCTGCCTTGACACTTCTTTTAGGGCGTTTGTAAGATAACAAGATTTGCATCGAATTGTGTCCGCCATCGTACGGGGACCCGTTTATGAAATGTTTTTCGTCCATATGGATGTGTCTCGGACTGCTAGCTGCTCAGCCCGCGCTCGGCGTATGTCTATCGACCTCGGCTGACGCAGAGTCGAGATTCACGCAGGCGCAAGCTGTTGAACGGAATCTTGCGATGGTGAAGGTCGGCGACGAGGCGCCGAACTTTCAGTTGCGCGATCTTGCCGGCAATATGATGAGCCTGTCTCAATTTCGAGGCAAAGTCGTCCTGCTGAATTTTTGGGCTACCTGGTGTGGACCCTGCCGGGTTGAGATGCCGGCGATGGAGCAACTGTATCGGACTCTTTCCCGCAGAGAGTTCGAGATTTTGGCGGTCTCCACGGACGCCCAAGGCGCCGCGGTGACTCGTCCGTTTCAGCGGGAGATGGGGTTTACGTTTCCCATTCTCCATGACGAGGAATATCGAGTCGGTGTCATCTATGGCGCACGATCGCTTCCTCTCACCTTCATGGTCGATCGCCAGGGTGTCATTCGAAAAAAGATTTTTGGTGCCCGCGACTGGGACTCGCCTGAAGCCCGCGAATTGATCCAGATACTCATGAAGTCGTAAGCATGACGCAATCGATCCCCCAAATTTCACTGATTGCCGCGTTTTCAGCCGGCTTGCTGTCGTTCGTTTCCCCGTGTGTGCTGCCGCTGGTGCCGTCCTACATTTCGTACATCACGGGACTCTCGGTCGAACAGCTGACGGATGCATCGGAACGGGTGAAATTCAAGAAGGCGATCGTGCTGAACTCGTTGTTGTTCATCGCCGGGTTCTCCTCGGTGTTCATTGCGTTTGGCGCATCGGCCAGTCTCTTGGGGCAGGTTCTGATTACGTATCAGGATCACATTCGCCGCTTCGGCGGGGTCTTGATCGTGGTATTCGGGCTCTATTTGCTCGGCATCCTGAATTTAAATTTCTTAAAAATGGAGCATCGCTTTCAATTCCGCAGCCGGCCGGCCGGGTATTTGGGATCGTTCCTGATCGGCGTGGCGTTTGCTGCAGGCTGGACCCCCTGCGTGGGGCCGGTATTGGGATCGATCCTCTTGTATGCCAGCACGACAGATTCCCTCGTGAGCGGGGTGGTGCTCTTGACGTCCTATTCGCTAGGGCTGGGTCTGCCGCTTTTTCTGACGGCGTTGGGTGTGGATCGATTCCTGGCCTACTTCAAACAGGCCCGCGCCTACCTCTGGGGTGTTTCGACTGTGAGCGGAGTGTTCCTGGTCGTCGTCGGCGTAATGATCTATGCCAATTCTCTCACGATGGTCACGAGCTTTCTGGAGCGGTACGGTATCGGCTGGTACTTAGGTCAGTAGGCAGTTCTTCGTTTTTCTTCCCTGTCCAGCGTTCTTCGTATCTCGTCGTTCGTGAAGCGTATCTCGCAGACAAAGATGAGATAAGCTTTCTTTCCGTCTTGCGCTTCACGCTTCACGAGGTACGTTTCTCGAGGAATGCGACTAGCACCAGGCGCCGAGGCGGCAGGCGGTAAAGGCCTGACCCAGCCCACTGGGAGAAGGAATTGAGAACAGGTTTGACACTGGAGATCCGGCAGCAGCCGCTCCAATATCGGCGATGGGGGATGGGTCTGATTTATGCGCAAGCTGGGGACCTGGTTTTGCTCCGCCTAATTTTGCGAGCAGGCTGTTTCCGTCATTGACTGCCGTGCTATTCGGGTATTTGTTCGCGAGTAGGACCAGGCTCTCCCGCGACCAATCGTCGGCGCCCAATTCATGATAGCTCATGGCTAGAAAATATAAAGCATCGGGAGCAACGAGCCGATCGGGATAGGTCTTGATGATATGTTCGAATCGGTGCGCGGCAGCCAGGTACGAGCCGCGTCGGTAGTAGAACTGGCCCACGAATAGATGCATTTGCGCCAGCCAGTTATGGCAGTCTTCAAGTTTCTGCAGTGCTTGGGCATCGTAGCGGCTTCCAGGATAGTCTTTCCGAACACGTTCAAATGCGGTGATGGCCTTCTGAATGGGCTCAGGGTCCCGATCAATGCTTTTCGCCAGTTTAAGCTGAACCTCTCCGACCTTAAATGCGGCATAGGGAGCGAGCACATGGTTCCGGAAGAGATCCAGGAACCGGTTGTATTCAGTCAAGGCTTCGTTGTATTCCTCTTTCTCAAAAAATGCCTCTCCACGTTTCATGATCACATTGGGGTGGAAGAGCTGCTTCTCAATATTGTCTTCGAGGAAAATCTGCTCGTCTACGCCGCTGACCACTTTTTTCACACCGCTTCTTAAGTCTTCGGGGGTGCCTGCACAGGCAGCGAGGAAGCTTTGTCCTACAAGAAGGCATCCCAGCAGTGGCAGGAAGGAGGCTCGCGATGTCCAGCTGGCTTTGGTGTTAGAGGATATATGCAATGATGACATAATATCGATTCATAGCAAGAATGATGGGTAAAAAGCAATGAAAAGGAGAGGTCGGTTGACCCACATCCGCCCTCTCCCTATAATCCCGCGCACGTCGTATCGGTGTCACTCTGTTGTCTTGACCCATTTAGGTAGGAAGCATGATTCGAACCAGGGCGATTGGAACGGGCAGCTATGTACCTCACCGGGTCGTGACAAATGAGGAGATTGCCCGGCCGTTAGGACTTGCTCCCGACCAGATCTACAGGCTGACCGGCATTCGAGAACGGCATTGGGCGGCAGATCACGAAGCGTCTTCCGACATGGCGATTGAGGCGGGGCGTCAGGCGCTCCTGGCGGCCGGCTGTGAGGCGTCCGCTATCGAGGCTGTCATTGTATCTACTACGTCTCCGGATGCGGTGTTTCCTTCCACCGCTTGTTATGTCCAGCACGGATTAGGATGTAAAAGAGTGGGGGCGTTTGATGTATCCGCTTCCTGCTCCGGCTTTCTCTATGGGCTCTCTATGGCGCAGGCCATGATAGAGAGCGGGCAAATCCGGACCTGCCTGGTAGCGGCATCAGAGGTCAAGTCTCGTTTTCTCGATCCCAAAGATGGGGCGACCGCCATGTTGTTCGGCGATGGGGCAGGCGCCCTCGTATTGCGTGGGGAGGAAGATCGAAGCCTGGAGATGCGAGGGATCTTAGGCATCAGGTTGCGCGCCGATGGATCGCGGCATGAGCTCATTCGTGTTCAGGCCGGCGGGTCGCGTACGCCGTCCTCTCAGGCCACGGTAGAGAAGCATGAACATACCCTGCGTATGCAGGGCGCCTCACTTTATCGGGTTGCGATTCGGCGGATTGAGCAGGCCGTGCAGGATATCTTGAAGGAGTTCGGAGTCGATCTTCGTGAGGTCAAGCAGGTAGTTCTTCATCAGGCCAACGGCCGAATTCTGACCCAGATCGCCGATCGCCTGGCTATCCCTCAGGACAGACTTTCGTCGGTCATCGAACGGTATGGCAACACGTCATCAGCGTCGTTGCCCATTGCCCTCGACGCGGCGGTGCGTGGTGGCGCTATTGCATCCGGCGATCTTGTACTGCTGGGCAGCTTCGGCGGAGGCTTGACGTGGGCGACCGGCCTTGTCCGATGGTAGCAGCCCGGCGAGCGTATTTCGTGTCCCGTCGTTCGTGAAGCGTAAAGCCCGCGCCTCCGGCGCGGCGCGTGTAAGTTAGACCTTGCTTGCTTGAATCACCATTTTATCTCTGCTTCGAATGGGAAGACGCACCACGAATTTGCTCCCGTGAGGCTGGTTCGCTTCAACCCACACCTGTCCCCCATGCCCCTCTACGATATGCTTCACAATCGCTAGCCCGAGCCCTGTCCCACCCAGTTCGCGCGACCGGGCCTTGTCGACACGATAAAATCGTTCAAACACCCGTGGGCGGTCCTGTTCGGGGATACCGATTCCTGTGTCGGATACCGTGAGTTCGATTCCCTCTTCAGAGGATCCTGTTGATCCTGTCCCGTTGATCAACCTGGAATTGACGGTGATAGTGCCGCCGGCGGGCGTATATTTCACGGCATTATCGAGCAAATTGGTCAGCACCTGCAGAAGGCGGCCTTCATCGCCCGGGACAGGAGGGAGATTGTCGTCAATCGACAGGACCAAACGATGCCCGTTCTTATCGGCGATGGGTTTGATCGTGGCTAACGCACGGTCGATAATCGGGCGCAAGTCAACCGGTTCCTCTTTCAATAGGACACGGCCCGATTCGATTTTCGATAGTTCGAGCAAGTCTTCGATGATCAGGTTCAGCCGGTCGCTCTGTTTAAGGATGATATCCAGAAATTTCGCCGATGCCACAGGGTCGTCTTTCGCCCCATCCAGCAGGGCTTCGACGTAGCCTTTGATGGACGTGAGCGGTGTGCGCAGTTCATGGGAGACGTTTGCGACGAAGTCTTTCCGAATATTTTCAAGGCGTCGTAGTTCGGTCATGTCATGGAATACCAGCACGACACAGGCCTCATTCTCCCGTTCGCCTCCCGCGACGGAGACTTCTA
Organism: Nitrospira sp. ST-bin4; assembly: GCA_002083565.1. Taxonomy (GTDB): domain Bacteria; phylum Nitrospirota; class Nitrospiria; order Nitrospirales; family Nitrospiraceae; genus Nitrospira_D. The sequence goes on along the minus strand of MSXM01000013.1, from coordinate 15,228 downwards.
TGTGCAAACAGCGATTGGAGAGCGGCAGCACGATTTCGCCCTCATGATTCGTCCGTGACCGCAGAGAGGATATGACTAGGTCGTTCAATTCTTGGTGGCGGAACAGCTCCGTGCAGGGACGGCCACGGGCCTCTGCGCGCGAGACCCCGAACATGCGCTCCAGCGCGGGGTTGATCTGTAACACATGGCTGCGATAGTCAAGCACCATGACCCCTTCAACCATCGAGGTCAGCATGGCCAGCAACTGCGCCCGGTCTTCCGAGAGTTCATCGATTCTGGTGTGCAGCCGGTCGGCCAGGTCATTGAGCGCGTTGGCCAGGAGGCCCGCTTCGTCGCGGACGGTGGTTTTGATAGGAGCGGTCCGTCGGTCGGAGGCCAGCTGCCGGGCTGTCTGTGCAATCTCCGAAAGGGGCGTGATAATGCTGCGGGCGAGCCAGAGGCTGAGCAACGCGATGACGAGCAACGTGCCGGCGAGCGCTCCGATGAGGGTTCGTTGAAACTGGACAATCTCGCGGTCGAGCTGGGCCATGGGGAGGGCGATGCGCACGACGATGGGTTGAGCGCCCGGAGGCTGCGTCAGGAGCGTGGTTCGATAGACCGTGCGCTCTCCGGTGGTGACGCTGGCCCGAATATCCTGCCCGTGCCCTGTGGCGAGGGCCTGTACGACTTCGGGCTTTCCTCGATGATTGTCAACAGTGGATAAGTCGACATCCCGCACAGCACTGTCGGCCAGCACCGTTCCGTCCGAGGCAATCAATGTGACACGGGTGGTGGCCCGGTTTCCCAGATCGCGGGCGGCCTCTTGGAGCCGGGATGATGCCGGAATCGGAGAGGACGGGCGAAATAGGGGTTGGAGTCCGTATTCAACGAGTCGGGCTTTCGCGTCCAGCACATCGTCCTGCTGCGCTAAGTACTGGCGTTCGAGCGAGTGAACGGCCACGGTGCCGGCGACAACCACACCACCGGTCACCGCCAGCAGCATCCCGATCGCCACTTTCCATCGGATCGACAGAGTCATGACGGCGTTGACTGCTTACACGTCACGTCTCACCAGCAGCCTCTTTCAATTTATACCCCAGCGATTTCACTGAGACGATGGCTGCATCGAGGGGCGGTAGCTTTTGCTTCAGCCGTCGAATGTGAACGTCGACGGTTCTGGTAGTCCCATAGTAGTCGTAGCCCCACACAGCATTGAGGAGGATATCGCGAGTGAGGACGCGTCCTGGATGTCGAAGCAGATGCTCCAGCAAACCGAATTCTTTGGCGGTCAGCGGTACCTCGTCATCTCCCAAGCGAACCTCGTGCCGGGTCGTGTCCATCGTGAGCGGACCATAGTGATAGAGGCCGGCCCCTTCTGCGGGCGTACGCTCCAGACGGCGCAGCAGGGCTTTGATGCGGGCGACGAGCGCTTTGGGGCTGAAGGGTTTGGCTACGTAGTCATCCGCTCCCAGTTCGAGGCCGATGACCGTGTCAGATTCCTCGGCTTTAGCCGTCAGCATGATAATGGGCAGCATGGCGGTGTCGGGAACCGAACGCAGGCGTTTGCAGACTTCGAGTCCGTCGATCTCAGGCAGCATGAGATCGAGTACGATGAGATCCGGTTTGTCCTCTTTGACCTTCTTCAGCGCCTGGGCCCCGTTCACAGCCGTGGCGGTCCGAAACCCCTCTTTTTCCAGATACAGCTTGACGAGCTGGAGAATATCCGGCTCGTCTTCGACGACGAGGATCTTTTTTGGGAGTACGGCACCCATAAGGTAATCACAGCCTACGGAGGAGGTGAGAGAGTGTCAAGCGAAGGCAGTAACTTGCGGGAGGCTGGGATATGGTTGATGCTGGATCGGCGCGGCATTGATCATAAAAGGCTATGTATCATGATCTGGCGCCCCAAGTATTATGAGTGGGTTTTCACAGGCCAATTCGGTTGACGGAGCTGGCCAGTCTGACGTAAGGTGAGTGACGCGAGACTCGCGCCTGACTGTGACGAAGGCGCGCCATTCAGTTCGAAGGAGTTGCTCTGATGATGAAAATCTATCTTGCCAATCCTCGTGGGTTTTGTGCCGGGGTTGATCGGGCGATCGATATCGTGGACCTCTCTCTCAAAAAGTACGGCGCTCCCATTTACGTCCGCCATGAAATCGTCCATAGCCGCCATGTGGTGAATTCGCTCCGGCAAAAGGGCGCGGTGTTCGTGGAAGAATTGAATGAGGTGCCGGAAGGATCGGTCGTGATTTTCAGTGCGCACGGCGTGGCCAAGTCCGTCTGGGAAGAAGCGAATCGCCGCAGCCTGCATGTGATCGATGCAACCTGTCCGCTGGTGATCAAGGTTCACAACGAAGTCAATCGCGACTATACCCAGGGGTACGATTTGATTCTCATCGGTCACGCCGGACATCCGGAAGTGATCGGGACATTAGGGCAGATCCCCGACAAGTTCCATCTGGTGTCCTCGGTCGAAGATGTCGAAAAACTCCAAGTGGAAAGCACGGTCAATCTTTCGTATGTTACGCAGACAACGCTCAGCGTAGACGAATGCCGGGACATTGTCGGGGCATTGCATCGCCGGTTCCCGAACATCAAAGGCCCGCATCAGGAGGACATTTGTTACGCGACGCAGAACCGGCAAAATGCCGTCAAGGAATTGTCCCGTTTGGTGGATGTCATCCTCGTCATCGGGTCGCCGAATAGCTCCAATTCCAACCGTCTGCGCGAGTTGGGAGAGCAGTGTGGGATTCCCTCCTATCTCATCGACTCTGCCAGTGACATCAATCCGGCCTGGTTGCAAGGAGCCAAAGCGGTCGGGATCGCTGCTGGTGCCTCCGCTCCAGAGGTACTAGTGACAGAAGTGGTGGCGTTCTTGCGATCCTCAGGCCCTTCAGAGGTTGAGGAGCTGACGGTAATTGAGGAAGATGTCGAGTTTCTCTTGCCCAAAGAACTTGTGCAGATCGAATCGGCCGGTAAGTCAGCAGCCGGCATCGTTAGTTAGATTTTTAGTCGTCTTAGACCAAATCCTCCACGATCCCCACATCTTGTGGGGATCGTGCGTTCAGATCCCTACCTGATGTGTTTTCTTTTGATTTCTCTGGACCCATATGCTACAAGGTCCGAACCTTTTCTCCTTCATTAACCAACGTCGTCAGTATTCGCAAATGGTGAATCTATGTATTTGAAATCATTGGATATGTTGGGATTTAAGTCATTTGCTGAAGGGAAGATCCAATTCCCTGAAGGGGTGACCGCGATCGTGGGGCCCAATGGAAGTGGCAAGAGTAACGTGGTGGATGCGATTCTCTGGGTGCTAGGCGAACAAAGCACCAAGACCCTTAGAAGCGAAAAGATGGAAGATGTTATTTTCAACGGGACGGAGCTCCGAAAGCCGTTAGGGATGGCAGAAGTCTCGTTGACCATCGGAGGGCTCGATAAAGCGACCATGAGGCTTGAAGGAGGCTCAGGTTTGCCTGCCCAACTGACGGAATTCCAGGAATTGATGATCACACGGCGGCTCTATCGGAATGGAGAGAGCGAATATCTCATCAATAAAACCGTGTGCAGACTCAAAGATATCCGTAGCTTGCTTCTCGATACCCGCGCCGGCAGCAAAGGGCACACCGTTATTGCGCAGGGCCAGATCGATCAGATTCTCAATGCGTCGCCGCAAGATCGGCGCGAACTCATCGAGGAAACCGCCGGCATCATCCGCTACAAGAAGCAAAAGGCCGAGGCATTGCGAAAGCTCGAAGCCACTCAGCAAAACCTGCTCCGTGTCCGTGACATCATTGCGGAAGTGAAGAAACAGCTGAATTCTCTGGAGCGGCAAGCGCGGCAGGCGCGGACCTACCAGACCTTACAACAGGAAGCGCGTGTGATCGAGATAGAATTGCTGACCAGAGAATTTAGGGCGCTCCGCAGCGGACTGCAGGACGTTGAGACTGAAGTGGCGGGTCTGGATCAACGAGAGGCCGGCATGGCGGCTGAACAGGCGCGGCTGACAGCAAATCTTGAACAGGCGCGGCTCGATGCGATTGCGATGGGCGAGTTGACTGGCAAGATTCGGGAAGAGCAGGCACTGATTGAGCAGCAGCAGGCGCAGGCGCTGACGGCGGCGGAGGTCGAACGGAATCGGAGTCAATTGTTCGGTGAACAGCAGGTGCAGGAGTCTGCCGAGTTTGAGGAATTAGCACGTTCGCATGACGAATTGGCTGTGGCACTTCAATCCATCGACTTTTCCTTGAGTGCTGTCCAGGAAGAGATGGAGGCCAAAGAGCGTGCGCTCGGCGAACTCGATCGCGACATGGAAGGGCAGGTACTTCAGCGGGCGGCGGCTGTGGCGGAAGAAGAGCGGGGGCGCAATGATGTCCTGCAGCTTGCTGTGCTCGTGGCGAATACGGAACAAGGTGTTGCGCAGTTGGCGGCACGTATGCGCGAGCTGGCAGGTCGTGAAAACGGGATGATATCTGAACGAGAAGGGCTTGAGGCTCAACGGACAGATGCGGTCAGCCGGCATGAGCTGTTGCGACAGGAATATGGAGAAGCCGACCGGTTGATTGCGGATCTTCGGACCCAACAGCGCACTGTCCAGGAAGACAATGCAAGTATTGTGAGTGAGGTTCAGACATTGGACCCCCAGATTCTTCGACGCTCGGAAGAGCTGGCTGCAGTGGATTCCCGGTTGGAGGCGCTTCAGGGCGTGGTTCGTGAAGAGATGGGCTATGGCCGAAAGGGTACCGATGAAAGTACGGCTCTGAAGTCTTGCGCGGGTGTGCGAGATGCTGTTGCCGAGTGGCTGATGGTTCCGCCCGGGATGGACCGCGCGGTTGAGGCCGTATTGGGAGAGCGCGTCCATGGGTGGTTTGTCGATGAGCCGTCCGTGGCATGCCGCGCGATCGGTTTTCTAGAGGAGAAGGCCCTCGGCCGCGGTAGTTTTATTCCCGAGCAGCCGCGATGGGGAAGCGCGCGGGAGAATGCATGGTGGTCGGACATTGCCGGTCAGCCGGGTGTGCTTGGCCGCGCCGTGGATTTGATTCAAACCGAGGCTGCTCGTGTGGAAGCGCGGGACTGTTTGTTTGATCGTGTGGTTATTGTCGAATCACTCGCTCGAGCTATTCAGTTATGGGAGCAGCGGTTGTGGAATGCTCCGGACGGCCCGACGCTCGTGACCTTGGCCGGGGAAGTAGTGGATGCGTCAGGAGTGGTGACAGGCGGCCAGATGCAGGGCAGGCAAGGCCTGCTTGAGCGCCGTCGTGAGGTGATGGATCTTGAAAGTAAGCGGCATGTTCTTGTTGCGGCGCTTGAGCAGGAGAAGGTGCGCCGCGCGGTTTTGGGTGAGCATGCGCAGTTGTTGGCACAGGAAGAACGGCGGCTTGCCGATTCGCTTCGCGCCGCTGAGATGCAAAATCTTTCGCTGCGCAAGGACGAAGAGAATCTCCGGCAAGTGCTTGTCGACCTTGATCTTCGATTGACTGGGGTGGCAGCTGAAATTGAAACCTGCATCGGCGAACGGCAGCGGCTTGAGCAGGAGTCTCAGTCGATTCAGGCGCAGTTAGTCCAATGGATCGCTGAGAAGACTGAGCGGGAAACGGCGCTGGGAGGGGTTCGGGAACGGCTTGACCAAATCGATCGTGATGTTCGGGCCGTTCAAGAGCGCGTCACTGATGCGAGGCTGGCGGCCGAAGCGCTGCGCGGGAAACGTGAGCATGAGCAAGCGAACCGTGAACGGGTTGTGCAGCAGATTCAGGAGTCGGAACATCGCCGCCATATACTGGGGGCGCACCTGGAAAGCCTGCGTTGTTCAATCGAGCAAAGCCGGACCGAGCAAGCTCGCCAGGAAGCACTGTGCCGGGAGTGCGGTACAGTCGTCGATCGTGTCAAGGGAGAGTTGGTTGCGGCACAAGAGCGCCAGACGCAGCAGATGGCGGCCTGTCAGGCACTGGAAAGCAGTCTCGGCGACGTGCGGTTGGAGATGTCGGCAATCCGTGATGCGCGGATGGGGGCGGAAGTCCGTCGCGCGGAACTTCGGACCCAATTGGGGGCTGTCGAAGGGACCTTGTCAGGTACGTATCAGTTGGATCCGCTGATGATGCTTGGTGAGACTGCGGAATTGTTGGAGGCCGAGGCGCCCGCTCCACGCCCTGATGCTGAGCTGAAAGAACAGCTGCAGCAACTTCGAGGTCGTTTGGATCGGATGGGGCCGATCAACCTGGCGGCGATCAGCGAACATCAGGAGCTCGATGAGCGCCACACGTTTCTCTCCGCGCAGGAGCAGGACTTATCGAACTCCATCAGCGCTTTGAAAGAAATCATTCAACGGATTCAGCGGACAACGAAAGACATGTTTGTGTCCACGTTCAATGAATTGCAGCAGAAGTTCAGTGAAGTCTTCGGCAAGTTCTTTCCCGGGGGGAGGGCGGAGCTACAGTTGGTCGATGATCCGCCTTCGGAAAACGGTGACGGATCGGGGAATCAAGAGCCCGGCATCGAAATTGTGGCGCAACCGCCCGGAAAGCGTCTGAAAAGCATTACTATGTTGTCCGGCGGGGAAAAAACTCTCACGGCCATGGCCCTGTTGTTTGCGAGCTTTCTGATCCGGCCAACGCCGTTTTGCCTGTTGGATGAAATCGACGCGCCGCTGGATGAAGAAAACATCGGTCGGTTTACTGCCGTCCTGCGGGAGTTAGCGCAGAGTGCCCAGTTTCTGGTTATCACCCACAACAAGCGGACGATGGGTATCGCCGATTCCCTCTTCGGAGTGACCATGGAGGAGCCTGGGGTATCCAAGCTCGTGTCAGTGCGGTTGGGTGACCTTCAGCCAGCCTAGCAGTGTACGAAAAGCCGAGTAGTTTAGAGGACTTCACGGCCCAATCGCTTGACTCCATTTCGAACCTCTGCTATAAGCCCTCCGATGGGCTGGGCGCATTTCTGCGCCGATGGACGTGTTGTCGTTGGTAGTATCGGTGTCTCTCGTTTGTGGTGTGTTGTTCGGTCTGATTTCTCGATCCTGGAAAATTCATGAACCTTATCAGAACGTTGTTCAGCCGTCTTTCTGAGAGCCTTCTCTCGAACGGCTCTGAAAAATTCAGATCTGCTGCAGAATACGCTCCCGCGTCACTGCTTCGGCTTGTTTCGGACAAGCCTGTAGGACTGCCGTCACTGGACCCTACGGTCCGACGCCCTGCCGGCCACACGGCCACCCAGCCGGATGCCATCGATGATGCGATCAGACGAAGCCAGTCCTGGTTCCTCAGCCAGCAACATGCCGAGGGGTACTGGGTCGCGGAGCTCGAAGCAGATACGACGCTGACCTCCGAATACTTGATGCTTCGCCGGTTCCTCGACCGCGTTGATGTTGATCGTGAACAGAAGGCCGTTCACTACTTGAGATCGATGCAGTTGCCTGACGGCGGTTGGCCGATTTATTACGGAGGGCCGTCCGAGATCAGCGCGTCGGTCAAAGCATATTTTGCGCTTAAACTGAGCGGCGTGTCGGCGGACGAGCCGTTCATGGTCCGGGCGAAAGAGCGCATTCTGGCGATGGGCGGTGTCGTCCAAGCCAACGTATTCACGAAAATCGCGCTGGCGCTGTTCGATCAGTATGATTGGGAAGGTGTTCCCCACATGCCGGTCGAGATCATGCTCCTGCCCAAACGGTTCTATTTCAGTATCTACGCCATTTCCTACTGGTCGCGCGCTGTCTTGATCCCTTTGCTCATTATCTTCGCGCACCGGCCTGTATGCCGGATTTCTCGCGAACAGGGGGTTGATGAACTGTATCTCGAGCCGCGTAAAGATATTCGCTATTGGAAATATCCGCCGTTCAACAAGGATCAAAATTGGTTCACGCCCCACAACCTGTTCGTCGCGCTCGATGCCCTCTTGAAGATCTACGACCGGATGCCGATGCGGGTATTGCGCGAGAAGGCGCTGCATAAGGCATCAATCTGGATGCTGGAGCATCTCAAGGGATCGGGCGGGCTCGGGGCCATCTATCCGGCGATGGCAAACTCGATCATGGCTCTGCAGTGTCTCGGGTACAGTGCGGACGATCCCTTGGTCGTGAAGGCATTGCGAGAAATCGAAGACCTGGAAGTGTATGACTCCGTACAGCTCGATGGCCGGCGTGTTCCCACCGTCCATCTGCAGCCTTGTTTCTCTCCGATTTGGGATACTGCGCTTCTTCTGAATGCGCTGATCGAAGCGGGGATGCCTCAGGATCATCTTGCGCTGCAAAAGGCTGGGGCCTATCTGATGTCCCGGCAAACCAAGACGGTCGGTGATTGGATCGTGTCTTCGCCGACAGCCAAGCCGGGCGGCTGGTATTTCCAGTTTGAGAACGAGCTGTATCCGGACGTGGACGACTCCGCCGTCGTGCTCATGGCATTGTCAAAATTGAAAATGCCTCAGTCTGCTGAACTGGAAGATTCTCTTCGTCGCGGCATGCAGTGGGTGGTCGCCATGCAGGGGTCCGATGGCGGCTGGGGCGCGTACGACAAGGACAATAACCGGGTCGTCTTCAACTACATCCCTTTTGCTGACCACCACGCGTTGCTGGATCCCAGCACGTCCGACCTGGCGGGGCGGTGTCTGGAAATGCTGGCCGCGTTGGGTTACGACCGTACACATCCTGCCGTCGCTCCAGCTCTGGCCTTTCTGAAGAAAGAGCAGGAGGCGGATGGGAGTTGGTATGGCCGGTGGGGCGTCAATTATATCTATGGTACGTGGTCTGTCTTGGCCGGGCTTCGGGCGATCGGCGAAGACCTCTCGGCTCCGTACATCCGCCGTGCCGTTTCCTGGCTGGAGTCCAAGCAGAACCCCGACGGAGGCTGGGGTGAGTCCTGTCTGTCATATGCGGAGGCTGAGCACAGCGGTAAGGGAGACAGCACCCCGTCACAAACTGCCTGGGCATTAATGGGCTTGATGTCAGCCGGAGCGGTGGACTCGTTCAGTGTCGCGCGTGGAGTGCAATTTCTCCTTCGCCATCAATTGAAGGATGGGTCATGGGAGGAAGTCCGCCATACCGGGACGGGATTCCCCCGCGTGTTCTATCTCCGGTACCACTGGTATTGCCAGTATTTCCCGCTGTGGGCCCTTGCCATGTACCGCAACCTCCGCTCTCGCGGGAAGATGCGTGCGGACGAGTTGCGCCACTATGTTCAAGTGGACGGGTCTTATCGGACTGAGCGTTGACCGCCACGGATTCTGTCTCGCCTATCCCTGTGCTCCCTCTATCAACTACCGCATTGCCGAAGCGGATCGCGATTTTTGCCGCTACCTTTTGGGAAGTGAAGGCTGTAGAAGCTGCATTTCAACCAGGGATCGAACGGTGTATCAATGGAATGCCGGTGCTCGTATTTACGGCAGGTTCCAGAGAGTATTGGCTGGCTCGAACCGGCGTGGGCCCTGAAAAAGCCGGCCTGGTTGCGGCCCGATTATTAGGACATCAGCCGTTTAGTCTTGCAGTGTCGACGGGATTTGCCTGTGCGCTCATTACGACTAAAGTGGGCGCGCTCCTTGCCGGACGGGATGTGGTGCGGGCGGTGGGGCTGGGCGTGGATGTGTGTCAGGCGATTGAAGTGCCAGGGGCTGAGCGGGATATGGTCATGGCACTGGTCGAGGGTGCGAATCCGGCGGGCCACATCGGACGATTCGTTTCCACCGATTACATTGTCGGCAGCGCATCCGAGAAACGTCGATTCTCGCACAGCACCGGCGCGATCGGTCTCGATATGGAAAGCGCAGCTTTGGGGGTTGAAGCGCAACGTGCTCAGGTGCCGTTTGTGATTATCCGCACGGCGTCCGACCTGCTGGATGAAGATCTGCCCCTTGACTTCAATCTCTTTCTCAGGCCCACTGCGTGGCTCAAGAGTGTTGGCGCGCTGTTGGGGAATCCGTCGAGTGTCATGGGATTACTCCGGCTTCGCCGCCAAAGTCAGGCGGCGGCCATAAACTTGACGGCGTTTTTTAAGCGCTATGCGGCCGGCATCTCGGCAGACGGCGGCGCCGTCGGATTGCAAGTTGATCGATCATGATGAGGATGCTGGAACGAATCGGCCATGGGGTTCTGGTCCATGTGGGTGAAATGGGCCGGATGCTGGTCTTTGTCGTCTCATCCTTCGCCTGGCTTCTACGTCCACCGTTGCGGGCGGATCAGATCGTCAAACAGGTGCATTTTATAGGCTATAAATCCACGTTTGTCGTGGTGCTCACAGCGGGTTTCACGGGCATGGTGCTGGCTCTCCAAGGGTATTACACGCTCAGGAAGTTCGGATCCGAGGGGCTGTTGGGATCAGCCGTCGCTCTCAGCATGATCCGTGAGCTTGGTCCGGTGCTGGCTGCGCTCATGGTGACGGCCCGGGCCGGTTCGGCGATGACGGCAGAAATCGGAATCATGCGCATCACTGAGCAGATCGATGCGCTCGACACCATGGCGATCAATCCGCTCCAATATCTGATCGCCCCGAAGCTCGTCGCGGGCTTGATCGGCGTTCCGCTGTTGGTCGCGATCTTCGATGTGGTGGGCATCTATGGCGGTCATCTGGTGGGTGTGGAACTGTTGGGCGTGAATGCGGGGTCCTACTGGAATTCTATCGAGTCGTCGGTGGAATGGAAAGACGTGTACGGAGGCATTCTCAAATCCATCAGTTTTGGCCTGATTGTGAGCTGGGTCTGCTGCTACAAAGGGTTCTATACCCGTATGAGCGCCGAAGGATTGGGTACTGCGACGACGGAGGCGGTTGTGTTATCGTCGGTCCTCATTCTTGTGTGGGATTATTTCTTGACGTCGGTACTGCTCTAAGACGGTGTGACAGTTCCTCTGGTTCCTTTGGTTTGTCTCGTGCGAGAGCGGGAACCAAAGAAACCAAACAAACCAGATCAACCAGATAAACGAGAATGATCAAACTTGTCGGCGTGAAAAAGACCTTGGGGGGGCAGCCGGTGCTGCAAGGTGTCGATCTGGTCATTCCGCCTGGCAAGCTGACGACGATCATCGGCCGTAGCGGAGAAGGCAAGAGCGTATTACTGAAACACATGATCGGGCTGTTGCAACCGGACGAAGGAGAAGTCTGGGTGGATGGAACGGAAATTTCACGTCTCAAAGGGCATGCCCTCAACGAAGTCCGCAAGCGGTTTGCGATGCTGTTTCAAGGGGCGGCGCTGTTCGATTCGCTGACGGTGTTTGAGAACGTGGCGTTCCCACTGCGTGAAAAGCTCCGAATGAAAGGGGCGTCGGTGACGACTCGGGTAGAGGAGAAGTTGGAGCAGGTCGGCCTGGCCGGGATGGGGCACAAGTATCCTGCTGAGCTCAGCGGCGGCATGCGCAAGCGCGCCGGACTGGCTCGGGCGTTGGTGATGCAGCCTGAGATCATCCTATTCGATGAGCCGACCACCGGCCTGGATCCGCTTATGGCCAAGTCGATTCACGACCTCATCACCGGGATGCAACGGAAGTTCGGTTTCACCGGCATCATGGTCAGCCATGAGATACCGGAAATATTCGGGATTTCCGACTATGTCGCCATGCTGAAGCGGGGAAAAATTGCGGCGATGGCGGAGCCGGCGGAGTTTCAGCAGACATCAGATCCAGAAATCAAAGAGTTTATTTCGGTCGGCGGTCCCGTGCCGCCGGCTACGGCGTCCGCTATCCGCCAAGGAGTGTCGTAGATGGAAAAGACCAAGCTTGAATTGATCGTCGGTCTGTTCGTGCTCATCGGGATCGTCTGTTTGGGCTATCTCTCGATCAAGCTGGGGAAATTGGAGGTTATCGGAGGCGATCGCTACGAAGTCGAGGCTCCATTCAACTCGGCATCCGGGCTGAAACCCGGTGCGACCGTGGAAATTGCCGGCGTAGAAGTCGGGCGAGTCAAATCGATCGTATTGAAAAACGATCAGGCGATCGTCCGGCTGGCGGTTCAGAACAACATCCAGCTCTATTCCGACACCTTTGCCTCGATCAAAACCAGGGGCATCATCGGAGAGAAGTTCCTCGCGCTGTCCCCGGGGGGAGGCGGCGATCCATTGCAAGCGGGCGGTACAATCCGCGATACTGAGTCGGGGCTGGACCTCGAAGAATTGGTTAGCCAGTACGTCCATGGCAAGGTCAAATAGCATGGCGGTTCGAATCGCTGCAAAGAACACGTAAGCCGGAGGGGAAGGGCATGATGACGTCGATTGCGAATGGCCGGGGCATCCCGGCGTGTGTGCCTCCTCATCGTCGGGTGATTCCTCTGATTCTGAAGGTGGCGCTGGTTGTTGTGTGGCTGGCGTCGGCGGCCGCTCCCTGCTATGCAGGTGCCCCGACGGATACGATGAAAACGACGATCGACGAGGTGCTTCGCATTGTCCGTGAAAGCGATCTGAAACAGCCGAATAAGGCCGAAGAACGCCGGCGTATGCTGGAACGGGCCGTCGGAGCCCGGTTTGATTATCAAGAAATGTCGAGGCGTGCGCTCGGCGCGCCGTGGAATACACTCTCCGATCAAGAGAAGCAAGAATTTGTCGATCTGTTTCGAACGCTACTGACGAATTCATATTCCGACAAGATTGAAACGTATTCCGGCGAAGGCGTGCAGTACTTGAACGAGCGCATGGAGAAGGAGTATGCGGAGGTCAGGACAAAAGTGCTGTCGGGAAAGACGGAAATTCCTCTCGATTACCGGTTGATCAATAAGGGAGATGATTGGCGTGTGTACGATGTCGTGGTTGACGGCATCAGCTTGGTCAACAACTATCGTGGGCAGTTCGCAAAAATCATCAAGTCCTCTTCCTATGCCGATCTTGTCGAGCAGCTTCGCAAAAAATCCGACAAACTCAAGGCGCCATAACGTCGTTTCGCGGGATTACGAGTACGTCTATGCGCAGCCTCGTCGTCAGTATCATTCTCGTGCTGTTTGGGGCGGTCTGTCCTCCCCTATCAGACCGAGCTCATGCGGAGACGAAATACTTCCCTATCCCTGCTGTCAGCTCCAGTAAAAATGATGGCAATGATATCGGGATGATCGTGCCGGCCCTCATGACCGGGCCGGACGGAGATCTCAAGTATTTGGTCGCGCCGATGGTCATCTACAATTCGATCGTCGGCACTCGCGGCACATTGAATCTGTTCCACTATCAACCGGGCGGGAAAGAGCTCCGGGGTATTGCGTCCTGGTCCGAGAAGATTGAGCGACGGTTTCTCTTAAGCTATGTGGACCCCGGTTTAAGCAACGGCCGGTATAGCGTGGCCGTCAGCGCCGCCCATTTCAAAAATGCCACGGTGCGGTTTTTCGGGATTGGTCCCGGGACTATCCAGGATGATGAGACAAATTATACAGCCTCCGAAACGAGAGCCAACTGGAAGTTCGGGATCTATGCCAATGAAGTGACGCAGATTGCGATCAGCCAGCGGTTTCGGCATATGCAGTCGATCCAGCAAGGGGCGACCTCTCTTGCCTTTACCGGAGACATGTTCCCGGATGTGTCTGGCGTAGAGGGCGCGACGATTCTCGCCGAGCGGATCAGCTTCCATTACGATACGCGAAACAGCCTGGTCACGCCGACGGATGGAACGGCCGTGACGGCCTATGCCGAGATCAATCACAACTTCCATAAGGGCGCGGAGCCCCTGTATTCCAGGTACGGGGTCGAAATCAAGAAGATGTTTGCGAGCGAATCCAAGCGGGCGATTCTAGTGATCCGTGGCGACCTGCAGGCCACGATCGGCACGGATGTCCCGTTTTATGAATTGAGTTCACTGGGCGGACAGAACAATCTGCGTGGCTTCGGTGTCGACCGGTACATTGACAAGCAGCTGATCGCATTCAGCGTTGAGGAACGGATTCACGTGTTACGAACCCGACTTGCCGGCGTCATCGCAGACTTTGAAATCGCGCCGTTTATCGATACCGGACAGGTGTTCAATTCGTTCAAGAATGTGGGCTTCAAAGACTATCGCATCACGCCGGGCATCGGGTTTCGAGGCATCATTCGTCCAAACGTGGTGGGACGAATCGATTACGGGTTTAGCCGGGAAGGGGGAGCGATATTCGCCGGACTCGATTTTCCCTATTAGCCTGGGTGAGCCGTCGGATGCTCGTCCATATGCTTGACACCATTGGACTTTTGTGTGAAACTTCACCCCGAATTTGTATTGACCGTGTTTCATCGTGCAGCTGCGAGCCATTGCCTCTCGAACGTTCGGTTTTCATGCACAATCGAGTAAGCAGCTGATAAAGAAGGAGCGTAGGCCATGTCGATTCTGAAGAATGTTCACAGTCCGGCCGATTTGAAACGCCTGTCCCCCGAGCAGTTTCCGGCCTTGTCTCAGGAAATCCGTGAGCAGATTATCAGCGCCGTTTCCGCAGTCGGCGGACATCTGGCCTCTAACTTGGGCGTGGTGGAATTGACGGTTGCCTTGCATTACCTTTTGGATACGCCTACCGACAAGATCGTTTGGGATACCAGCAACCAAAGCTATGCGCATAAACTTCTTACCGGGCGCCGCGAACAATTTCATACATTGCGGCAGTACGGCGGGCTGAGCGGATTCTGCAAGCGGGAAGAAAGTGAATACGATACGTTTAATGCCGGGCATGCAGGCACCGGGGTCTCTGCCGCGTTCGGCATGGTCGGGGCCCGTGAACAGCTGGGCCAAAAACATAAGGTCGTGTGCGTCGTGGGGGATGGTGCGATGACCGCTGGGATGACCTTAGAGGGACTGCACCATGCCGGCGGCCTGGGCAAGGACTTCTTGGTAATTTTAAATGATAACCAGATGTCCATCTCCAAGAATGTGGGAGCCATTTCAGCCTACCTGAGCCGGACGATCACGGGTGAATTCTACGGCAAGATGCGCGAAGAAACCGGCCAACTGCTCGGCAAGATTCCTCATATCGGCCCCGATATGCAGAAATTGGCTCGCCGGGCCGAAGAATTGGCTAAGGGGGCGATTCTGCCCGGGCTGCTGTTTGAAGAATTGGGCTTCCAGTATAGCGGTCCCATCGATGGGCATAACTTCGAGCATCTGCTCCCGACGATTGAAAACGTA
>MSXM01000013.1:0-185 GCA_002083565.1 Nitrospira sp. ST-bin4 | reverse complement strand
AAAAAGGGGCTTGGCTACGAGCCTGCCATGAAGAACCCGGTGTGGTTTCATGCATGTCCGCCGTTTGTGCGCGAAACCGGGGTGCCTGCCAAGAAGGCCGCGCGCCCGTCCTATACCGCAATTGCCATGGATACGCTGGTCAAGTTGGCCCGAGAAGACAAACGCATTGTGGCTATTACCGCGGC
>MSXM01000012.1 GCA_002083565.1 Nitrospira sp. ST-bin4 | reverse complement strand
CTCGACTGGCTCGCCGGCGAGCTCTTCGTGGCCCTTCAACTCTTCCTCGGCCTTGAACTCGACGGAAACCTCTTCTCCGTTCAAAGACAGCGACTCCTGGCAGATCCCCTCGATCGACTTCGCCACGTGGTCTGTGGCTGCTTCATCGACCGCCACCGGCAGAGCCTCATCCATCGGCAGCAACGCCTGTTCCGCCTCGCCGAGTTCTTTGAACTCGCGCAACGGCGGAAGCTGCGACAGATCGTTCAGCCCGAAATGCTCAAGAAAAAACTTTGTCGTCCCGTACATGATCGGACGGCCCGGCACCTCTTTGCGTCCGACGATACGCACCAGCTTCCGCTCCAACAACGTCCGCACCACACCGGATGTCTCCACCCCGCGGATCTCCTCGATTTCCGAACGGACAAGCGGCTGCTTATAGGCAATGATGGCGAGTGATTCGAGTGCGGACCGTGACAACTTCGTGGCAGACTTGGCCTTATCCAAACGCTTGATCCACGGCGCATATTCCTGCTTGGTGACCAAGCGATACCCACCGGCGACTTCCACCAGCCGGATGCCCCGCCCTTGCTGCTCAAGCTCTTCCCCAAGACTCCGCAACGTCCGCTCGACCTCGGCCTTGGTCACATCTCCCAACACCGAGACAAGCCGCACGGCCGAAAGCGGCTCCGGGGAGACAAAGAGCAATGATTCGAGAATGGCCTTGAGTTCCCGCTCCGCAATGGTCTGCGCTGCGTCGGCTACGGAAGCCGTCTCTGTTGTCTTGTCCGTATCGGATGGGCCACCCGATTCCTGTTCCGGCCCGGCTGTCTCGGACTCAATCTCTGACACCTCTTGAATCAACTCTTCCGTCACTGGAGTCATGTCCCCCTCCATTCCACATCCACATCATCAAGTTCGGCAGGGTCTGGAACCAGCGAGAACGCCCGCGAGACCAGAATCGGCCCAAACGCTTCCGCTTGGAATACCCGCGCCACCCGCAGCCGAATCAGTTCCAACATCGCCAAAAATGTCACGATCACGACCAGCCGGTGGCTGGTCTGCTCAAACAGGTCGACAAACGACACCGAGTCTTTGCCTTCCAGCAGTTCAAGAATCACATTCATCCGTTCCCGCACCGTGAGATTGTCGGGCATGATCTCGATCAGCCTTTTGCCGGGATTGCGGTCCAAAATCCCCTGGAGTGCATCCACGAGATCGAACAGGGAGACGTTCTCCAGAAGCGTCTCATCCGTCTCGACCGGTTCTGTCGGTGCCTGCTCCCGGCTGAAAATCTCGCGCCACATCTTTTCCTGCCCATCGAGCCTGGTCGCCGCTTCTTTGTACGTTTTGTACTCCAACAGCCGCCGGACAAGTTCCTCCCGTGGATCGGGCCCGTCTTCCTCATCCAACGCCGCCTCATCGGCAGGCAACAGCATCTTCGATTTGATCTGGAGCAACGTCGCCGCCATAACGAGAAAATCCCCGGCCACGTTGAGGTTCAGATCCTTCATCGCCTCAATGTATTCTAAGTACTGTTGAGCGATCAGGGCGATCGGAATGTCGTAAATATTGATCTCGTTTTTCTTGATCAGGTGAAGCAACAGATCAAGCGGTCCCTCGAACTTTTCGACACGGACCTGGTAGGGCAGCTCAGTTTGTTCGTAGCTGTCGCTCGGAGAATCCATGGGGCTGGTTATACCAACTTATTGGGGGGGCGGGCAAGCCGGAAATCTATATGTAGTGGCTAGGCTATTTCCGCTTCAGCGCATAGGCCAGGAGCATCGCCGCGAGGAATAGCAATCCCACCGTCAGGGCATATTGGCCGATCGGCGAGTCCATCCCCTTGTCGGGCTGATCTTGAACAGCCCGTTGTGTGCGCACCAGGAGTGCCGGCTGGTCAAATCGCGCCCTGGCCAGATCGTCCGGCTGCTTGAACTCCGCATCGGAAAAGTCCGCCTTCCCCAAAAATTGCGCCCCTGCAAATGAAGCAGCCCCCTCAAAGACGACAAATCCAAAGAACGTGTCACGACTGAAGATGGCTTCATGAAAACTGACCTGCTGCGCGAATCGGCTCCCTGAAAACCCGGTTCCCGATCCGAATCGCACCCGTGC
Organism: Nitrospira sp. ST-bin4; assembly: GCA_002083565.1. GTDB lineage: Bacteria > Nitrospirota > Nitrospiria > Nitrospirales > Nitrospiraceae > Nitrospira_D. The sequence goes on along the minus strand of MSXM01000012.1, from coordinate 75,849 downwards.
AAAGAGAGCCTGTTGTTGAAACGTCACTTCGAGAAACTCCGCCAGACCATCGAACAGCGCACCGGTGCAATCAACCGGGCCATGAAACATAGCGCGGTGGAATCTCGTGTGGGGCCCAAACTTGGCCTCTCTACATGCCAGCGACTGAGTAAATTGCCCTTGAATGAAGAATGTCTCTTTTTGAAGTACCACCCCGGATAGATCGACGCTGCCCTGGAACCGTGCGCGCGAAAGGTCCACCCCTTCTGTGAATGTCGTCCCATGAAAATCCACCGGCCCATCGAATTGAAGCGTGCCTTGGGCAGATCGATAACGCATCGCTCCCAAAACGACCGAGTCGCTGATCGTCAGCGCCCCTCGGACGAGTTGCACTTCCTGCCCACTTAACTGATTCGGCGGTTCCTGGTGTTCAGGGGGAGAACCCCGCTTCATCTTGGCCGTCTGCACGGGCAGACGATCGAAGATCAGATCACCACGAACGATCACCCCCGCCAGCTCGACCGCCTGCCCTCTTTCCAGTGCCTCCATGATTGCCACGCTGCTAACGGCGTGAGTTTCCCGCTCAACCGCTGAGCAACCAGGCGCCAGTTTTTTCACAAGCGGGCGGCCGGTTCCACCGGCAGGGGCCTCCACCTGGCACATCCCGCTCACGTCTTGCGCAAAGACAAGAGCGCTGCAACCAAGCAGCAATGTCAGGCATCGACTGCCCCAATGAATCATCGGATATTCACCCACGGGCGCCGTTATACGAGAGGCCTACCGGTAAGGCAAGTCCAGCCCGACCGAATATGAATGACGTTACAATGTGGGAGGGAAGGGAAAGAATGGGGAGGTGCTCTGAAATAGACAGTGCCGGAACGGCCCCTCCCCCTATTGAGTACCCCGGGAAGCGAAGACTTCGTTCCGGCACTGTTCAGCTGACAGCCGAAGAATCAGTTGTTCCGATAATCGTCGTGCTCGTCCAGAAGGTCTTCTGACTTTTCAATGATTCCGTCGCTCTCGTCATCTTCATCGAGGTCCAACTCTTCCTGCACATCTTCCTCGATATCGCTCTCCATCTCCAATTCCTCACCGGCTATCTCTTCATCGAGATCTGCTTCCCGCGGCTCAACCGGAGCGGCAACCGCTGCCTTGCGAGGCATTGCTTCTTCCTTGGCCACGGCTTTGGGGGCGGATGCGGCGGGCCGACTAGGCTTGGGCGCGGCTTTCTTCACAACTTTCTTCACGGCCTTCTTGACCGTTTTCTTCGCTGGCTTTTTCTTCGCGGCCGCGGCTTTCTTCACCGGCTTCTTTGCCACCTTCTTCTTATTCGTCACCTTCTTTTTGGATGATGCCGAAGCTTTTTTCTTTCCTGACGATTTCTTGGTTGCGGCCTTCTTCTTCGCCATTCCAGTCCTCCTCTTGTCATCGGGCCGATTTGACCACGAGCTGTCGGCCACCATCTAGCATGAACGAATAGGCTCTTGCAACAATCTCATGGATGAACCCCGTCTCAAGCCATCCCTCCTCATCGTTCTAGATTTGAACAGGCCTCTCCCTGTGGCAGGACCCAAAAATCTTCCATTGGAAAAACCCGTGCTCGTGATAATAAGATGGAGGAAGCCGATGAGTGACAGAGAATCCTCGGTCACTTTCCCGGCTCTAACAGGTTGCGGGAAAAATCGTTTTACCCCCTGGGGTCATTATAGGCATCGAAGGTCGAGACGATATCAATGTGTCATCCAGGATGCTCAAAATGGCCGTCCAGCAAGGCCGCAGCGAGCGAGGAGGCGAGGAGATACATACCAAGCTTTGCTTGACCCGCTCGCTTCGATCACATGCGGGCGGATAGGTTTCTTGCCTCCACGGGTTCCGCACCTTGAGCCTCGGAGCGATGCGAGAACACCGCTGGCGGACTTTTTCAGCATCCTGCTAATGCTATGACCGCGTTCTAGGGGAGTCGTGCCGTCTTGGATAGGACATTAGCTATTGCCTTCGCCGTAGTGGTAGGAGCCTGCTCAAGCTGGCCGGCTACGGGCACGTCCCTCTCTGCGCAGATCGTCATGGAAGACGGGTCGCCCTATTACGTTCCCGTCACTGCCACCGTGGCCAGCGGCAACCCCATCCGCTGGGATAACCCGACGCCAACCCACCACACCGTGACCCACAACGGGTGCGTGGAGGATGGCCATCCCTGCTTGTTCGACTCAGGGCCTGTCCCTCCGGGAGCGCAATTTACCATTCCCGGCCTGCCGGCCGGGCGTTATCCTTATCACTGCCGCATCCATCCCATCATGCGAGGCGTCCTAACCGTGACCGACGCTGCTCCGGCGCCGTCACAGTTGTAAGGCTGCCTTGCAGGACCACCAACTCCTCCTGTAGGCTGCGTGTCCACAACACTAAGAGCCGCTCGTCATGAAGCCTGTCGCTGCTGTTCAAGACCCACTACCGCTGACCGGAGAGACGTTGAATCTCTTCGCCTGGCACATCCCCGATCTCGTGGCCTATCAGCACCACGAAGACGAATGGTGGTTCGCCCCGCTTGATGACAATCTTCCGCTGATACGACTGAACAGGACCGGCCTGGACATGCTCCGCGCGATGAACGGCCACACAACCGTGGATGCCTTGCTTGAACAATATGGGCGCAAGATCTGCGGACCGGACGGCCAGCCGGGGCTCTGGCACCTGGAACGATGGGCGACGCCCAACTACTCGCTCTGCTATTACGGCGCCAAACCGCCGGGTGGCCATCGGCACAAAGGGAAATGGGACCTTCTGCTGCAACAAATCCGCGAAGGCTGGTCGGGGCAACAAGGATTCGAGGGCGAAGCACATCTGGAAGACTTCCACCAGCATGAGTTGAGCCAGGCCGCCGAAGACGACGGCCATTTCGATGTCATCGAGACAACGGTCTCGCATCTGTTCCGGGAGCCGAACGAAGCCCTCAACGGCCTCACCTACGGCCGGCTCCTGATGCGGCAACTCCGCAAGCTGGGCTGGTTCAATCCCAAGCCACACATGATCGTGGAAATCGGTGGGGGCCTCGGCTACGTCGCACGCGAGTTAGGCAAAGAACTTCTCCCGTTCGAGAAACAGGGCATGACCTATTGCTCGCTCGACATCACCGGTCCGTTCTTGAAGCGGCAAGTCTCCCGCGCCAAGGCCGGAGGATGGAATGCCATCGGCACACAGGCCAATGGCGAAGCGCTTCCCTTCACAGACCACTCCGTCGATCTGGTCATCGACAACGAAAACATGGCCGATATGACACCGGTGAAGCTGACGAAACAGGAACTCTCGTCAGGCCGTGGCGAAACCGCGCAGCACCAGGAAGCCCTCGATTGGATCAGGCGCGCGCGCCTCCCGATCGGAACCGATCTGCCCGAAGAGGTCATCTTTAACCTGGGGCCGATCCGTTTTGTGGCGGAACTCTGGCGAGTCCTGAAACCGGGCGGACATGCCTTTCTCTCAGAGTTCGGAATCGACGACGGCTGGCCCGCGCCAGTGAAACTGCCGGGCCATACCGAATATGAGGTGCAATACAGCCATCTCCGGCAGGTTGCGCGTTGGCTCGGATTTCAGGAGCGGTATCTCTCGCTCCCGCAGTTTCTTGGACTGAAACCGGACACAAAAGTTCTGTGCACCGGCGCAGCCTATACGATTCAGCGCTTTTGTCAGGCCATCGACAAGCCGTTCGTCATCCGCGCCTACACGGAACCGGAACTCAAACAGACCCTCGGCGACATGCTCCCCAAGCTCCAGGGTACGCACTACCACGACGTCGCCGATCCTGCCTGGTTCGGCCTCCTCGACTTCAAAGTGTTGTTACTGGAAAAACCAGGCGGCACGCCGAAAGCCCAATTCACCGAACAAAAAGGCTATCGGTGGTATTCGCAGAAGTGAATATATTTGTCACAATTTTCCCTAATCCCCATCCACACCACCCAAGCCCCCATCCCCGTCCATCGTTTCTGAACGGCCCGCACGACTCCATCCTGTGTAGTCATGTATATCGTTGGGCCGACCACTTCCTTGACAAGAGCCATGATCGGATAGTCGGGCCAACTCTTCTTCTTTTCTGATATTTCGCTCCGTATAGAAAAGCCAGCATCCGCTGAAAAGAAGGCAAAACGCGACCAGCCAGAGAGTTCGGCTGAACACCCAGGCAACTGGGACAAGGATCAAGCTGGCCACTATCAGGAATGCCCCGACTATTTCCCTAGACTTCAATTTGCGTTCCCACCTTTAGAGATTAGAAGCGGACATTCTACGAGCACTGTACGGTCCTAGATTCGAACATGATATGAGCTTCCTTTTTTACCTAAGCCAGCTTGGCACATTGCGCAAGCAAACTGATCAGCCCCCCTTCCCGCAAACCCAGATCGCTGACCAGCACCTGGGACAGGCTGAGCGTCTCCATGATCGTCCGGATGATGATGGCGCCGGCGGCGATGACTTCCCTCCGGTTCTTTTCCGATCCGGATAGACCGACTCGCACTCGTCAGGCAATCTTTCTCCGGCGCATCGCCTTGTCGAGATCGAATGTTGCTTGGAGATTCATCCAGAGCTTCGCGGATGTGCCGAGCACACGTGCCAGATCCAGGGCGGAGTCCGCCGTTATGTCGCGCTTCCCCTTGATTAACTCATTCAAGCGCGCCCGCGTCCAGCCAAGTTTTTGCGCCAGGGCAGCTTGAGTCATCTTTCCAGGGACAAGAAACTCTTCGAGCAACATCTCGCCGGGATGAAATGGGTTTTTAGGAAGTCTCATGGCGCTTTCCTCCAGATATCTGGGGCCTCAATGGTAATCGATTACCTGAACCTCGTAGGCATTGCCGTCATGCCAACGAAAGACCACTCTCCATTGCTCGTTGACCCGAATCGAGTGAAAACCTTTCCACTGGCCTTTCAGCGCCTCCAGCCGATTCCCCGGTGGCTCACGAAGGTCTCCGATTTCCGAAGCATCGTGCAAGTAGAGCAGCTTACGACGGGCCGTTCGTATCAAACCTGGTGGAAATCGCAGAACGGCTTTCGAGCGCCGATTATCGAAAAGGTCCTCCGCAAGTCGATCGGCAAAGGATTCAATCACGGGGCTATGTTATCGAACCTCGATAATAGCCCGCAAGAGGGGAAAGGCTATATGGACTCCCGCATCGCCAGATCGATCAGCACCCCCTCACGCAAACCCAGATCGCTGACCAGCACCTGGGACATGCCGAGCGTCTCCATGATCGTCCGGATGATAATGGCGCCGGCGGCGATGACTTCTTCACGGTTCTTTTCCAGACCAGGGAGACCGATACGATCAGCCTTCTTGCGGCTCAACAGGGTCTGTTCGAGCTCCTGAACCGTAGCAAGAGCCAACCGGCAGTTATGGATGCGGGCCGGTTCATAGACGGGTAGTTTCTGCGCCATGGCGGCAAGCGCAGTGACCGTGCCGGCGGTTCCGACGAAGGTGGCAGACTGAGAGCCCTCCATTCCGACGACGGCAGCTTGAGTCTCGCCTCGCACCCAGTCCCGTGCCTGCTCTATTTCTTCCGCCGTCGGCGGGTCATGTGTCAGTACTCTCTCGCATAGACGCACCACACCGATGTCGATGGAGCGGACGATCGGGACCTGGCCTGGCCGGTCCAGAATGAATTCCGTACTGCCGCCCCCAATGTCCAACGCGATCATGTCTGTCACTCCAGCGGGCACACCAGAGCGAATGCCGAGGAGGGTCCGCCTGGCTTCTTCGTCACCCGTGATGACTTCGACGTCGAACCCTGCCTCCCGTTTCACCCGGTGGAGAAATTCATCGCGATTGACCGCATCTCTAACAGCGCTGGTCGCGACAACCGTGACAGCATCGACCTGATGGCTATCGATGAGACCCCGCCATTCCTGCAGACACGCGCTCACCCGATCCATGGCGACAGAGCTGAGTCGTTTAGTCTGATCGACGCCTTCCCCCAGCCGGAGAATGCGCCGCTCGGATCGGAGTGCTTTGAGAGATGCCTGTGGAGAACAATCAGCGATGAGGAGCCGGCAGGTCAGAGTCCCGATGTCGATTCCGGCTAATCGACGCGTGCGGGCAGGCGGGGCGGTCATTGCTCGTTCCGAATCTCGTCCATCTCCGCTTCCAGTTTCTTACGCGACTCCTTCAGCGCCTGCACCTCTCGCACGAGCCGGCCGACTTCTGGATCGTGGAGGATGTGCTCCGCCGTCTCGCCGCGTTCTTTCATATCGACGGCCCGCTCACCGATATCCTTATAGAGATCGGAGAGTTGCTGGTCCAGCTTGCGGGCTTCCAGCCGCATCCGGAGCAGTTCCGTCTCTTCCAGCGCGCGGCCGGCCGCATGCACGGTTCCCAGGCGCAAGGTCGCGATGCCTGTCCGCAAATCGTCTTTCAGTCTCTGTAATAAGCCCATTGGACCCTCTGGCTAACAGGCTGACAGGTCTCAAGCTGACATCCGGAACACCAATCTTGTCAACCTGCCGCTTGCGCGCTTGTCAGCCCTTTCAACTGATTGACCCCAGCTCCAATTTCTCCTGCCACTTCCGCAACATGGCTTCCCGCAAGGCTTGATGAGCCGGAGCCTTCAAATCCGGGTCCATTTTCAACAACGCGAATGCTTCCTGTCTGGCCTGTTGCAGCAAATCGGCGTCCCGCACGATGTTGGCCACACGAAACTCCGGCATGCCCCATTGTCGAAGACCGAAAAACTCTCCAGGTCCTCTGATGCGCAGATCTTCTTCAGCGATGACAAACCCGTCGTTCGACCGCACCAGCGCCTCCAACCGTTCTCGTGACACCGATGGCCCATGCTCATCAGCAGCATCGGATGCACGTGCGCCCTTCAGACCTCCAGCCCTCGCCCCTCCCTTGCTCCACCTCCCCGACACCATCAGCAGGCAGTAGGATTGATGGCCTGCGCGCCCGACACGCCCGCGCAATTGATGCAACTGCGCCAGGCCGAACCGTTCGGCATGTTCAATCATCATGATCGTCGCATTCGGCACATCGACGCCGACTTCAACGACCGTCGTCGCCACGAGGGCATGAATGGCTCCGGCTTTGAACCCGGCCATTATCGACTCCTTCTCTGCCGCCTTCATGCGCCCATGCAACAGGCCGACGCGAAACTCGGCGAGTTCTCCGTTCTGCAATTGCTCGGCCCCTTGCATCGCCGCCTGAAGGTCCGTCTTTTCCGACTCCTCGATGAGGGGATAGACCACATAGGCCTGCCTGCCGTTGCGCAATTCATCGCGTATAAGCTGATACGCCCGCCGCCGCTGCGATTGGTCGAAGAGCAGCGTGTGGACCGGTTTTCTCCCCGGCGGCAGCTCATCGATGACCGACACATCCAGATCGCCGTACACCGTCATCGCCAGCGTCCGTGGGATCGGGGTCGCCGTGAGGACCAGCATATCCGGCTTATACCCTTTATCGATGAGCGTTTTCCGCTGGAGTACGCCGAACTTGTGTTGCTCGTCCACAACGGCCAATCCGAGGTTCTTGAACGCCACGCCCTTTTGAATCAGCGCATGGGTACCGATCGCCACCTGAATTTCCCCGGACGCAAGCTGTGAGATCTGCGCAATCTTCACTGATGCCTTATCTCCACCTCGCATGAGCATCACCTTCAATCCCAAGGCTTCCAACATTCCGGACAGACTGCGATAGTGTTGCTCGGCCAGAATCTCCGTCGGCGCCATCAACGCCGCCTGATAGCCGGACCCGCAAGCCATGACGAGCGCATGGAGCGCGACGGCGGTCTTTCCCGATCCGACATCGCCTTGCACCAGACGATTCATCGGCCGCGGCGCCAGCATATCGTGAAACACTTCCCGTATCACCCGATCCTGCGCGGCAGTAAGGCGGAACGGCAGCAGCCGGCTCAACTTCTCCAAGAGCGGCGTGCGCGAATTGAACGTCAGCTGCTTCGGCTCGTTCTGCACCGACCGCTGCCTGGTTGCCAAGGCTGTTTGGAGGAGAAACAGCTCTTCGAACGCCAACCGCCGATGCGCCGGCGTCTTGCCCTGCTCCAGCAGCGTGAGATCGGCGCCGGCACCAGGAAAATGCACATCGCGCAGCGCCTCTTGAATCGGAATCAGCCGCCGGCGGGCCCGAAGTTGCACCGGAAGACAATCGTGCAGTTCACGCGCATGCTCCTCCAACAGATCTCTTTCCAGCACCCGCATTTGACGGGATGTCCATCCCTTCGTTTCATGATAGACCGGCACGATCCGCCCCACGTGCAAGGTCGATTCCGTATCCTCTCCCAGCACCTCATACTGGGCCACTTCCATTCGCGGAACCATCCAACCCTGGCGCCCGGCGATTACACGCCCGCTCATCATGACGCGTGTGCCGATGGCCAACACCTTTTCCAAGTATGGCTGGTTGAAAAACACAGCCTGCATGCGCCCCGTCTGATCCTCCACCCCTACATCCAGCACACTCAACCGGCGATTTCTCGTCCGCTTGGCCTCGCATTTTCCGACAGTTCCACAGATCGAGGCCGTCATGCCGGGGACGAGATCGCCGAGCGGTGTCATCATGGACCGATCTTCGTACCGCCAGGGCAGGGTCCAGAGCGCGTCTTCCACTGTGTCGATCTTCCACCGCTGCAATAGGCCGACACGCTTGGGGCCCACGCCCTTCGCAAAGCGGATCGGAAGATTCCAAAGACCGCCTCGCTTCGCCCCGTCTGGACGAGACTCCGGCACGGCTCGCGGCATTTCCGACTCCGGCGACTCCGGCAACTCCTGCGCAACATTGCGGAGCGCCTTCACGATCGCGACAGCGGCTTGCAATCTACGGCGTTGCTCATGAGACGGAAGCACCCGCTGAAAATCGATGAATAGATCCCGCAAGGAAACTAACCGCGCCTCGACGGTCTTGGGATACACCCGGTTGGCCAGGGCGGACAACACCTGCTCCGCGACGAAGGAACCGAGATTCTTCACAGCGCTCAGATGCGCACATTCGTCCCGAGTCGCAAATTCGATGGGACGCGCGACGCGGTCCAACCAATCCTGAAATGCTTTTGCGGAAGCCGACTTGGAGGAAGTCTGCATACCGGGGGAATCGTAGCACAGCACTCTCCAGGGCTCAACGACAGCGAAACAGCCAGCCCTGTAAAGAATGGCGCGCCGGTTTTCCCGGAATACTTGGTCGGCTCTGCCTAGGGTGCTACACTCATGCTCGAAACAACATGTATCGCCGCAACATTACGCATATCCTGATGCCCATGGCGCTGGCGCTGGCGCTGGTCGTGGGATACCACCTGTTTCTCAAAACACCCGCTGCCACCCGGCTTGCCTCCACAGCTTCGACCGTCGGAAACACAATCGAACCAGTCGCGCCTCCACCACCGCCTGCCGCAAGCCCCCGTGAAGTCCACCCCGCGCAGATCCGTGTCCTCGATCATCCTGCCATACCCGGCTCTCGTCATGAGACACTGCTCATCGCTATCCGCGACGAAATTGAAAAGCGCAATTTGCCGCTCGCCGAATCCAAGCTCACGGCCCTTCCCCAAAGCGCGGTCTCGGACGCCACAACCAAACCATTTGTGGCAGTGCTCTGGAACAACCTCGGTATTGAGCAAGAAACACTCCACGGCACACAGCTCTCAGTAAAGGCATTCAAGAAAGCGGCGGCGCTCGATGGCTCGAACCCGGTCATCCTCATGAATTTGGCCCATGCCTACTGGGAACAACGGGACCCTGCTCTGAATCGAGACCTTCTGGAACAATTGATTCGGCTCGCTCCGGAGGAACCATTTCCGCACCTGGCGATGGCCGAGCTGCTGCATGAGCAGAATCAATCGTCGGAAGCCCTGACACATCTGGCCCATGCCGCAGATCGTGTGCCGCGCGATCCCGCGTTACGATCGTATCTGGCCGCCGTCACCGCCAAGGTTCAGCATATGGAATCCGTCGAATCTCGCATGACGGCAAGGACGAGCGAACATTTCGTGGTGAAATTCGATGGAGCCGAGGATCACGGCACGTGGACCACCGTGCTGGAAATACTTGAGGACGCCTATCGAGAAATCGGGCAGAAGTTCGGGCACTTCCCGTCCAAGCCCATTGTAGTCGTGCTCCACACGAGAGATTCGTTTCAAGGCGCGACCGGAAGCCCTGCATGGGCCGATGGTCTGTTCGACCCGACGTTGGGGCGCATTCAACTGCCCACCCAAGGAGCGACGACGGACACGAAGTGGTTGACCTCGGTGTTGCGCCACGAATATGTCCATGCCCTGCTGCACGACCGACTGGGCACGAGCAGCGGATCGCTTCCCACCTGGTTGAACGAGGGACTGGCCATGCAATTGGCCGGCGACCCATGGCCCGATCTCGATGAGGCCTTGCACGGGGAAGTCACAATCATCCCGTTGACCTATCTCGAAGGCCCCTGGGGTGCATTGCCGGCCACTGCCGCAGACCTGGCGTATTTGGAGGCAAATTCCGCGACGCACTATCTGATCGAACGGTGGGGTATGGCGCAGGTTGATGGACTACTCAAGGCATTCAAGGCGCGAACACCAGCGGGAACGGCCATTCAAAATACGTTGTTCGTCTCGTACGAACAATTCCATCATCAGTGGCTGGAAAGCTTCCAGCAGAAACGCTCCTAGATTTCCTCCGGCATGGAGTCCTGTTCGACTGTCCCCGTCCAGGCCGGCAGCATCTGGGCATGATCATCGACCGCACCTCGAACCTCTTCATCGGCCGGCTGCTGCAGCACCTGATCTTCCCACAAAACCGTCCGGCCATCGTGGTCAAACATGCGAATTCTGAAGTCGAATAGATCGGCTACCGGTGAGCCCTCCGCAGCATCGACCAAGCGCGTGGCGATCTGACTGGCCTTCGCCGCACCTTCCCCGTCGGCGGAGAACTCATCTTCCCAGAGAACCCCCCCGGTCAACACATCCACGGCGCGCAGCACAAATAGCGGCGACTGCGCCGCGGTGTCGATGCCATGAATTTTCATGATGGTGGCGCGGCGCGGCACCACGGTGGAAATCAAACGTCCCGCCTCGCTCCCCTCGCCCGGCGTGAGATTGAGTCGCCCGGACCACTGGAACTCACCCGTCTTTGCATCGTATACACGGACGATAAAACTAGAGAGATCGGTTGCACCCAGACCGACCCCGCCGGCAAAAATGCGGCCCTCTGAGCCATTCGATCCGCCCAAACTGTCTTCTTTGACGCTCAATTCATACACGTCTTCTGATAGCACCTCGCCCGAGGCAGGATTGTACACCTTGACCGTAATGGTCGACTCAATACTGTTCTGATAGCCGAAGCCCGCCGCGACGATGGCTATATGGCCTTCCTTCTGTTCGGTCTCGATCTGGCCCCACGCCTGACCACCCATCAATGAAAGGCACAATCCAACTCCGACCAGCCGGCAAGAAAGACTCCATGTTCCACGGGCATGCCTAGCCAACGGTTTACAATCGTGAACCAAAACAGTACTTGGGGAAGAGACCGTCCGTCTGCCAGGGAGCTGAGAAAAACGATGGATCTGCGACATAGACCCTCCTGATGCGTGTCTGCATACTGCAAGAGATCCTGTCGCCGGTAAATTCCCCACTATCAGTACACTTCCCCCCAAAAGGAGGGGACTGGACACCGACAACTATGGGCCATTGCCGATTTTGCTTCCCCCGCCTTATAGTCCCCCCATGAAACACACCGTCTTACCCGTCCTGTTGGCGGGACTGCTGGCCGTCAACATAGGGGCTTGGGCGACTGGGTCTGAAACCTCCACCTCACCAACGGGGGCCTGGTGGATCGGCTTTTTCGCCCTGGTCCCCTTCGGTCTAGGGCTCCTGGTTTGGCGTGGGTTTCGTTGGGCCGTGATGGCCTGTGTGATGTATGGGACGGTAGGGTTGGCGATGGACGTCGCCACGATAGTCCAAATCCTGTCAAAAGATTCGGACAGCATCCTGACCCTGCTGAGCAGCCTGGTCAGCGGCTTCTTAAATTTCCTCTTGATCCTGTTCGGAGGACGCTCATTTTTGGATGTGCGGTAGGGGCCGACGCCTCAAGAATTCCGTTTTCCCAGTCCTCAGTCTTCTTCTTGAGTGGGAGGGATTTGATTCGTACGAACCCGGCCTCTTTGAGCCATGTTGCAGTCTCCGACGCCGGATAGGTGTTCCCTCCCTCTGTAAACAGTAACATCGAGGCGGCGAACAGGCTGGATTCCGCGGGAAGCAGCCCCTCGCGGCCATGGAGAAACGCGTCTTGCATGATGAGCCGCCCGCCCGGCACCAACGCAGCCAAGACCCGGCGAAAAACCGCTCGATTGACCTCCGGCGAGTAGATATGCAACACGTTGGAATACCAGATCACGTCATACGTGCCCGGGATCGGCTCCTTAGTAAAATCACACGGCAGATACGACAACCGCCGCCCTGCCCTGTGCGTTGCAGCAATCTCTCTGGCCACATCCAATGCCTCGTCCCGGTCGCAGACCGTGGCGCGCAACCGGAGATTTTTCGCTAAAAACGCCAGTGCGTAGGTGCCGGGGCCGCCCCCAAGATCGAGAAACGTCCGGGCCCCGCCGAGCTTTATCTGTGCGGCAATCGCCGGGGCGGTCTCCAACGTGCGGTGGTGCATGGCCCATGTGAACCGGCGGCGCCAATCCGGGCTATCTGGAACGTCATGATCGATCGGCAGGCCGCTTCGCACCGATTCCGACAGCCGGACCCAGTCTGTCCAATGGGTCCTGATCAAGTCCAAATACGACCCGCGATAGGCCGGATGAGCGGCATTGAGCGCCGTACCTCCAAGCCGGCTGTTTCTGTACGTCCCGCCTTTCTTCAGCAACAGCCCGGCCATGGCAAGATTCCGGCAGAGGATATCCAATCCTCGTTCGCTGACCTTGAGCTGCCTGGCAAGAGCGGGAATTGTCCAAGCTCTTGCGCCGACCGCCGTAAAGATGTCAAGTTCCAACCCGGCCAACAACACCAGCGGCAATCGATAGCCAACGATCGCCGCGCGGAACTCCTCGAAGGTGGCGATGCGCGGCGTCAGGGCATCCTTCCTATCTGCTGACAACACCAGCGGAGCAAGCCCTGCACCTTGGCAGAGTCTGTCACATCAACGCCGCGCGCAAATGTCACGGCCACAAACTCGTCGGTCATCTCCGTCTCCTCGGCAAATCCCGACTCCAGGAGCAGCGCCCGATACTTCGACACCGCGGGTTGGAGAAAATACTTGGCCTGCTTGGCCACTTCGTCGGTTCCCAAATCTTCCGGCGTACCCTCCGACATAAGCGCCATCACGTCATCCATTGCCACGCCATATTGGCACAGCACGGTCCCTTGCGGCCTGACCTCCAAGACCCATCCATCCGACCCCAGATCCATGACGAGTGGTCCGCCCGGCTCCAATTCGTAGAGTTGGGGAAATGCTTGCATCAGGGCCGTACGAAGCGGCGGCCATGTGGATGGAACTGGTTCAGTCATGTTCTGGCCTCTGGAAAAGACGACAGGTGATTGCGCTCGGCGATGTGCGCCTGAAGCGCCGCCAGGCGTCTGGTATTTTCTTCAAGTTTGGGCAGCTGATACTTGCGGTCCATGTTGACAACCTGTCTCAAAAGATCCGCAGCATCTTCGAGTCGTCCCGTCTCTTCATAGCATTGCGCCAATAGATAGCGGGCGCCGCCCGCGCGGAGTTCATCGCGCGACCGCTCGGCAACCGATTGGCTGGTCTGACAACACGCGATTGCATCGTCGTAGCGCCGTTGAACCAGGAACGTGCGTCCGATCATGCGCCAGGCATCGGCAACACCGCCGTGATTGTCCAACCGCCGCATCAACACCAACGACTGTTCGTACCAGTCGATCGCTTCGTCGAAATGTCCGGTCTCACGCGCCACCAGACCCAGGTCGGAAAACAGTACGGCCTTGGCTGCCTCATCATGCGTCTTCGTCATGAGATCCAGCGCTTCCAGGTAATACGCCCGTGCCCGGCTCCATTCGCCGGCATCGGCGCGTAAATTTCCCAGATTCCCGAGCGTCGTTCCGATCCCCTTCTCATCCCCGAGAATCTTCTGCAACTCCAAGACTTCCTGGTAATGCGTCTGCGCCGACTCTCTCCGCCCGCTGACTGCGCAAATATTGCCGAGATTTCCAAGCGTCGCCGCCAGCGCCCGCTGATCGCCGGTCTGCCGATCGCATTCCAGCGCCTTGGCGTAACAGGCGTACGCCTCCGTGTAGTGGCCACGCGAGAAATACTCATTGCCTTGCCGATTCAGCTCTTCCGACAATCCATTACGGAGCGTCATGATGACAGGCTCAGAAACCGCTCAACCACCGGCTTGCCGCCCGCAAGAATCGACGTGCCGTCGCCGACAACGAGACCATCGAAATTGTACTTGAGGAGGCGCCGGAGTCCGTCTTTGACCTTCGCCGCATCGGGATACTTCTCGGCAGGGAGCAGGCTGACGGCGCCGGCCGGTTTGCCGATCAACGCATCCCCTACAATCATGATCCCCTGTCCTCGATCCAGAAACAACGCCGATTCCCCCGGAGATTTCTGATCGCTCAGCCGGATCGCCCAGATGCCGCCCGGGAGCAGTTCGCCGTCCGTATACCTTTTCGTGGGTGTCACATCCATCTGCGCTGCATCCGCCTCAGGCACATACAGCCGGCACGTGAACTCCGCCTGATAAGCCGCCGCCTCACGGAGGTGATCTCTGTTCGTGACAATGATGTAATCAACCGGCCCGTTGCGGCGGACGAACGAGCGCGCCTCGGCGGTCATCGGTGGAGGATCGACCAGAATCTTGTGTTCACCGACCATCAGAAACAAGCCGTTGAAATCCAGTTGCTTCTCGTCGGAGAACCAGGCCCATTGCCAGATGCCGGGAAAAATTTGTTTCATAATCTCACCGCACGACATGCGGGAGTTGCGTGATCTGCGATACTCGTTGAAGGAATTCCCTGCTCCCGATGTGTTGCACGTCGCCCTCGTCCTGCCCGCCGCGCGGTCTCAGAGAGCCGCGATGGCATCCCGCACCGTTTTGGTGACTTTCGCAAGAATACCGGCATCGGTCGGGAGATCGATGAGGTCGTCTTCCGGGACAGTCATGAATTTGCGATTCGCCCCTTTGGTTACCGAGATCAAAAACATGCTGTTGGATGGAGTCACGGGAATAACCACCTGCACCGCGCCATCGATGGCCTTCACAACATCTAGAAACTTCTGTTTGCCTGCTTCGATCTCGTCCACAGATCCCTCCCCCGTACTAGGCTGACGGCCGACGCTGAGAGAAATTCGATCCTCACACCGGAATATTCGCCGCTTCTCTCGGCACGGCACCAATCGTTCTCAAACGGAAGACATCCTATCATGGTGTTTTTTAGCAGGGCAACCGAGCGGGCGGGCTTGAACGGACCGACGCACGATCCATCATCGCTGATTCAGCATGTCTTCCAGCTGTTGTTTGGCATCGCCTTGAAATCGAACGAACTCGATGCCGTACCGATCGTCCCGCTTCCACCGAACGATGGCGAGCGTGATAACGATCGGCGGCCGGGCACCGGACGATTGCACCTGCAGATGAAGATGGGCGCCGATCGAAACCGGCGCCTCACTCATAATCTCACCGCCTGAGATCGTGAGATTTCTGAAGACCCCCTCGCCGGAGGTATGGGCGCCGGAGAAGAGAACTGGATAATCGACAGCCACTCGTGGCCTAGACCGTGGCTGCATATCCGCCGAATTCCCTTTCTGGAAACAGCTCGACGCTGCCAGTGCCGGCCTCGCTCAGGACGCCGGCTCGAATAAGCCCAACTGCAGTTCCTCTGCGCGGGTGAATGGAATGGGGTAGCGCTCTGTAAAGCACGCGCTGCAATACTGATGCGGCGTTCCCGGCGCGGCCTTGAGCATGCCATCGAGACTGAGATAGGCCAAACTGTCCGCCGTGATGTACTTGCGGATTTCTTCCGTTGAATGGTCGGATGCAATCAGTTCCTTCTTTGTCGGAGTATCGATCCCGTAGAAGCAGGGCGACACGATCGGCGGCGAACTGATCCGCATATGGACCTCCTTCGCCCCGGCCTGGCGAATCATCTTGACAATCTTCCGGCTGGTCGTCCCGCGGACAAGCGAATCGTCCACCACCACAACCCGCTTTCCGCTCAGAACTTCCGACACCGCATTCAGCTTCACCTTAACGCCAAAGTGGCGGATCGACTGTTCCGGCTCGATGAACGTCCGCCCGACATAGTGATTGCGGATCAGCCCGGTCTCGAACTGAATCCCACCCCCCTCCGCATAGCCCAGCGCAGCGGGTACGCCGGAATCCGGGACGGGAATGACGATGTCTGCGGGCACCCAGGATTCCGCCGCCAGTTGCCGGCCCAACGCCTTGCGCGTAGCATAGACGGCATTGGCCCCGAAGATTCGGCTGTCTGGCCTGGCAAAATATACATACTCGAAGACACACATGGCCGGATCCACCTTGGGAAACGGCCGATGACTGTCCAAGCCCTGATCGCTGATCACGACCAATTCACCCGGCTCAATTTCCCGAACATATTCCGCATCGAGCAAATCGAACGCGCACGTTTCAGACGCCACAATCCAGCTGCTCCGCACACGCCCGAGACACAGCGGCCGCAATCCGTACGGATCACGCGCGGCAATCAAACCGTTGTCTGTCAGCAACACAACGGAAAAGGCGCCGCGCACCCGATTGAGCGCATCGATCACACGGGCGAGAAATGAACTCGCTTTGGAGTGCGCGATGAGGTGGATAATGACTTCGCTGTCCGAGGTAGACTGGAAAATCGCCCCGTAGGCTTCCAGTTCGTTGCGGAGCATCTGGGCATTGATCAGATTGCCATTGTGGGCCAGTGCCAGGTTGCCGAGGGCAAAATTCACAATCAGCGGCTGGACATTCTTCAGATCGTTGCCGCCGGCCGTGGAATAGCGATTATGGCCGATGGCCATATGGCCGGGCAGCTTCGCAAGCGACGACCGATCGTAGATATCGGCCACAAGTCCCATGCCCTTTTGCACAAAAAACTGGTTTGCGTCTCCTGACACGATACCGGAGGCTTCTTGCCCTCGATGCTGGAGCGCATAGAGTCCGAGATAGGTGAGGTTGGCTGCCTCTTCGTGGCCGAAAATGCCGAACACCGCGCATTCGTCGTGAAATTTGTCAGGTGAGATGAGCGGCAGTTCTTTGGTCATGATAATACAGGGTGAGCGCCACCCCTACTCTTGGTTCAGTGTCCGTTCGATCGATAACGCCCATCGGTCATGAAGCGTAGGAACTGGCACGTCCAGCATTGTCGCATCGCCCAGACTGATCGTCAGTCGTGCGCCCGTCACCGACCCAATGACTTCTGCCGGCACACCCAGACTTTTGGCCTGATCAAGAATTGCCTGCCGATGGGACGGTTTGGCCGAGAGCACCACCCTGGATTGGCTTTCGCCGAAAAGCACGGCGTCTTTTCGAATCCGGCCCGAGGCTAATCTTACCACGGCACCCAGCTTCCGATCCTGTCCTGAGAAGCAGCTCTCCGCCAATGTCACGGCCAGTCCACCGTCCGAGCAATCGTGCGCGGATTGGACTAATCCATGTCGCACCAGCGCCAGCACACACTCATGCAGTGCCTTTTCAGCATCCATATTCAACAACGGCGGCGACCCCTGTTCCCGGGCGTGAATGATCTTCAAGTATTCCGATCCGCCCAAATCTTCACGAGTCGCCCCCAGCAGAATGATCTCGTCACCATCCTGCTTGAACCATTGCGTCATGGTCTGATCGGCTTGTTCAATCAATCCCACCATGCCCAGCATAGGAGTCGGATAGATCGACAGCCCGTTGGTCTCATTGTAAAAGCTGACGTTCCCGCTGACGACCGGAACAGCGAGACGCTCGCATGCGTCTTTGATGCCTTCGACCGCAAGCACGAACTGCCACATGATCTCAGGCCGTTCAGGATTGCCGAAATTCAAACAATCGGTCAGCCCGATCGGTTCGGCGCCCGAGCATGCCAGATTGCGCGCGGCTTCAGCCACAGCGATCCGCGCGCCTTCGTAGGGATGCAACATGCAATACCGGCTGTTGCAATCGACCGTCATCGCCACGGCTTTATTCGTACCCTTGATCCGCACCACCGCCGCATCCGATCCGGGGCGGACCATCGTGTTGGTCCGCACCATATGATCGTACTGTTGATACACCCATCGTTTGCTTGCGATCGTCGGCGACTCCAAGAGCGACAGAAGAACCGCATTCGCATCTTTCACGTCCGGGAGAAGGTCATAATTCAGATTCGTCAGCATGTCCTGATACTCGGGCGGCTGGTAGGGGCGTTCATAGCGCGGCCCGTCATCGGCGAGCGATTTGGCGGGAATCTCCGCCACGACCTTCCCCTGATCCTTCACACGCAAGATCCCGTCACCCGTGACAGTTCCAACGACTGCGACATCCAGATCCCATTTCCGGCAAATCGCAATGCACGCGTCTTCTTTGCCGGCCTTCGCCACCATCAACATCCGCTCTTGCGACTCCGACAGCATCAACTCATAGGGCGTCATGCCGGGTTCACGACGCGGAACATGGGTCAAATCCAGCTCCATCCCGTTCCCTGCGCGCGAAGCCATTTCGCAGGATGAGCTCGTCAAGCCGGCTGCGCCCATGTCTTGAATCCCGACCAGCAAATCGCCGGCCATCAACTCGAGACAGGCTTCAAGCAGCAGCTTCTCCTGAAATGGATCGCCCACCTGCACCGTGGGTCGCTTTTGCTCGGACTCATCGTCGAAGGAATCGGATGCCATCGTCGCGCCGTGAATCCCATCACGACCCGTCTTCGAGCCGAAATAGATCACCGGGTTGCCGACTCCCGCTGCAGTCCCCAGAAAAATCTTGTCCTTCCTGGCAATCCCCAGGCAAAACACATTCACCAGCGGATTGAGCGAGTAAATGTCGTTGAAGACAATCTCACCGCCCACGGTCGGTACGCCCATACAGTTGCCATAGCCGGCGATGCCGGCGACGATACCTTTCATGAGATGGCGATTCTTCGGCGTATCCAACCCGCCGAAACGAAGCGAATCGAGCAACGCAATCGGCCGCGCCCCCATGGTAAACACGTCTCGCAGAATTCCACCGACCCCGGTCGCCGCCCCCTGATAGGGCTCGATGAACGACGGATGGTTGTGAGATTCCATCTTGAAGACCACACACAATCCATCCCCGATATCCACCACGCCCGCGTTTTCGCCTGGCCCCTGCACCACACGAGGCCCGGTGGTCGGCAGCTTCTTCAAATGAACGCGCGAACTCTTATAGGAGCAATGTTCCGACCACATGACGGAAAACATGCCGAGTTCCGTCAGATTCGGCTCGCGCCCCAAAATTTCGATGATCTTCTTGTACTCATCGTCCGTCAAATTATGCTGCGCGATGAGGTCTTTGGTGATCATGAATGCCGGCTTATTCATCTCTTGATTAGGCTTCGGGGCCCGGAGTTCTCAGTTGACGATGCTACTGCGCCCGCTTTTGGCCTTACTCCACTTCGATTGTGACCCTGGCTTCAGCCGCCGTCGCTTCGTGATCGTGACTGGCAGCCACGACCTTGATCTCATGCGTTCCGCGAGCAAGCCCCTTGACGATCCCTGAAAATCCACGCTGGTACTCGCCGTCCACGTAACAATGGACATGCGTTGCGTGAACGCCCTTGGCCAATTCATAGCGCACTTCGACGGAATCCCCTTTAATGATGGCACCCGGCGCCGGGCTCAGTATCTTGATCTGTGCTTCAGCTGCTTCCGCAGCCCACGCACTCCCAGGAATGCCCGACCCGAACAGGCCGATGGTCAGAAGAACGGCCACGCAGAGACGCACCATAACAACACCTTTCGCGTCATCGCCTCGTCTGAGACCGACCGACGACACCTACGATCCGGGTATCCGGCAACGACTTCACCGTCAGACGAGGACCTTGGCCCGCCCCTTCTTTGCCTTCAACCCCTCCACCATCGAGGCCAAGATCAGACGCCCATCTTCGTTGCCAAGCACCGACTCAGCGCAGCGCTCCGGATGCGGCATCATGCCAAACACATTCCCGGCGGCATTACAAATGCCGGCGATATTATCGAGCGAGCCGTTTGGATTCGCTTCCGGCGTCACTCTCCCATCCTGATCGCAATATCGAAAAATCGCCTGGGCGTTTGCCTGCAATCCCGCCAACGTGACCGGGTCTGTGTAGTAGCTCCCATCCGCATGGGCGATTGGAATCTTGAGAACTTGGCCTGGCTTGCACCGACTGGTAAATGGCGTAGCCGCATTCTCCACCCGCACAAAAATATCCTTGCAGATGAAATGCAGCGACCTGTTTCGCAACATGGCGCCAGGGAGTAAGCCGGCTTCGAGCAAAATCTGAAAACCGTTGCAAATGCCGAGAACTATCCCGCCTTCGGCGGCAAACTGTTTCACCGCCTTCATCACAGGAGAAAACCGGGCAATGGCGCCGGTGCGGAGGTAATCTCCATAGGAAAACCCCCCGGGAAGAATCACCCCGTCCAACCCTGTCAAAGAGGTTTCCTTGTGCCAAACCATCGTCACATCCTGCCCCAGCACGTCATGCAAGACATGCAGGCAGTCGTGATCGCAATTGGAACCGGGAAACACGACGACGCCGATATTCATATTCAATCCGCAGATGGCCGATGGCAGATGGCGTGTGGCACAAGCTAGGACGCGGTCCGCGTTCTTCCTATAAGCCATTCGCTATCAGCCATCAGCTCCCCTTCCTCTATCCAAGTTCGTATCGATACTCTTCAATGATCGTATTCGCCAACAGCTTCTCACACATTTGCCTGACCTCGGCTTCAGCCTTGGCCTTATCCTGCTCGTTCACGTCCACTTCCATGTACTTGCCAACGCGCACGTTCGCCGCACTCTTGAACCCCAGCGAGTCGAGCGCATGCTCAATCGCCTTGCCTTGCGGGTCCAAGATACCCTGTTTTAACGTCACATGAATTTTCGCTTTCACTTGTGACTCCTCTGCTCTGACGCTTTAGTCTGACGATCCACATAATTCTTGATCCAGAATATCACGGCAATGGTCAGGCCTCCGGCACACATCAGCCCGATGAACGCCCAGCGCCACGGCGATTCGTTCAACCGATAGGCCATCACGCCGATGATCGCCGCCCAGACCACCACCGATGCGATCAAGCCATAATTCAAATATGCCCGCAGCATGGTTCCTTTTCTTCCCTCTTACTATCTCTAAGGGGATGGCGGGGTTGTCCTCAACTGCGCGCTCGATCTCACCCGCCCACCCTTGGCGCGCCAAGACGCGCCATCATTCCCAACGAGCATCGCCCACTTTGATTCAATTCCACCAGTCCCGCATGCGCGTTGCGCGAGCAAAGAGGACGACCCAGCCGTCCCCTTTTCCCCCTCACCCGCACACCCGATTCAAGACCTCCTGATACGCCTCTTCGATCTTGCCCATGTCCTTCCTGAACCGGTCCTTGTCCATCGACTCGCCGGTCTCCATGTCCCAAAAACGGCAGGTATCGGGAGAAATCTCATCGGCCAGAATCAGTTTGTTATGAAACAGGCCGAACTCAAGCTTGAAATCCACCAACTGCATCTTCCGCTCGGCAAAGAACGGCTTCAGTACGGCATTGACCTTGTGAGCCAGTTCGCGCAGTTCGCGCAACACCCCCGGTGTCGCCACGTTCATCAAGCGCAGATGGTCGTCATTGACCAGCGGATCCCCAAGCGCATCGTTTTTATAATAGAACTCAACGATCGCCGGCTCGATCGCGTCCCCGACGCGCAAGCCCAATCGCTTCGCCAGGCTGCCGGCGACGAGATTTCGCACCACAACTTCGACGGGCACGATCGCAACTTTCTTGGTCAGCATTTCCCGGTCGCTCAGCCGCTTAAGGAAATGCGTCGGGATGCCTTTCTCCTCAATCAGTGTGAACAGCCGCTCCGACACCTTATTGTTGACGACCCCCTTGTCGACGATGGTGCCGCGCTTCTCGGCATTGAATGCCGTTGCATCATCCTTGAAATAGTGAACGACCTGATCCGGTCGCGCAGCCGCAAAAATCTTCTTGGCTTTTCCCTCGTACAACATCGATCCGGTCGTATCCATAAATCGCCTCGGGCTGAATAGGCTACTGCGCGAGCACTTCGATCATTTCGTCCAACGACTTCACGACGCCGATCAGCGTGGGATGCCCGAGCCGGCGTGTGTATTGAAACTCTTTGACCTTCTCCAGCGACAGAATCAGACTGTGGAAATCTTCCAACTTGGAGGTCTCAAAATAGGTGATAAAATCCAGATCGTCTAATCCGCTGGAGTGGTAGAGTTTCCGCTTCACGGTCTTGAGATAGGGCATTGTCGCCTCCGTATGTTCCTGCATCATTGCGGCGCGCTTGTCCTGATCCAACGCCCACCACTCCGCACTCTTTCTGACCGGAATCACAATGGCATACGGCTTGGAGCCCGGCTCACTGGCTACTTTCAAGTCCGTCTTCAGCTGATCCGGGAACCCCGGTACGTAATTGGCCTTCTTGGTGAGGCCATGCATCAGTCCGGCCCCTTTGAGATGCTTGCCGAAGGCGCTGCTCTGAAGATCCAGGAGAAATTGTTGGGTATCCCGCAGCTCGGACGCATGCACCCGGAACATCAGATCCCCATAGTCGGACAAGCCGCGCAGAAGATAGAGATCGACGGCGATCTTTTCCCGATGTTGTTCGACCACCCCCTTCAACAGAGCCAACTGACCGATCCGGGTCGCCTGATCCTGTTTCACCCATGTTTCGCCGAGACTGAACGTCGCAAAGGTGCCGAACACACCAGGCTCGCTGAGCAGCTTGTCCCGATCCGCCCCTCCAAAAGAGAGCGGCGCCCAAAGGCAGATGCTCATCACAAGAGCCGAGGCAATGATACCGGCTCGCCGTATCCCGATCATGTGCGTCTCTCCTTCTGTTGGTTGGCGGTTCGTTGTCCTCCACCCCGAAACACCCGCTTAAACACTCGGTCGAGGTGCCGCAGATAATACTTCGGATTGAAACACCCGGCAATCTCGCGTTGTGTGAGATGCTGCGAGATAAAGGGGTCTTTGCACACCAGTTCCTGCAACCCGCCTGATCCCGTCCATGACGCCATAGCGTTTCGCTGGACCGCCTCGTATGACTCCTTCCGCTGCGCGCCTTTGTCGATCAGCGACAACAGCAGCCGCTGCGAATAGACGAGCCCGCCCGTCAGTTCTAAGTTCCGCGCCATGCGATCCGGATAGACCACCAGATTTTTAATGAGCTCCGTCACCTTCGCCAGCATATAATCGATCAGGATGGTGCTGTCCGGCATGATGACGCGCTCGACCGAAGAATGGCTGATGTCCCGTTCGTGCCACAGAGCGACATTTTCCATGGCGGCCAGACTGTTGGCCCGCACCAGCCGCGCCAGGCCGCAGAGATTTTCCGAGACAATCGGATTGCGCTTATGCGGCATGGCCGACGAGCCCTTTTGGCCTTCGGAAAAGTATTCTTCCGCCTCCAGCACTTCGGTGCGCTGAAGATGACGGATCTCCGTTGCAATCTTTTCGATCGTGGCAGCCAGCAGCGCCAGCGCGGTGGCGAAGGCGGCATGGCGATCGCGCTGAACCACTTGATTGGACACAGGGTCCGGCTTCAAGCCCAACTGTGCGCAGACATACTCCTCAATGTCCGGACTTTGATGAGCAAAGGTCCCCATCGCGCCGGAAAGTTTGCCGACCGCGATGTCCTCACGAACCGCCTTCAACCGTTTCCAATGGCGGCCCACTTCCTCATGCCAAATGGCCAGCTTGAATCCAAACGAAATCGGTTCGCCGTGGATACCGTGCGACCGTCCGACCATGGCCTGTTTCTTGTACCGGAACGCCTGCCGCTTCAACACAGCGAGAAACGCCTCGACCCCGTCCAGGATCAGATCCATGGCCTCGGTCATTTGAAGGGCGAGCGAGGTGTCCACGATGTCGGACGAGGTCAGCCCCATGTGAAGAAACCGGTGTTCCGGCCCGACCGTATCCATGAGCGATTCGAGAAACGCGATGATATCGTGCTTCGTCACTTTTTCGATTTCGGCGATTCGCTCGACATTGATCTTTGCCTTCTTGCGAATTTTGGCCGCCGTACCGCGCGGCGCCTGTCCCGCCCGTTCAAACGCCGCACAGGCTTGCAGCTCGACTTCGAGCCAAATCTCATACTTGCGTTTCAGATCCCAGATAGCCTTCATCTTGGGACGGGTATAGCGGTCAATCATCTCTGCCCCGTTAGGCGTAAGGAGTTAGGCGTAAGGGGTGGAGAAAACAGCAGCCTATTCATCCGCATTATTTCGCCTCACGTTTCACGCCTGCCGCCTCACGTCTTTTAACTTCAAGCCGCTGCTCGGACGACAACACCTTGTCCAGAATACCGTTCACGAACTTCGCGGCTTCGTCGTCGCCGAAATCTTTGGCGAGCTCGATCGCCTCATTCACCGTCACCTTGGCCGGCACGTCGTTCAGCCACAGCAGTTCATAGGCGCCGATCCGTAAAATATTCCTGTCAACGATCTGCATGCGGGCGATTGTCCAATTCACGGCGTACCTGCCGATCAGCTGATCCAGCTCTTTTTTCTTCTCCAGTACCCCCGCGACCAGCCGCTCCGCAAAAGCTTTGGTCTCCTCATCAGCCTTCAGTGGCTTCCAAAACTCTTCCAACCAAAGTCCCGGTTTGCCATGGATGTCATACTGAAAGAGGATCTGCAATGCCCGCTCGCGAGCCTCATGGCGAGTCCCCATAGCTATTGAGCCGACAGGCTGGCACGACGACGCGCCGACAAGGCAACAGACCGATGCACAGCCAAAGGGAAAAACTGATGAGATCGCCTCATCTTGTTGTTCTCCTGATTTGACGCTTGGCCGTCCCGCTTGTCAGCCTGGAACTTGCCGACCTGTCAGCCTCTCCTTTCAACATCCGCATCACCGTTGCCATGTCGATCGCCGACTTTGCCGCCTCGCCGCCTCGATTGAACGTGCCGGGGTCGGCCCGCTCGATAGCTTGCGTCTCGGTATCCGTCGTCAGCACTCCAAAAATAACCGGCACACCGGAGTCCAGCGCGGCCTGGCCGATCCCTCGGCTTGCCTCGGCGCTGATAAAGTCGAAATGCGGCGTGTCCCCCCGAATCACAGCCCCCAAACAAATCACCGCATCAAGCCGGCCGGTCTTCGCCAGCGTTCGCGCAACCAGCGGGATTTCGAACGCACCCGGCACCCGGACCACTTCGATGTCCGCATCCTTCACGCCTTGTTTGGTCAGACCGTCGAGACAGGAAGAAAGCAGGCTGTCCGTCACCAGCTTGTTGAACGTCGCAACGACGATGCCAAACCTGAACCCAGCTGCGTTGCGCAGTTCCTTCCGAGGCTTCATCCCTACCTTCATACCTTTTTCAAAATATGGCCCATCTTATTTTTCTTGGTTCGGAGATATCGCACGTTCGCCGCGCGCGGCGCGATCTCGATCGGCACCCGCTCGACGACTTTCAATCCATAGCCTTCGATCCCGACAATCTTGCGCGGGTTATTCGTGATCAGCTGAATCTGGTGCAGCCCGAGACTCGCCAAAATCTGTGCGCCGACGCCATAGTCCCTCAGATCGGCCTTGAACCCGAGTTTCAAATTCGCCTCGACCGTGTCGCTGCCCGTGTCCTGAAGCCCATAGGCCCTGATCTTGTTGAGCAACCCGATCCCGCGCCCTTCCTGATTGAGATAGAGCAACACCCCCCGATCGGCTTTTTGGATGACTTCCATCGCCGCATGGAGCTGATCACGACAATCGCAGCGGAGAGAGCCCAACGCATCGGCGGTCAGACAGCCGGAATGCACACGCACAAGCGTCGGCTCGCCGGTATCCACCCGCCCCCGTACCAGCGCGATGTGGGTGATCCCGTCGATTTGGTTCTCGAACGCGACCGCTTCGAACTCACCGAACATCGTCGGCAGCTTCGCGCTTGCCATCCGCCGGACAAAGGTCTCGCGGCGCATGCGGTGTTCAATCAGCGCCTTCACCGTTACCATCGTCAGCTTGTGTGCCCTGGCAAATTTCGCCAGCTCCGGCACACGCGCCATGGTGCCGTCCTCGTTCATGATCTCGCAAATCACTCCGGCTGGATACAATCCGGCCAACCGGGCCAGATCGACAGAGCCTTCCGTCTGGCCGGCACGTTTCAGCACACCGCCGTGCTGAGCCTTCAACGGGAAAATATGGCCGGGGCGCGCTAGATCGCTGGGTTTCGATTTTGGATCGATCGCGGCATGAATGGTGGTGGCGCGGTCGGCGGCAGAGATACCGGTCGTCACATCCTTGCGGGCATCGATCGACACCGTAAAGGCGGTCCCGAATGTCGCGGTATTCTCAACGGCCTGCTGAGGCAGTTGCAGCTCCTCAACTCGCTCCGGCGTGAGGGCCAGACAAATCAGTCCACGCGCATGCTTGGCCATGAAGTTGACGGCCTGCGGAGTCACTTTCTCTGCCGCGATGACGAGATCACCTTCATTTTCCCGGTCTTCGTCGTCGACCAGGATAATGAATTTGCCCTTCTTGATGTCCCGAATCGCGCTTTCGATACTGTCAAACGGCGTAGCCATCGCTGGATGAATGGAATGGTAAATGGATAACCGGTCGGTGTGATGGCAATCTACCATTGACCATTGGCCATTGTCACGGGCCGAGGTTCTGTTATAGTTTGCGATTCATATGGCGACTCGTAAAGATGATCCGGAAGACGAGATCCTTGAGCCAGAGGTCTTGGGGCCCTCGGACGAGGAGCTGAACAACCCTCCGCCCGTTGTGGAGCTCAGCCCCGCACCGGACCCTGACCACAGCGCGCCAGCCGGCACCACCGCCGTGGTGCCGGTCACGGCGCTGCAGCAGTATCTTGCCGAAATCCGCCGCTATCCCTACCTTTCCAAAGAAGAAGAGCTTCGGCTCTTCCAGGAATATCATGCGCACGGCAGCCGTGAAGCGGCAGTCAAACTCATCATGGCCAACTTGCGCGTGTCGGTCGCGATCGCATCGGAATATCTCCATACCGGCGCCGACCATATGGATTTGATTCAAGAGGGTAACGTCGGCCTGATGCAGGCGATCAAGAAATTTGACCCCGCCAAGAATGTCCGCTTCTACGCCTATGCGGCCTGGTGGTCGCGGGCCTATATTCTTCGCTACCTGCTCAATACCTTCCGGCTGGTCAAGATCGGGACAACCCAGGATCAGCGGAAGCTGTTCTATAACTTGAAAAAAGAAAAAGCCAAGCTCGAACGGGAAGGGTTCGCCCCCGATACGAAGCTGCTCGCGGACCGCTTGAACGTCCGTGAACGCGACGTGATCGAGATGGATGCGCGCCTGGGCAACTGGGAACTGTCGCTGGACCAACCGATCGGCGAGAACCAGGACGGCAGCCTACTCGATATTATCCCGTCACAACAGAAACCGGCGGACGAACAGCTTGCCGATCAGCAGTTACGCACGCTCTTTCGTGCAAAACTCGCGGAGTTCATCAAAACCTTGGACGAACGGGACGAAGACATTCTCAGAAATCGTATCCTCTCTGAAGATCCGCTGACATTAGACGACCTAGGCGGCAAGTATGGCATTACCAAGGAGCGCACCCGCCAGTTAGAGGCCCGCATCATCAAGCGGCTACGCGACTACATTAAGAAGGACGTCAAAGATTTCGACCAGTTGCGGGCTTAGCCCCTTCACCATATGCATCGTGCCTGTAGACACACCGAAAAATAGCTCTGGAATACCGAATTCTCAATGAGTTAAGATAGTTCGTTCGACAGAGTGGGAGGCAATAGAAAATCCTCTGCGCCACCCCTTGACTTGCGTCGAGCCAGGGCTATCTCTGGTTCCGAGTCGTGCAGGGCTTCTGCCTATTCGAGTGCGTACACTATCAGCGCGATCGAGTACAAGCCCATCCCACATCGTTCACAATGACGAGTTAACTTTCATCAGGAGGAGGTTCTGTTATGAGCACAGCTGAGAAGGAAAAGAAGAACGTTGCCAAGGGGTTCCAACCACTGGGCGAGCGGGTATTCGTCACCTATACCGAGGAACTGGAGCGGACCGCCGGCGGAATTTATGTGCCGGATTCGGCCAAAGAGAAGCCTCAGCGTGGTGTCGTGCAAGCGGTCGGCAAGAAGGTCGAAAACGTCAAGGTCGGCGACCATGTCTTGTTCGACAAATACTCAGGAAGCAAGCTCCGCATCGAAGACGAAGAGTGCTTGATCCTGAAGGAAGAAGACATTTTGGGCATTTTCACCGCGTAACGTGTCTCTTGTGACACGATGAATTTTCGACTTTACTAACGTTAGACGAAACCCACACGGAGGAATCATATGGCAAAGCAACTCATGTACGGGGACTCAGCGCGCGCGTCCATCCTGAAAGGGGTGAACCAGCTCGCAGACGCCGTGAAAGCAACGCTCGGTCCGAAGGGCCGAAATGCGATTTTGGATAAGAAGTTCGGCGCACCGACGATTACCAAGGACGGCGTCACCGTCGCGAAGGAAATCGAACTCAAGAACCCCTATGAAAACATGGGCGCCCAATTGGTCCGTGAAGTCGCCAGCAAAACCAGCGACACCGCAGGCGACGGCACCACAACCGCAACCGTGCTGGCCCAGGCCATCTACCGCGAAGGCGTCAAGAACATCACCGCCGGCGCAAACCCGATGGAGATCAAGCGCGGGATCGACAAGGCGGTTGAAGCCATCACCGCCGAGTTGAAGAAGCTCAGCAAACCCTGTCAGAACAAGACCGAGATTTCCCAGGTTGGGACGATTTCGGCCAACAACGACAAGACCATCGGCGATCTCATCGCGGAAGCCATGGAGAAGGTCGGCAAGGACGGCGTCATCACGGTCGAAGAAGCCAAGTCGATGACCACCTCACTGGATGTCGTTGAGGGCATGCAGTTCGATCGTGGCTACATCTCCCCGTACTTCGTCACCAATGCCGAGCGGATGGAAGCCTCCCTTGAAGAGCCGCTCATCCTGATCAACGAAAAGAAAATCAGCAGCATGAAGGATCTGCTCCCGCTCCTCGAGCAGGTGGCCAAGATGGGCAAGCCGCTCGTGATCCTCGCGGAAGAAGTCGAAGGCGAAGCCCTCGCAACGCTGGTCGTCAACAAGCTGCGCGGTACGCTGAATGTGGCGGCCGTGAAGGCTCCGGGATTCGGCGATCGCCGCAAAGCCATGCTGGAGGATATCGCAATCCTCACCGGCGGCCAGGTGATCTCGGAAGACATCGGCATCAAGCTGGAGAACGTCAAGTTGACCGATCTGGGCCGCGCCAAGCGCATCACGATCGACAAGGACAACACGACGATCGTGGAAGGCTACGGCGATCCGAAGAAGATCGAAGGCCGCGTGAAACAGATCAAGGCCCAGGTCGAAGAGACGACCTCGGACTATGACCGCGAGAAGCTGCAAGAGAGACTCGCGAAGATCGTCGGCGGAGTGGCCGTCATCAACGTCGGCGCCGCGACCGAGACCGAAATGAAGGAAAAGAAAGCCCGCGTCGAGGACGCCCTCCACGCGACCAAGGCAGCCGTCGAAGAAGGCATCGTGCCCGGCGGTGGAACAGCCTACCTCCGTTGCATCAAGGGGCTCGATGGCATCAAGGATGTTCCGGCCGAACAGAAAGTCGGCTTGGATATCGTCCGTCGCTCGCTCGAAGAACCGATCCGGCAAATCGTCGCCAATGCAGGCGGCGAAGCTTCAGTCGTGGTCGGCAAGGTGCGCGAGGACAAAAACGTCAATTCCGGCTACAATGCGGCGACCGATGAGTATGTGGACATGATCAAGGCCGGTATCATCGACCCGACCAAGGTGTCGCGCTGCGCATTGCAGAACGCGGCCAGTGTCGCGGGCTTGATGCTCACCACCGAAGTCATGATCACCGAGATCCCCGAAGAGAAGAAGGATGCAGGCGGCGGCCCAGGCGGTCACAGCCACGGCGGCGGCATGGAGGGGATGTACTAAGAAACGAAGAGCTGATGGCGTATGGCTGATAGCCGATAGCTGACGGCTCGGAGTTCCAGATATGAAGGCCCCGGCGGGAAACCGCCGGGGCCTTCGTGTTTCTCAGCTGCTTAGCCTCGATCAACCCTACCCTTTTGTCCCCATCGCCCGCAGAGTCGCTTTGAATAACCGCGAGGTATTGGGCTCATAGAAGAGCGACTGAAACGCGCGATGCACGGCAGCCGTATGAGTCGCATGGTCCGCCAGGAATTTCTTCACAGCAGCAGTCCGATCGCTGCCGTCGTAGCCCCCACGGATGGCGCAGCGCTCCAACTCCTCCGTCTCATCCGGCAGCGCATGGGTTTGTAGGTCATGGACCATCTGAAGCTTGTGCTCGACATCGCGTAGAAAGAGGTACGCCGCCGTCAGCTCATCCCGCTCCCGGCCCGAGATCAGCCTGCGTGTCACAAACCGGGGCAGCGCCCCGAGCGTGCTGCGGTCGAGAAGCGCCGGCGCCTGCTTTCCCGCCAACACCTGAACCGTCTGCGCGAGAAATTCAATCTCCCTGATGCCGCCGATTCCAAGCTTCACATTGCGCCGCTCATGGCCGCGCTCGGCCATCTTCGCATCGATCATCTCCTTCACCGCCCGCACATTCTGCACGATCGCCAGCGCTCCGGCACAATCCATCTTGCCTGCGCCAAAAATGAACGGCTTGGCCATGTTCAAGAACGCCTGCCCCACCGCCATCGACCCTGCCACCGGCCAGGCTTTCAGGAGCGCCAATCGTTCCCATGCCATGCCTCTGGTCTCGTAATATTTTTTGTAATCCGCCAGCGAGCGGGCTAACTGCCCGACGGACCCTTCGGCCCGCAGACGCAGATCCACACGAAAGACGTACCCCTCTCTGGTCTGTTCGACCAGCGCCTTGGTCAGCTCGCGCGAGAGGATTTCAAAATATTCCTCGCTGGAAATACCGGCACCCGCCGGCTTCCCGGCTGACTTTCCGCGCGGGGCTCTCGTCTCTCCTTCATGGGACGCGTAGACGTAGATCAGATCGACGTCGGAGCTGTAATTCAGCTCATGACCGCCAAGTTTCCCCATCCCCATCACGGCAAAGCCGGTCTCCACCCACTTCCCCCGCCGGTTCTTATGCATGGGAACGCCGTAGAGGGAGCGCAAGTCCGCATCCACCACTTGATACGCTGCGTGAATCAAGGCACCGGCCAAATCGGAGAGGGAAGCCATGGTCTCCGGCACGTCAGCCATGCGCAGCAGGTCGCGCACACCAATCCGCAACATCTCTCGCCGCCGCACCCGGCGCAACACATCCAGCTTCAACTCCTTCACCGTCAACCTGGCCAGCTGCTTTTGCAATGACTGTTCGATGTCGGCACGGGTTGCCGGCTTCGAGAGCACAGATTCCTCAGCCAGCCAATAGACCAGCATGGGATCGCGAACGATCGTGAAAGCCAGCGAATCGCTGTTGCCAAAAATCGTCGCGAGGACCTCCACCATGCGCGGCGAACTGCGCAGATAGTCCAGAAAGGATGAGCGGGTCACGTTTGATAACAGCCGCTCCCAATGATTGAGTGCTTGATCGGGATCGGCCGTCCGCGCGACGGCCGCTAACAGCTGCGGAAGGATCTCGGCCAACTGACGCCGCTCATGCGGTTCCCCCGCCATCGCGCTGAGATTACGGTCGGCTTGCTCGATATTCCTCAACCCATAGGCCGACAGAATGGCTCTGATCCGCTCGGGGCTCCGTTCCTCCGCCAATAAGACCGGCGTCGGGTCCGGCCCGATCGATGCCCTCCGTAAAACCGGCATCAGTTCCCCAGCCGACGACCCTGACCTGCCGAATTTCTCAGGCTTTCGCCTCACGTTTCACGCCTCACGTTTCACGTTCCTCGCCATCTCCGTCTGGCGCGGCATTATACTGGCGCGCTCCCTCTCACACAATGAACGGCATTGCGGTATACTGCCTGCACAATGGACAACCGTGAACAAATCCTCCGGACCGTCACATCTCACTGTCAGGACGTCCCGTCCGACATTCTGCACGACTTTATCAGCCGGATGGATCAGGAATATTTCCGGCGAGTCGATCCAACCGCCATTGCGAGGCATATTCATCTGGCAGCCCAACTGACGCCGGACCATCTCTGCGAACTCTCGATCACCGAACAACAGAGCGGCCGCGTCGATGTGACCATCGTCGCCTATGACTATTTTGCCGAGTTCGCCACCATTTGCGGCCTCCTATCCGCCTTCGGATTGAACATCGAAGAAGGCCAAATCTATACGTTCGCCGAAGCCGCATCCGCCAAACCAGCCAAAGCCTCCTACAGTGAAAGTCCGCGCCGGCGTCCACAGAGGCGGCCCGGGTTGAGCAGCAAGAAAATCGTCGACATCTTCCGCGTCCAACCGGTTCACGGGGCCTCGTTCGGACCGGCTGAGCAGGACCGGCTCGCGCAGGAACTGCGCTCCGTCATCGGCCTGCTCGACACGAACCAGTTCGAAGAAGCCCGCCACGCGGTAAATCGCCGGCTGGTCGAACAACTCGGCCGGCGCCGCGGGTCCTTCAGCGGCCTGCTCCACCCCGTACAAATCACCTTCGACAACAGCCAGTCTCCGACAGACACGATTATGGACATCCGGTCGGACGATACCCCCGCGTTCCTCTACGCCTTCGCCAACGCGCTCGCGATGCGCAATGTCTATATCTCCAAAGCGCAAATCGACATCGAGGATGCCAAACTGCACGACCGCTTCTATGTCCGCAATCGCTACGGCCAGAAGCTGACCGATCCGACCGATCAGCAACAGTTGCGGTTGACGGCCGTGCTCATCAAGCAGTTCACCCATGCGCTGACCTGGGCGCCGGACCCGACCAAAGCCCTCGAGGCCTTCGACCAGTTCCTCGACCTCATCGTGCAAGAAACGAAAGGAAAAGCCCAGCAGCAGGCGCTTGCGCTGCTCAGCGACAAGAAAACGTTTCCGCTCCTGGCCCGCTTACTCGGCACCAGCGACTTTCTCTGGGAAGACTTTCTGCGCCGGCAACACACTAACCTCCTGCCGCTCCTGCAGGACTATCGTGACGCCCCGCTGGCCAAGCCTCGTGCATCGCTCCGCAGGGAAATCGATCGCTTCGTGGGCCACGCCAAGACCGCCGACGCGCGCAAGACGGCCTTAAACACGTTTAAGGATCGCGAGCTGTTTCGTATCGACATGAAGCATATCGTCGAGCCGGGTGTCGCGCTGGCCGACTTTTCCGGCGCACTCACCCAGCTGGCTGAAGTGATCGTGGACCGGAGCCTGAAAGACTGCCAGGCCAAATTGAACAAGCTCTACGGCCCTCCCCGTTTGGCCAATAAGAAACCCTGTCCCTTCACGATTCTTGGGTTGGGCAAGTTCGGCGGCCGTGAACTGGGCTATGCCTCCGATATCGAAGTCCTGTTCGTCTACGGCGACGCAGGCCGCACCGGCGGAAAACAGGCCATCGACAACAGCGAATACTTCGAACGCCTGGGACAGGAACTGCTGCAGTGGATCGAATCCAGGCAGGAAGGGATTTTCCACCTCGACGTGCGCCTCCGTCCCCACGGCGGCAAAGGCTCACTGACAAATCCGTTCGACGAAATCACCGGGTATTACAATGCCACAGGCCTCGCCGCCCCGTTCGAGCGGCAATCCTTGATCAAACTGCGGCATGTGGCAGGCGATGCAGCCCTCGGCAAACGGGTCGAGGCGCATCGTGACGCCTATGTCTACAGTGGAACCCCGTGGGACATCGCGGTCGCCCTGGACCTACGCCGACAGCAACTGAAGCAACTGGTGGAGCATGGCACGGTCAACCTCAAGTACAGTCCCGGCGGAATCGTCGATATCGAATACGCCGTGCAATACCTCCAAATCATGCACGGCCATACGCGCTCCGTGTTACGCACGCCCAACACGATGCAGGCGCTGGCCGGGCTCGTCGAGTGCGGGATTGTGACGAGACCGGACGGCGAGAATTTACGCAAGGCGTATTTTTTCATCCGGATGCTCATCGACGGCCTTCGAATGGTTCGAGGCAACGCCAAGGATCGCGTCCTTCCCCCGGCTGATTCGGATGAGTTTATCTTTCTCGCGCGGAGAGTGGGCTATACCACAGATGATTGGCAAGCCGGAGCAAGGCATCTCCAGACGGATATCACGCAACACATGACGCTGACCAAGGCCTTTTTCGAACGAATGTTCGGCGCGCTGTAAACGGACGGATTGACTCGCGCCATTTTGAAAATTAGAATGTACAAGCATGCTCTACCGGTGAACGACGGGTCAACAAGCACAAGGACATCCGACAGAGCAGGACAGGCCGTCGTGTCCATTCAGTGAGTTCAAACTAGGGAGGTTGCAATGCAGCAGATGGGACGTATCGGGTTGATGGGATTGGGAATCGTATTGGCCGGCTGCCTCAGCGGAGGGCTGGCCTTGGCAGGAGATAAGCCGGCAGCAGCGCCGGTTGAAGACGGATCGAAGCTGGTGATTACGTCCCCCAAGGACGGAGCCAAAGTCAGCGACACCTTCGAGATCAAGTATGACTTGACCAAGGGCACGCAGGCGACGCATGTCCATGCCTATGTGGACGGCGAGTATCAGAAGGGATTTTCCGGAACGATCAAGAGCCTGAACAAGGGAACCCACAAGGTTACCCTGACCGGCGCGACCAAGGACCACGATCCCGTCGTGGCTTCTCATACGATCACCGTCGAAGTGGATTAACCCCCACTCCGGCATCTTCAACCCAGGCCGCTCGTAAGAGCGGTCTGGGGATGCCTGTCGCTCCCAACACAATTTTCCAGTCATCTGCCTGAGCCGAATAAGGCTTCTATTCGGCTCATATTTTCCATCGCCTATGAGATGGATGGTAGTAGACTTGTCGTAAGCGGCTGGTATGAGTGCCAAGAAATACATGACCATCACCGGCGCATCGAAGGCCACAGCCACGAGGGATTTGCAGAATCTTTCAGACAAGGGCATTTTCGTATCCACCGGCAGCGGCCGGAGCACGCGCCACCAGATCAACCTCTAATAGAGCTCACAACTAGCCTGGCAAGTGGCTCATCGCACATCCAAGTCAGATGAGTTTATCCCTAGTACAGAGAGTCGGAGATTTGACCGACAACTGGTAGGCGCTTAAGCCCCTCACACCATTGACACTGTTCGCATAGAAAAGTAGCCTGTGACCGTTTTCGGTCTCTCTTTTTACTGCGCGAATGCAGCGCCACCCATCTAGCCCTTACGTCATGATTGATTGTGCAAAGGAGATCCAACTGTGTTGCTTGTCATCTTAGGCGCTGGCGCGTCTTACGATTCCGCCCCATCGCGGCCAGCAAGTGACTCTCGTTACAGCCTGATGCCCGAACGTCCACCGATGGCAAATGACTTATTTGGCGATCGCCAATACTTTGGCAACGTGATGAACAAATACCCACAATGCCTTCCTATCATTCAACAATTGCGAGACATGCCCGAGGGAACTATTGAAAAGCAGTTACAAAAGCTCCAAACTGAAGCAGCCAATTATCCCACCCGTCTGCATCAGCTCGCGGCGATTCGTTACTACTTGCAAGAAATGCTTTTCGAGTTACCACAAATATGGCTGAAAGAAACGCAATCGATCAGCAACTATCTCGCACTCGTCGACCACATTCGCAAATCAGGCGAACGTGCCTGCTTTGTAACTTTTAACTATGACACCTTATTGGATGGAGCATTGGAGCAATTTGGGTATGCCCTCAGAGATTTTCCGTCATATATCAAAAACGATCTGCCACTGATCAAGTTGCACGGCTCCGTTAGTTGGGGGAGACTAAGCACTGCCCCTATAGACATTAAGGCAAATCGATTAGATATTGCTAATTCCGTAATTGATTCATATTCCCCAGATTTCATAACTGATCAATATGTATTGGTTGGCGAATTCCCGCCTGCCCCCAGGCAGGATCGGGTGGTTTTCCCAGCGCTCGCCATCCCTGTTGAGTCCAAGCTACAATTTGAGTGCCCTGTGTACCATATAGACAAACTAAAATCCTTCCTGCCCGATGTAACTAGAATTCTCGTCATTGGATGGCGAGGCACCGAGGAACCGTTTCTAAATCTGTTGCGCGAAGGAATAAAGCAAGTTGAGCTTGTCATGGTGATTAACGGGGGCGAATCACAATCAGAGGAAGCGTCATCCAATCTTCGTCGAGCTCGCATTCTTGCATCGCGGCATGCAGCCTTTGATGGCGGGTTCACGGAGTTTTTCAAGACTGGTGCAGCAGACGATTTCCTTCGTCGGCCATAGACAGATTTGATCACGGAGGGAACGATGGACATGAAAGAGAATCAAAGGGGCCTGGAACCTTCTCTCTGTACCTCTGCCGATACAATCTAACGACCAGAATCTCAAAGTTGAAGATCAGTTGTGCAATCCGACATCAGGACGCTTCGCGGCCTGCGGCGTGTCCATTCTCACCTGACAACCTGACCCGACTTGAATAAGCCATGAGATCCGGCTTTGATCTCTCAGCCATCTTCCTTGCAGCCGTTGCCAACAGCCATTCCATCGCGCTATCGCGCGGCGACAGAGGTGTTCGCGGGCTTGGATCAGGAAACAGGTCGGTGGTTTACGACGGGCACAAATCAGCTTTCAGATCCTCGAGCACTGACGTCACACTCTGCCATTGTGACACACTGGCAACATGGTCAACTCTTAGTAGAGAGTCTGCCTAGTTGCTAATTAGGTCTCCTTAGGCCTACCATGCCGACAGTTTACATCAACGCCATTCATGTATTTGGCAGAGAGCAGACCAGGGAGGTCCCTATGATCACACCTAAAAGCCAGATTGCCCAGCATACATTGGCGGCGATGATGCTCTTCCTAGTTCTTGGCGCTCTAGCAATGATCTGGCCCGGCATCATTGCTCTCATCCTCGGTGTCTTCCTGCTGGTCCAATCTTTCGCGGCAGAGCAAGAGATTGCGATACTGACGTGGGCCGAAGTCAGTAATTGGCCGATTGTCTTTACCTCTCTTCGGCGATTTGGCTCTCCGGCGATTTTTGCGTGACGAGTTCACGCGGCGCTTTCGTCCGTCGCACGCATTTCGCCAGGCTTCGGGGACGGGGATTCAGGGTCAGGCTTTGCTATCTTGGCTTTCTTCCCTGCAGGGGCGCGTAAGTGTGACCACCGTGGCCCGGGACATTGTCTCCCCGCCAAGGTGATTCGGCTGACAACAAGACACAAACCTGCCATCTCACGCCACTCGCGAAATCGCCTTTTCTAACAACTCGTGGATCAATGTCTGGTACCCCTTGCCCTGCTTGGCCGCCATAGTGCGCAAGGCCGCCAAAAGACGCGGAGACAGACGGATGGCGATCAACTGCTTGGCTATGCCGGTGGCAGGTCTACCGACTCGCCGCATACGCGTAAGCTGCTGATCGGACAATTCCGGCATATCCGAAAAATCAATCTGTGAGTCGGGAATATGCCGTCCGCTCTTTCCGGCTCGTTTGCCGGACGCTGATAATGGAGATGATTTCTTTTTCATCGCTCTGTCTCCTCACCGTATACACCACGAACAGGATGCGGCCCGCGATTGAACGGGCGATCCGAATGCGACGACGTTCCAGTTGTGAATGGAGCTCGTCGGCGCCATCCATTCCATTGGGATCACCCAACGCCGTGGCCACTTCCTCAAACGAAATCTTATGCTTCCCAGAATTGGCCAGGGCTTTGCGAACATCCCACTCAAATACGCAACTGTATATACACTAATGAGCTCCGCCGCCGCCGCAACCAATCCCTGTGAGCCACAAGCCACCATTAGCAACCGTTTCTCTCATGGCAACTGGCATTCAACGGAGCACTGCCTCCGATCGACCAAGGCCGTCAGGATGGGAGACGACAAGCAACAAGGTGGGAACCTTTTCTCAGTACCACTGCCGCTACAATCTCACGACCAGAATCTCAAAGTTGAAGGTTGCTGTGCAATCTAACATCAGGACGTTTCACGGCCTGCGGCGTGCCCATTCTCACCTGGCAACCTGACCGGCGTGAATGAGCCCTGAGATCCAGCTTTGACATCTCAGCCATCTTCCTTGCAGCCGTCGCCAACAGCTGTTCTATCGCGCTATCGCGCGGCGCGGAGGCGTTCGCGGACTTGGGCCAGGGAACAGGTCGGCTGTTTGCGACTGGCATGAATCAGCTTTCAGTTCCTCGATCACTGACGTTACACGCTGCCATTGCAACACCCTGGTAACAGGACCAGCTCTTCGTAGGCAGTGTGCCCAGCTGCTATTAGGTCTCATGTCCAGTTGTTATTAGGTCTCATGCCCGGTTGCTAACGAGGTTTCCTAAGGCCTATCATACCGCCAGTTTATATCAACGCCTTTTATGCATTTGGTAGAGAGCAGACCAGGGAGGGCCCTCATGATCACGCCCAAGGTCCGGTTTGGCCGGCATGCTTTGGAGGTCATGACCGTTGTATTCGTTTTCGGTGCTCTCTCGATGATCTGGCCCAGCATCATTGCCCTCAGCTTCGGTATCTTCCTGCTGCTTCAGTCTTTTCTCGGAGCAGAGCAAACGATTGCAATACTGTCGTGGACCGAAGTCAGTCATTTACCCGTTGTCATTTCCTCTTTCCGGCGATTCGGATCTCCGGCTATTCTTTCCTGACGAGTCTGAGCGGCGCTTTCGTCAACTGATCGCATTTCTCCAAGCGCTTGACCTCATATTCGTCGGGAACCTTTCCCATTCGGCGCCCAAGAGCTCACTCACGTCGGCACAGAAACTCCCCACATCACGCCACTCGAGAAACTGCCTACCCTAACAACTCGTAAATTAATGTCTGGCGCCCCTTGCCCTGCCTCGCCGCCATTGTGCGGAAGACTACCCCAATGGAACGCTGGCCTGCCAGGAAGTAACCCGCAAGAGCCCCGCTGAACATACCTGCCTTTCTGATCGGGGTTAACAGAGATTTTACATCGAAGACACAGCCCTGCAACGTACGCGCAGTACCCTCCATACAAATACATCAAACAACAATGAACGGGGTTTCCTGAAGGAGGAGTTGCATGATCACTGTCGGACAACTGATGAACAGAGAATTAGTCACGGCGCCGGGAACGATGAGTGCCGTCGATGCAGCGAAACTAATGTCCCGTCGCAAGATCGGGAGCATCCTTGTGTTGCATGACCATCATATCGTCGGCATTGTGACGGAGTCGGATATCGTCCGGAAGGTGGTAGGGACCGATCAAGAATCGTCCCACTTTCCCATTGCAACGATCATGAGTGCACCGGTGCTCGGCATCGACGAGCGGCGACCGATTACTGAAGCAGCAGACCTGATGCAGCGGCATGGAACACGACACTTGATGGTGTGCAAATCCACCACCGTTGTTGGGGTGCTTTCTGTTCGAGACCTGCTTCGCCCGGTGTCAACCGATGACTTCTAACCCGCTCAGAACAACACCCATAGAGGCTCACCTGCTCGACGGGCACTCCGGATGGGGTCGGCTGCGCAATCTCGACCTGATGGATGTATGGGCCGTCGGGATCAAGGGGGTGCTCAGTCTGATGATCGTCACCCTCTTGGCTGCACTCACCGGAGGTGTCCTGAAATCATTTCTCGACCTGTTCATGCTTGTCGGCCATCCGGCCGAGGTGGTCTTGCGACAAGTGATCATCGACATGCTGATCTTGCTGGCCATCGTCGAGGTGTTCAAGACGACGGTGACCTATTTCAGTGAAGGCCGTGTGAAGGTAACCTTCATTGTCGATACGATCCTTGTGGTCATGCTGACGGAAGTGATCTCCCAGTGGTTCAAGGGTGGGGATTGGCAGGCGCTGGCGGCTCTGGGCGGCATTCTGTTTACCTTGGGAATCATTCGCGTGATAGTCGTTCGATGGAGCCCGACACAGTCGAGACTGTCGGCCTATTCATATATGGCCCATGCCGACGAGGGAGGTCACCCATGAATACTGCTGCGGGACACACGGAGGCGAAGATCCTGGCCATCGTTCACGAGCGAGGATCTATTGTGATGGAGAAACTTCTGCCCTGCCTCCCGGAATCGACCTGGAACCAGGTGTTCACGAGTGTGGATGCATTGAGCCGACAGGGAGCGATCTGTTTGCGACGCCGGGGATTTGACTACGAATTATGGGCGCCCGCTTCGTCTGCCGCCGGCCCGGTCGAGAGCACGATCATCCCCTCAACGGCACGATACGACCTCTTTCCACATGCCGCCTAGAAGGCGGCTCCCATCATACACGTTATGCAGCGAACCGGAGTGGGCATCCTCTGCACGCCTCAATCTGACACTCATGTACTCATTGCCGCCTGAAATCTACTTGCACATCTCCTGACGGTGCTCCAGAAAACAGAAGGGCCGCATGACGACGGCTTGACTGTCAGAACAATTACTGCCCCTTTTCCTCGTCCAATACCCAATCTACACAACGAACACTCATAGCCTGAGCGCTTCCCTGGCGTCTTCAATCGGCATCTCGCGCCAGGAACCGGGCTGAAGATCTTCCAGTTTGAATGGACCAAATTGGATGCGCCTGAGCCTGGTCACTTCATGGCCCAGCGCCAGGAACAGCCTGCGGATCTCACGATTCTTTCCCTGGACCAACACCACCTCCAGATGCGTCTCTCGGCCTGAACTCTTTTGAATCTTCACACAATGGCATTGGAGGCGTTCACCGGCATCGACAACGCCAACCATGGCTTCTTTCGCTCGGGCTTCAGTGAATTCGCCTCGCACGGACACAAGGTACGTCCGCATCACCTTATTGGCCGGATCGGTAAGGTAGCTCGATAAGGTTGAATCATTGGTCAACAGCAGAAGTCCGCTGGTCGCCTGATCCAACCGACCGACGGCATGCAGATAGCCCAAGTCCGCCGGCAACACATCGAAGATGGTCTTTCGGGCCCGGTCATCGCTATGTGTCGTGATGACCCCTTTGGGTTTGTGAAACAGGATACATCGCTTGAGCGAATCGTGAATCGGTTTATCGTCGACCGAGATGGAGTCCTTCGGCCACAAGACCCAGGTCGCTGGATCGCACACCACCCGTCCATTGATCCGCACGCGCCCGGCGCGGACCCACTCCTGGCTTGTGCTACGTGAAGCAATGCCCAGCTTCGAAAGCAATCGATCGACCGTATGCCGTTTTGCAGAAAGAGCGGGGTTCGATGTCATTGTGAACAAATTTCAGCGGTCACGTCTGATCGCAGATCGCTATTGAGTATAACAAGTCACCCTCACACCTGAGAAATCCACTGACAGCCCTCACTATAGCGTTATTTGAGCCGGGCGTCGCGCCTGAAAACAGAGGGCCGCACGCATGATGATCACACGTGCGGCCCATGTTTTATGCAGCTGCGCAATCTGTTGTCTTGACTCCATCGCCCTCTCGCTTATACCTTCTCTCATCGACGATTCACTCGTTACTCAAAGGAGCACCGATGCCCACGTTGTTGACGCCCCTCCAAGCCGGGGACATCCTCTTACCCAACCGCATCGTCATGGCGCCCCTCACCCGTGTGCGGGCCGGGGCTTCTCACATCCCTAACGACATGATGGTGGACTATTACTCCCAACGTGCATCGAGCGGGCTCATGATGACGGAATGCACCATGATCGACGCCCACGCCTGCGCCTTCATGGGAGAGGGCGGCATTTACAGCCCTGCCCATGTGGCCGGATGGCAACGAGTAACGGACGCCGTGCATGCCAAGGGTGGCCGCATCTTCATGCAGATCTGGCATCCCGGCCGTGCCGCGCACTCGTTATTGAACGACGGCGAACAGCCGGTCTCCAGTAGCGCCGTGGCGATTCGTCATAGCGTGACTTCTACCCCGGAGGGGGCCAAACCCTACGAAGTCCCGCGCGCGCTCGGCACCGAGGAGGTCCCGCGGTATGTGGAGAGGTTCCGGCTCGCCGCGCACAACGCTCACCGGGCCGGCTTCGATGGAGTGCAGATCCACGGCGCCCATGGCTATTTGATTGATAACTTCCTGCGCGACGGCGTCAACGCACGCACGGATGTCTATGGCGGCTCCATCGAAAATCGTGCTCGTTTTTTGCTGGAGGTGACTGATGCGGCCGTCCGCGTGTGGGGCGCTGGACGCGTCGCGGTGCGAATCTCGCCCCTGGTCCCGTTCAATGACATGGTCGATAGTCAACCAACCGCGTTGGTGACCTATGTGGCGAGGGAATTGAGCAGGAGAGGGATCGCGTTCCTTGAAATACGGCACGAGAACCATGCCTTGCCCGAGGAGCAAGCCATCCTGGCGGTCGCCCGCCGGAATTTCCAGGGTGTGTTGATGAGCAACGGAAGCTATACACGTGAGAGCGGTGAGTCGACGGTAGCTTGCGGAGCGGCTGATGCGATTGTGTACGGGCGTCCGTACATCGCCAACCCAGATTTGGTCGACCGTTTCGTGAAACAAGTCCCGCTCAACGAGGTTAACTACGATCGCCTGTATGGAGGCGGACCCGACGGCTACAGCGACTATCCGGCTCTGGCTGCAAATTGATTCCCGATAAAGCCGTCGCTACCTGCTCTGCTCTACCCGTCCCACATTCTACGCCTCACCCGTTACACCTAACCCCTGACCTCTCACGCCTCACTTTTCGCACTTCACGCAGCCTGGGCACTGCACAGTTGCTCGATTTGCTGCTGTACCCCGGGATGCATCTTGGTGAAGGCAAGGCCGAACTCCTCACGGCTGATCCAGCGCACGGTTGCTCCATCAATAACGAAGGGAGATCCTGCCCCCTTTGGGAAAATACGGCACTTCAAGTCTGCTCCAATAGGGACAGCCACCGTACTCGTCATGCGGCAACCCCATGGAGAGAGATCACGCAGTTCTCCCTCGCCTCCCACGGTCCGGCCGTCCGCTGAAAACTGGCTTCGCAAACGTACCGGCACACGGGCATGCCGGCGTGTGTTGACCATGCGATCCCGTCCAGCCGACTGATTCCGTCGCTTGGCCATTGCGATCGAATAGGGGTCCTGGCCTCCCCTATCCGGAGAAGCGGAATTCCCTTTCTCGAACCAGCGATGTCCTTTAAGAGTTTCCGCCTGCCGGCCTAACCATTGTCCCGTCTGTTCCAGCAAGGCCAGAACGGTTGGCGTCAATGTTCGCGCCTCATCCATCCAGGACTGCCACGACGTTTCAGACTCTGAAAGTGTCCGACGCCCGCCGTCGCACAGCCGTTTGATCTTTTGTGTCACATCACGGAACTCAGGATCCTCGTTTCTCAACTTGCCATACGCCTCAAGACTTTCCGCATATCGGCCTAACGATTCCAGCGTCTGGCCGATGTGATAGAGAATGTGCCGTCGTTCTTCGGATGACAATGAGGGCGAGGCAAATGCCTTCCGGAATGCCACAACCGCTTCCTCCTGGTTGCCATCGGCCTTCAAACACAAGGCTATATGCACATGCGCTCTCCCGGCATACTCTGGATTCAGGGCAGCTTTTTTAAAATTCTCAATCGCCTCATGACACATTCCTATCCGCTTGAGCACCAACCCTCGTTCATAGCATTCGACTGAGGACTTCCGTTGATCCATGCCAATTCCTCCGCATGTTAAGTCCGCATATTGTCACAGGCAGCCAAGGTAGCCTGTTGAGCAAAAATGAGGCCCTACAGAGCCGATTAACTCTCTCGCAATTTCAATCACTTACCATCATTCCCATGTAGAAAGAGAAGGTTACCCCCAACAGAATGGTCCGTATGGTACAGGCCATCTCTAACCTTGCATGAAAATAGGGGCGGACGGCACTGCACTGTGTGGGAAATAGGTACTATACGCGTCTGCGGAGAACAGACCGCCAGGCACCACCATGCCGTGGCTAGGGGCAGGTGGAACCGACATCACCTATGGACTTGAATCGAAAACCCGATACCCGGCAAAGTAGGGGCAATCATCGACGGTCGCGAACTTCTCAACAACCGGCACAGCCGAATGATCTTGGCTGTGCCGGTCCTCTCTCTTCTTAGCTAGACATCGTAATAGAGGAAAAACTCGTAGGGGTGCGGACGAAGCCGCATCGGATCGATCTCTTTATTTCTCTTATAGCCAATCCAGGCTTCGATCAAATCCTCTGTAAAGACCTCTCCCTTAAGGAGAAACTGATG
This sequence comes from Nitrospira sp. ST-bin4, assembly GCA_002083565.1. GTDB lineage: Bacteria > Nitrospirota > Nitrospiria > Nitrospirales > Nitrospiraceae > Nitrospira_D. The sequence goes on along the minus strand of MSXM01000012.1, from coordinate 31,636 downwards.
ATCTTTTTCCAAGCTGTCGATCGCTTCATTAAGACTCCCGGGCATCGTTCTGATGTTGGCCGCCTCTTTGGGATCAAGATCGTACAGATCTTTTTCGGCAGGTTCGCCCGGATCAATCTTATTCTGAATCCCGTCGAGGCCGGCCATGAGCATCGCGGCGAATGCCAAATAGGGATTGCAGGCAGGGTCAGGAAACCGCACTTCAATCCGTTTGGCCTTCGGACTGGGCGAATACATCGGAATACGGATCCCCGCCGACCGATTTCGGCTGGAATAGGCGAGCAACACCGGCGCTTCGAATCCCGGCGTGATCCGCTTGTATGAATTGGTCGTCGGATTGGTAAAGGCCGCCAGCGCCGGCGCATGCTTGAGAATCCCACCGATGTAATGCAAACACATCTGTGACACACCCGCATAATCCTTACCGGCGAACAAGGGCTTCCCTTCTTTCCAGATACTCTGATGAGTGTGCATGCCGGAACCGGCGTCGCCGAACAGCGGCTTCGGCATGAATGTCGCGGTTTTGCCATGCCGGCGGGCCACATTCTTGACGATGTATTTGTACATCATCATTTTGTCCGCCGTCTTCACCAGCGAATCGAACCGAATATCGATCTCAGCCTGGCCGGCCGATGCCGTTTCGTGATGATGCTTCTCAACAACGATGCCTACCTTTTCCATCTCGACGACCATTTCGCTGCGGATGTCCTGTTGCGTATCCGCAGGAGCCACAGGGAAGTAGCCTTGCTTGTGGCGGAGCTTGCCGCCCAAATTGAATCCCTCCTGCCCCATGTTCCATGCGCCTTCCTCGGAATCGAGAAAGTAGTACCCGCTGTTGCTGGTCTGATCGTAGCGGGCATGGTCGAAGATGAAGAATTCGGCTTCAGGCCCCCAAAAAGATGCATCACCGATCTTGGTGCTTTGAAGATACTTCTCCGCCTTCTGGGCAATAAACCTGGGGTCACGCTCATAATTCTCGCGTGAGATAGGGTCCACCACATTGCCGGTAAGGCTGAGCGTCGGCACTGCCGTGAAGGGATCCAGACAGGCCGTCGCGGGATCGGGGACCATCAGCAGATCACTGTTGTTGATCGCCTTCCAGCCACGAATGGAGGACCCGTCGAGGCCGGAGCCGTCCTTGAACAGATCTTCCGTCAGTTCGCTCACAGGGATGGTCATGTGCTGCCACACTCCCGGCAGGTCCACGAACTTCAGGTCCACCATCTGGACCCTGTGCTTCTTGGCAAACTCCAACACTTCTCGCACGTTCATCCCCTCCTCCTTTCAGAGCTCATCCGCAATGACCGGCCCGCCTTTCGGCCCATGCTGCCTCTGGCTGAAAACATGTCCCACCTGCTATCTGATCCGGCACCCATTTCAATTCTCAATCCATGCGATACTGCATTATGGGCGGTCGTTCTCGATTCCAACACGACAGGGTGCTGTTGGATTCTCAGGCCTCGTCACAATGCCGTTTCCCCGGTTTCTCCTGTTCGGATTCGCACCACCGCACTCAGGTCTCGCACAAATATCTTCCCGTCGCCGATGCTGCCGGTTTTGGCCGCGCGCGTAATCGCCTCGATCACGCGTGGCACCAGTGCGTCCGTCACAGCCACCTCAATTTTTACTTTTGGCACAAACTCAATCGTATACTCCTGCCCACGATACGTTTCTTTATGGCCTTTCTGACGGCCAAAGCCTTTGACTTCAGACACCGTCATGCCCAGCACGCCTATTTCCAGCAGCGCATCCTTCACTTCATCCAGCTTGAAGGGCTTGATGACGGCTTCCACCAGTTTCATCGCTTTGCCTCCTTGCCTAGAAGCCTGCAGACTGCATCAGCATAACCTAGCACCCTGCCAGGAGAAATAACGCGAGACGGCTGCGATTACAGGCGCTATCGGAAACAACCCTCATGCTCGATAACCGGGCACGCCACGAAGATGCCGATCTCGATGTCCCTGAGATCGAAGGAGGCATCATAGCCCAATCCTCTCATTCGGCACAACGCTGAAAAACGTAAACTTCCTGCAATTTCGCCGAGAACGACTAAGAGAACCGACCAGTGCAGGCGAGAGAGAAGCCAAATCCGGCGAGCGGTCGTCCCAATCAGCTACGAATTGCGATACCCGTTGGTGATCGGCATTCGACAATCCTTGCCGAACGCCCGATGTGTGACTTTGATGCCGATAGGCGCTTGGCGACGTTTGAACTCACTGCCATCCACCATGGCCACCACTCGCGCTACTGTGGCACGATCGAATCCTGCATCAACGATTTCTTCGATCGAACGGTTCTCTTCCACGTAGAATTGAAGAATGGGGTCGAGAACGGCATAGGCCGGCAAGGAATCTTCGTCCTTCTGATTGGGTCTTAGTTCGGCGCTAGGGGGCCGATCTAATATCCGTTTCGGAATGACATGCGTACGGCCTCGAAGATTCCGAAGCCGGGACAACTCATACACCATGGTTTTCGGAACGTCCTTGATCACCGCAAAACCGCCGGCCATATCGCCATACAACGTGGCATAGCCGACACTCATTTCGCTCTTATTGCCGGTCGTCAACACAAGGTGGCCGAACTTGTTCGAATACGCCATCAAAATATTCCCGCGAATGCGGGCCTGCAGATTTTCCTCCGCCGTATCGACCGCCTTCCCATGAAATGTCGGGGCCAGAGCAGTCCGGTAGGATTCAAACGTCGGCGTAATCGGGATAGTCCGATACTCGATGCCGATTCGATGGCTGAGCTCCTCTACATCCTCCGCGCTCTCAGCTGAGGTATACGGCGACGGCATGAATATCCCCAGCACATTATCAGGGCCCAGCGCATCAACCGCAACGACCGCTGTCAGCGCACTATCGATTCCTCCACTCAGTCCGATCGCGACCTTTCGAAATCCGTTCTTCCGCATATAATCCTGCACACCCAATACCAGTGCGCGATAGACGGCATCGGAATCCCCAAGTAACGCCTCCAGAGACGGCACCATGTGCGAGCGCTTTGCCGGGCGCGTGGGAGATTTAATAGTCACTCGTTCGACGGCAGCTGCCATGGCAGCCGTGAAGCGTTTTCTCCGCACCTGCGCCATCCGAGTTCGCGCAACAGCATCCACCGAAAGGTCTGCGAGGATCAAATCCTCCGCAAATTCCTTGCCCCGGGCGATTACATCACCCGTTTGGTTGACGATCATGCTGTTGCCGTCAAACACCAATTCATCCTGTCCCCCGACCATGTTGGTATATGTCAGAATGATTCCGTTTTCCCGAGCCCTGGTTGCCAGCACCTGTTCGCGCGCACGGCTCTTCCCAATATGGAACGGCGACGCATTGATATTCACGATCACTTCCGCCCCCGCTGCCGCCTGCATGGAAGTGGGCCCGTCCGGCGACCAGATGTCTTCACAAATGCTGACAGCGACTGCCACACCACGTAGCGTCATCAGTACCACGTGGCGGCCGGGATGAAAATACCGGCTTTCGTCGAAGACTCCGTAATTCGGCAGGATCCATTTGCTGTATCGGGCGATGACCCGCCGACCTGCGACGACCGCCGCCGCATTAAATAGTTCATGCCCGCCTACGGTGCCGGTGCACGCTGTCTGTGACTTCCCTTTGCCTGCACTGCCTTGGCCGACATACCCGATCACGGCCACAAGCCCCGTACACTCTTTCGCGATCTCGTCGAGCGCCCGCCGGTTGTCCGAGACAAACCGCGGCTTTAAAAGCAAATCTTCAGGAGGGTAGCCGGTCACGGTCAATTCAGGAAACACCACCAGATCGGCGCCGGCCTTCCGCGCCTCCTTGATCCACGCTTTGACAAGCCGCATATTGCCGGAAATATCACCGACCGTCGGATCAATCTGTGCCATGGCAATCCGAAGTATGCGCATCAGACAGGCCTACCGTTTCTGTTTGGCCGGCTTCTTGCGGGAGAGGCTCTTGCCGGAGTTGGGCTTAGGCAGCGTTTGATGCCATTGGCAAAAAGTCGGTTCATCGATCGGCATCATCCGAACATGCCCGATCCGTTCCGGCCACACACCGACAACTTGTCCTCCGGACACTTTCTTGTCATGAAGCATCGCCTTCCAGATTTTGGCTGCTGTCCACTGCGGCATGCGATCGGGCAGGCCGGCGGCCTGGACAAGGGCTTGAATACGTTGCACGACACTGCGATCACAAGTCCCAAGAAAACATGCGACGTCAGCTTCTTGAACCAACCCGATCCCGACAGCCTCACCGTGAATGAGCGATTCGTATCGCCCCAGCGTTTCAAGCGCATGCCCGATCGTGTGCCCATAATTGAGGATGCGCCGCCGGTCAGACTCCCGCTCATCTGCTGCAACTACTTGAGCTTTGATTTCGCAAGACCGCTTCACTGCCACTGCAACAATATCTGGTTTTCGTTTCAGCAAACCGGGCATCTCCCGCTGAAGATATGAAAAAAACTCCTCATCCGCGATAATGCCATACTTGATGACCTCCGCCAGCCCGGCAACCCATTCGCGTATCGGCAAAGTCCGAAGCGTCAGCGGATCAATCCATACTTCCTTGGGTTGATAGAACGCCCCGATCAGATTCTTACCCAGCCGATGATCGACTCCCGTCTTTCCCCCGACGCTCGAATCAGACTGGGCAATGAGGGTAGTTGGAATCTGAATGAATGGGATACCGCGCTGATAGATCGCCGCCGCAAATCCTGCTATATCGCCGACCACACCTCCCCCAAGTGCAAAGAGAAACGACGACCGCTCAAACCGATGACGCGCCATCACATCAAGAATGTTCGTGATCGTATCCAGTTTCTTCGACCGTTCACCGGGAGGCAGGACAATAGGAACCGCATCGACGCCGCACTTCTTCAGCTGCTGCAGCATCCCGCTCAGATAGTAACCGGCCACATGACGATCCGTCACCACACCGACTTTCCCCTTCACCGCCAGTTCGCTCAACCTCCCTTCAAGCCGACTCAAAAGACCGGCTTGAATCAGAATCTTGTAGCTCCGCTCACCAAGCGAGACCGATACCATCGATGACAATGTCATAGCCGATTCCTACACCATGGCACTCATTGGATCGTCATGGCACATCACATATTCTTCTGAAACAAGAAGGCCAAGACGCGGGGGGATGGTAGCACAGCTCATCGTCAAACTAAAAGAATTACACGGCGCTCTGTAAAGGGGCGGGAAGAGCAATCGGGACTGATCATAGATAAATCGATATGAGGAGCTATTCTGCACACGCCCGGAGCGGCGCCTTCAGCTAAAAACAAACGTGCGTGGCGACGCTGATCAGCATCGCCACGCACATTCTCTTACTTCAGAACATCTGACTGGAAACTACTACGGTCTATGTCTTCACAATGCTCGGCGTTAAGAAAATGAGCAGCTCTTGCTTGGAGACCGACTCGGACTTGTTCTTGAATAACCAGCCAAGAACCGGGATGCGGGACATATACGGCACTCCTTGAACGTTGTTATTCTGCGTGTCGACGAACACCCCGCCGATCACCATCGTCTCTCCATCCCGAACAAGCACTTGAGTATTTGCCTCGCGCCGATCAATGCTTGGACCGGCCGGATTGCTGCGAGCACCCACGGCATTCCGAGTCGCCCGCACCTTCAGCAGAATTCTCTTGGCATCCTCCTTCGGATCGCGCGATGTGATTTGAGGTGTCACGTTCAGTTCCAAATTGGCATCCACAAACGTTGTCTGCGTTCCCTGTAACGAAGTGGTTTGAAATGGAATCGATTCGCCCTGAGAGATCTTTGCTTCGCGCTTATCCAGCGTCATGATTTTGGGGGCAGCGATAACTTTCGTCAGACCCAACAACTCTCCGGCAGACAACCTCATATCCAAAGCAAAATCTCCACCCAGCTTTCCAAACGTCCAGCCTATGCCAGGGACCGCGGGCAACCCACCGACCTGGGCCGGCAAATTCACCAGCCAGCTTCTGGATATCGTACTATTCCCTGTGCCGGCAACTTCACCGAACGGACCGTTGAGGCCACCGATGGCGTTGAATGTCGAAGGCGTTCTGTTCGCAGCCTGGAAGCCCCACTGAATCCCCAATCCTCTAGCATAGACGGTATCCGCCTGAACGATGCGCGCTTCAATCTGGACTTGCGGCACTTCCAAATCGAGCCCCTCGACCAGCTGCCTCACGACTGCCAATTTACTCTCCGTCTCTCTCACGATCAGCGCGTTGCTTCCCGCATTAAATTGCATCACGCCGCGCGGGCTCAAATATTGGCGCAACGACGTCATGAGCTCTTGGGCTTGGATATTCTTGATGTAAAAGACCCGGTCGACTAATTCTTCGGCCTTCACCTTGGCGTCTTTGGCTCTTGCTTCGTCATCTTGTTGCTTGGCAAGATTCGACAGCGTGTCCACCCAGACAATTGATCCCTGACGAATCATCCCAAGCCCATTCATCTTCAAGAGCATGTCCAAGGCCTGATCCCAGGGCACGTTCACAAGTTTCATGGTGACTTTGGATTTGACACCCTCGCCAACGACGATATTGAAACCACTGACGTCGGCAATCAGTCGTAAAATATTCGTGATGTCCGCTTGCTGAAAATCGAGTGAGATGCGTCGCCCAACAAACCGAGTCTGCCCCGCGATAATGTCATCCGACCGGTTATCCTTTTGATCTGGAGCACTCTCCGTTGCCATTTGTACCGGCTGGACCCTAAACGGAGACTGTGCGGGGCCGATGATTCGGGCAATCTTTTTCACGGTCCGAGGTCCCGAGTCAAACAGCACCTTACGCTCCTGAAGTGCCGGCCGTGAGACCTTGGCCGGCTGCGATACCTCACTGTGGGAACCCTGGGACTCTTTCGGACTGAGTACCACGAGGACTTTATTGCCCTGTGTTTCGACAGAAAAAGCGGGCTGTTCAAGCAGGTCAAATACGAGCCGAACCCTATCGGCGTGATTCCCTACCCTGATTGTTTTGAGCAACTGGTGCTGCCCCTGCACGGTCGACTGCCGGAATGCGGAGGACACAGCCGGCATATCAATGACTAACCGGGACTCATCCAGCAACTTCGCATCGGGAAAGAATGTTCCGTCTCCGACGATTGCCACCGTGATCCGATCTCCCTCCGGATGTACCTCGATATTGGTCACCGATTGAGCCGGCAGCGAGCCGATACCTTCCTCGACTTCTGCGAGACCGCTCTTGCCGGACTCACCGGCTTCATCGTCAAGTGGAACCATCCCGGCATGCGCTCCCAAAGCAATGAGGGATACCCCCAAGGCTCCGATGAACCGCCTCGCCGTCATCAAACCACACATGCTAGACAATAATGGTTTCATTCTGAGCCTTCTTTCGGATGGAGGAGCTTGACATACTCACGCTCCTGCTTCTTGCCATACACATCGGTGAATCGCTCCTGTACAATGATGCCTCGCTCAGTAATTGCACTGACCACTCCGTTGTTCTGCCCGACTCTTGTCCCCCGCTTGACCGTATATCCATGCCCTTCAGGCGTCTGAACCATGGCCGTGTACCCATAGGCCCCCCATACAATGGCGATCAGATTGAGCTCGGTTAATGTCACACGTTGGAGCGGGGGAAGATTCACATCGACCCTACCCAGCTGAAGATCCTGTATGACTGGGGCAAATGGGTCGCGGCGCCCGGATGGATCATAACCGGACCCAACTGCACCGTCGGGAAACGGCGCCTGGGGCGACATCTGCGCCAACTCTCCGGATGGTAGCGGATCAGCAGCTGAAATAGGCGCCTTCGGAACGTCCGGGACAGATGACATCTTAATCGATTCCTGTCTCATCGGACTCATCTGCGCAACAAGAGGATCTGCTTGAGCAACGACGTTATGGAGACAAACAAGAGCAACAATGCCAAGGAAAGCCGCTGTACCTCTAGCGACCGCATACCGATGCCCGTCCCACCTCTTGTTTTTTAGACTATCCATGTGCCCTTCGAATCTCCCTTATTTTCCAGCTGGAGCGGGCTGAGCAGGCTGAACGGGCTTGGCCCCTGCAACTGGTGCTGCAACAGCGGGTTTTTCCTGTGGCGCAGCATACGCGACTAAGTCAAACGTTGTTTGTGAAACTATCCGCCCTTGATCAACCTTCGGTGATCCCATTTTCAGACCGGACACCGTAATGATCCTTGGCAGCCTGTTAATGCGGTCGAAAAACAGCGCGGCCGTGTGATAGACCCCGGACACCTCGACATTCACGGGCATTTTCACAAAGAGCTTCGACGGATCCTCAGCCGGGGCCCCTGGCTTCCACAATCTGATATCGAGCCCTAACCGGACACCAAGATCAGACACTTGCTTGAGCAGCATAATGGCTTCCTCCTCCGGAGGGAGGCGCTCCTTCTTCTTTGCCAACTCAATTTCGAGCTGCTTACTCGCAGCGATGATCTCATCCAGATGTTTGACTTTGATGCTGAGCGTTTGAACTTCGCTCTCCAACCTGCTATTTTCAGCTTCTAAGGCCGCAATCTCCGCTGCTTTGGGTTCAGCAATATAAAAATAAAATGCGGCGACGAGACCGCCGACAAGCAGAAACAGGAGCGCCACCTTCTGCGGGGCGGGAACATTGCGTAGCGAGTCCAGATTGACCGATGGCAGCTCCATATTCATCCCTTCAGGCGAAACGTCAATCGAAACTGATATACATTGATCTTGTTTTCAACCGTCGCCTTGCTTTCCTGAAGATTGATGCCGGCAAAATAGTCTGTCCGCCGAAGATTATTCGCAAATTCCACGACATCATCGTTCGTGAGCGCTTTCCCTTCCAATTCCACCGTATCGGATGACACACCTAATCTCGTCAACCAGATCTTCAGAGGCTCGATACTCTGGCTGACATGATCCAGCACTTTCACCGGCCCCATTCTCGACTGCTCCAGCTGGTCGATGATTCGATTCTTATCCTCTAGCAGTTTCTTCTTTTGCTCAAAGTCTTGAACTTTTTTCACCTGCTCTTTTAATTGCGCAACCTGGCTTTCCTTCTCCCGCTTCTCTTCCTGTCGCGCCTCAATTTCACTATCGAGCGTAGAGGCGTACCACCAACATCCGGTCACAATAATCAGAATCACTCCCACGCCGAGCAGTACTTGTGCGCGGACGTCATATTGAGGCTTAGCTTTTCTTGCTTTTGCCCCCGAGGCAAGCAGATTAATGCGAATCATCGGTCCCCCACCGCCCTCAGTGCCAACCCGACGCCGACCGCCGCCGATGGCGCCAGATCGGCCAACAGGTCTGGATCCATGCCGCTTCCGGTCACATCGATTTCGCTAAACGGGTCGGCCAGCTCTACAGGAATTTGCATCCGATCGCCGAGTTGCTGGATCAATCCTTTAGCTTGCGCGACACCACCGCACACAAGCACTCGATCCAGCTCGGCATTTGCAGCGGATGTTTTAAAATAATCCACTGTTCTGGCGATCTCAGAAGCGACCTCGCCATTCATGCTGTTCATCACAGCACTCATCGCGCCCTCGCCGGAGTCTCTTCCCTTCCCTACTCGTTTACTTTCTTCCGCCTCCTCATAGGACATACCCATCTCGCGTTGAATCGCCTCGGTGTAACGATTGCCGCCCAATGGAATATCCCGCGTGAACAGAGAGGCGCCGCCGCGGATGATATTCACATTCATCACACTCGCCCCGATATTGATCAACGCCGTGGTTTCATCCTGCGCCATCGGATAATTGATGGCGTGCATATTCTCGATCGCAAACGCATCCACATCCATGATCATCGGCGTAAGGCCCGCGCCCTTGACAAGTTCGGTCAATTCATTGATCTTGTCTTTCTTCGCAGCAACGAGAATAACCGCCATATCTGTCTGCTTGTCCCCTGACAGATCGGCTGGCAACACATGAAAATCGATATTCACTTCATTGATATCGAAGGGGATATACTGCTCCGCCGCTAACTTCACCTGCCCTTCCAACTCTTCGTCCGGCATCGGGGGCAAGCTGATCTTCTTCACGATGACGGCGTGTCCTGAAATTGAGACGGCCACCTGCTTATTCTTGACTCCGGTCTCATCGAACAACTCTCGAATGGCCGAAACCACACGACCTTCGTCCATCACCGTCCCATCAACAATCACCTCGGGCTCAAGAGGCTTCACACCGAATTTCTGAAGAATGTACCGCCCTTTGCTTTCCCTCAACTGAACAAGCTTAATCGCGCTGGATCCGATGTCGAGGCCCACCAGCTGCTTGCGCGGCGTCAGGAATGAGATCAGATCGGTCTCGAATACGTTTTTAAATGAGCTCAGCATATGTATTCCCTGTCACTCTACACGACAACCTTTCATACACGAATTATTTTCGCGTTTTCATCCATCGTCAATTGTAGGTAGCGTTCCCGGGTGCTCCAATCCCGAAACATCCGGCAATCACACACTCCTCTTCCCGGCAGACACATATCGTCTCTACGCGTTGATTGAATCGCACGGCTGGCATACCTTCAACCCCGTTCGCCAGGAAGAGAATATCTGCCGCTTCACGTCGTGAACTCACTTTACAAGCCGTTTGCATGCTCACATGGGCAAGTATAGTCACTATGTTCTACCTGTCAAGAAATGGGCAGAATGACGCAATAGCGCTTCCTCAATAAGCGCAGACATGTCCCTCTTTGCAAGACCTATGATTTGTGAATGTCGCGATGCTTTAGTGCGACGTCGTAGCCCATGGCAGAAAGGCCTTCTTGTAGACGTCCGGCGACCGCAACAGATCGATGACGACCGCCGGTACACCCGATTGCGATCGTCAGATAGCTGCGTGGCTCGCGCTCGAACTGCGGAATGAGAAACTTGAGCAACCCTTCAAGCCGCTCGATCAACGCAATGGCATCGGAGTTTGACAAAATGAAGGCGCGAACTCTGGGGTCATCCCCGGGAAGCGACTTCAGATCAGGAACGAAATAGGGATTCTTAAGGAAGCGCACATCGAACAACAAATCAATATCGTAGGGAACCCCGAATTTATAGCCGAATGTGAGCAGCGATATCGTAAGTTTCTTTTCGCCCGGATCTTGCCTGAACTGCTTGGTGAGCAAGTCGCGAAGTTCATGCACCGTCAGATCCGACGTATCAATGACACGGTCTGCATGCCGCCGAAGCTCCGCAAGCCGTTGGGCTTCGAACCGAACCCCTTCCAATACAGGCAAGTGAGGCAAGAGCGGATGCGGACGCCTCGACTCGGAAAATCGTCGAACCAAGACCTCCTCGCGCGATTCAAGAAACAGCAACTGGACAGAATGTCCGAGCCCTTTGACACGCTCAAGAATACCAACCAGGTCAGAAAAAAATACCCGCTCTCGAATATCGATGCCCAAGGCCACATTAGCGATCTCACCTTTCTGCTGATTGCAAAGATCGACAAAAGTTGGCAGCAGGGCGGGTGGAAGGTTATCGATACAGAAATATCCGGCATCCTCAAACACCTTGAGTGCGTGAGATTTACCGGACCCGGACAATCCACTAATAATGACTAAGCTGAGTTGGGCCATATCATTCTTAGTCTAATGGATGTCTCAACGCATCCTCTGTCATGGGCACAAGATATGTTGAGCGAGATCAAGCATCGCCTACTTCATCGACAGCGGTCAAGTCTGCGCTACTTCCTGTACTGATGACCCAACACCTCCACATCGCCTGTATCCGGACACTTCCCGAGGGGTATAGATTCGACTGATCGACGTGTGGTTTTCTGCTAGAGTGTTCTCGGTAAAAGTACGGGAGAAAACCGGGTGTAGTACGACATTCTAATTCCCTTGCGGGCATCTCCAAATTCTAAAAGTCCTCTTAGAGTCGTGTTATAGCAACTCGGCATCGGTTCGCATCTGAGGCCTTCTGGTTCCTCCAGACTTGCGGCTGACCAGACGCCCCTTCCACTTCCTGAACTGTGCGTCAACCCGATCCACCAGCGCGTCAATTGTCGCGTACATTTCTCGAGTGGATGTTTTTGCCTGCAGCGGTCTGCCGTTGACCGTTCCGATTACTTCAGCCATATGCCGAAGCTTTTCAACTCCCAGTACAACCTGAAGCGATCCGACCTTCAACTCGTAGCGATCGAGCCGCCCAAACCGCGTTTCCACATAACTCTTCAGTGCAGACGTGATGTCCAGATGGCGTCCGGTAATTCTCAGCCTCATATCACACCTCCTACCGGTCAGTGAATATGGCCTTTACGCAGACTAAAAGAAACGTTTCCGTTGGCCGGCGGAAGGAATATTATCCTCCGCCCGATATTTGGCGACCGTTCGTCTGGCAATAAGGACTTGTTGCGTGCGAAGGCGGGCGGCTATTTCTTCATCCTTTAACGGCCGCTTGCCGTCTTCCTCCGCCACCATTTTCTTAATCATCTCTCTCACGGATACGGACGAGTGCATATCCGACGGCTGGTCGGTCCGCTGCAGCCCGGCGTTGAAGAAGAACTTCAGCTCCAACATGCCCTGAGGACAATACATATACTTATTGGCGGTGACGCGACTGATGGTCGACTCGTGCATCCCGATGTCTTCGGCGACCTGTTTAAGCACGAGGGGTTTGAGGTGCGAGACACCGCGCTCAAAGAATTGCTCCTGAAACTTCACGATACTTGATACGACCTTCACAATCGTCTTATTGCGTTGTTCGATGCTCCGAATGACCCACTGGGCAGCCCGCAACTTCTCATCCATGTAGGCTTTCGTTTCAGGAGCGCCTCCCTGGCTGGAAGCCATCAATTGTTTGTAATACGGGCTGATCCGCATGCGAGGGAGACCATCGTCATTTAATAGCACGACCCACTCCCCTTCATCCTTGACGACGAACACATCTGGAACGATGACATAGTTCTGTGTGTTCGTGAACGGCCGGCCCGGTTTGGGCTCGAGATTTTCAATGACCTTGGTGGCCTGAAATACTTCGTCAACCGTCACATCCAACGCCTTGGCAATTTTGGCATACTGCTTCTTTTCCAAATCCTTCAAATGATGAAGGATCACACCCTCAACGATCGACCCCTTGAGCGCGCCTGGCCGCGCACCCAACGAACCGATCGGATTGCGGCCTAAATGCCCGAGCTGCAGGAGGAGGCATTCGGGCAAGTCTCTCGCCCCGACACCGGTCGGATCGAACGTTTGGATGTCTCTGAGGGCAGACTCCGCCTCAGATTCCGTGAAATCGGTTCCTGCGATAACCTCAGTCAATGGAATGCGGAGATATCCGTCATCATCAAGGTTCCCGATGATCAGCCGACCGAGCGCTTTCCCTCGATCCGTTAATCCGGACAATGACAACTGCCAGAGAAGATGCTCCTCAAGCGATGTCGCTTTGGCAACGGTCTGCTCATAGGATGGGAATTCATCCTGGGAGGAGGAGGCACGCTCGGAATCGCCGATCCGACGGTCACTTCCAAAATACTCTTCCCATCCGGATGCACTGAACTCTTCGGGCGAACCACGCTCCTCCGGCGTCCCTCCTTCTTCGGACAACTCTTGGCCTGCCGCAGCAGGGGGCTCTTCCGACTTGCCTTCGGCAGTGGGAGGCTCCACATCCTCTACTTCTGCCTGGACTTCATCCAACAATGGATTTTCCAAAAGGTGCTGCGAGAGGCTCTGCTGAAGCTCTAGACGAGACAACTGCAACAGCTTGATCGCCTGCTGCAATTGCGGCGTCATAATCAATTTTTGACTAAGCTTTAGATCAAGTCGAAGTTTCATGCCCACCTATCCAGCTACAACTTGAACCGTTCCCCAAGATACACCGCCCGGGCAGTTTCACTCTTCACGATTGCTTGAGGCGGTCCCGATTCCAGGATCAACCCCTCATTGATAATGTACGCCCGATCCACGATCGAAAGCGTCTCCTGCACGTTATGGTCGGTAATCAAGATGCCGATCCCTTTGTCCTTCAGTCGCGTGATGATCTGCTGAATATCCGCTACCGCGATGGGATCAATACCGGCAAACGGTTCGTCCAGCAGCATGAACGATGGAGCCGTAGCCAGTGCCCGGGTAATCTCCAACCTCCGGCGTTCTCCGCCTGAGAGGGCATAGGCCATACTCTCTCGAATATGAATGAGGTCTAACTCTTTCAACAATTCATCCACCCGGCGAATGCGTTCCTCACGAGCATACCCCAGCATTTCTAAGATCGCCAAGACATTATGCTCGACGGACAAGCGACGAAACACCGACGACTCCTGCGGTAAATACCCAATCCCGCGGCGTGCCCGCTTAAACATGGGAAGATCGGTTACAGATTCCCCATTGAAAGTAATCTCTCCTTCATCAGGCTGACAAATCCCGACCATCATATCGAAGATGGTCGTTTTCCCTGCCCCATTCGGGCCTAATAACCCCACGACTTCCCCGGCCCGCACTTCGATCGCAACCCCCTTGACGACCTTGCGGCCTCGAAAACTCTTGACGAGTCCGCTGGCGCGCAGACATTCCGTACGTGTTTTCGCTGCCGCATCGATGACTGCCTCTGCACCTGTGGGAGTCCCCTGGGTCATGGTGCGGATTTTTCCTCTTCCTCAATACGGACATGTGAGTCTCCCTCGACCACACTCCGTTCCTCTGCCAGGTAGATCGTGATTTGCTTTCCGCTGACGCGTGTTCCCTTCTCCCAGGCCACAGGTTCGCCCGTCAAAACAATCTTATCACCCTCACTGAAATACACGGCTTTCTGGCACGTCGCATTACCGGTCGCATACTTTATTTTGACATGGTCAATCGCTTCGACTCGATGCACGGAATGGTTCGACATTGTCGGCGGCGTGTCTTTCCCCTTATCTGACGACTGTCCGGCAACCTGCCCGGGAGAAGTTGTTGGCGCCTGCCCACTGCCGAGCGATTGAAACAGGACGATCATCTTATCCGAATAAACAAGAAGTGGGCCCCTGGTCAGAACAACAGTTCCTTCAAATACGGCCCGGTTGTCTTGTTTACGTACCGTGACTTTCTTGGCTGTAATCGTGGTGGGGACAGCGGCGGTTACTCCTTGTTTTTGCAGGATCCCAGGTTCCGCAGAATGGCTTGGCAACACGTCTCCGAACAGAACTACATTAAGAAACAGGAACAAGATCCACATGAACATCCCCTAAAATCTCGAATTCCTGCGCAGCCATCCGGCCGAGCAGTCCACGCCCGGTCACTTCAATTCCATGACCGACGATTCGAACATTGTCATCCGTACGAATCTCTTTGGTCTCGTCTTTCCATGCCAGATGATTCGTATAAATGGTATATCCACTTTTCGTTTCAACAACCAAAGGCTCTGTCTGATTAGCCAGCTCAAGATTCTTCGTTGCGATATCGAGTATTCCCTCTTCTCCTGACAGAGTCAGCTCCGTCCCCTTCTCGCCATAAAACGTGATATCGACCCCCGTAAGCCGTGCCTTTTTCTCCCGCTCAAACAACCGTGCCTGCTTGGCCTGCACTTGCCACTCGACAACATCGCCTTTAGTTTGCGTAAAGATAAACTCTGAGATCTTCGCATCCGCACGCTCAATCGATCCGGAAGAGGCCGGTTGGGTCGATGGAGCTGAATCGGCATTGACAAAGAGCAGATAGCCCAGAAACGCGGACAGGAATATACTCAATGTCAGAAGTGTTCGCCGTACGATTCGTTCCCACATATACCGGCTCTCAAATGGTCACAGAGGTGCTGGCACGATCGTAGCATGCACGACAGGGCAAGTAAACGTCTCTGAGGATCTCTGGAAGCGCCTGACAACACGATGCCCTCCATGTGTTTCCACATGGAGGGCATTTGAGAAAGATAGCCCGAGAGTTCTGATTACAAATAAAATCTATACTGACTTTTGAGGTTCGCCAGCGGAAGGCTGCGCGGGGGGGCTCGATGATTTCTGTGCGGCCGGCGCCTCTGGGCGTGAAACCAATTCAATAGCAACCATTTCTCCGCCATCCCCGATACGTCGGCGGGTTTTCACAATCCTGGTGTACCCTCCGCGACGATCCTTAAACCGTCCCGCGACATCTGCGAACAACTTGGACACGACGTCCTTGCTTCGCAAAAATGCGAGCGCGCGGCGCCGCGCTGGAAGGGTCCCTTCCTTCCCCAACGTAATCATGCGATCAGTGAACCCGCGTATTTCCTTGGCTTTCGCTTCCGTCGTCTCGATCCGCTCGTGGTCGAGCAACGACGTGACGAGATTGCGGAACAACGCCCACCGATGCTTGGTTTGTCTGCCGAGTTGTCGCCCTTTTTTCCTGTGTCGCACGGCGTTCCCCTTGACCTAAGAATTACTCCGACTTCGGACTCCCATTGTGAGACGGTGGCAAATCCACCTTGGTGCCCAGCGAGAGTCCCATTTCAGACAAGATTTCCTTGATTTCATTGAGAGACTTCTTCCCGAAATTCTTCGTCCGCAGCATCTCTCCTTCAGACTTCTGCACCAGATCTGCGATCGTTTTGATATTGGCATTCTTCAAACAATTCGCAGCACGGACGGACAGCTCCAGTTCATTCACACTGCGGGAAAGGTTTTTATTCACCTCCCGCTGCGACTCCTCATAACCTGCCTCGTTCTTGCCCTCGCCACGCTCCTCCGGATTGATGAAGATATCCAGATGTTCGCGCAAAATCCCGGCGGCAGTCGATAGCGCATCACGTGGGCTGATCGTCGCATCGGTCCAAATCTCCATCGTCAACTTGTCGTAGTCAGTCATGCGTCCGACACGAGCGTTCTCAACCTGAAAATTCACCCGCTTGATCGGAGAGAAAATAGAATCGATGGCAATCACACCGATCGGCAAGCCTTCTTCCTTGTTGCGTTCGGCCGGAACATATCCACGGCCGTGCTTGACTGTCATTTCAATATCCAGAGTTGCATCCTTATCTAACATCGCGATATGCAAATCAGGGGTCAGAATGGTGACATCGCCGTCATGAATGATGTCGGACCCCTTCGCTTCACCCGGCCCCTTTTTCTTCAATCGAATCGTCTTGGGCTTGTCGGTATGGAGCGCCAATCGCAGACCCTTGATATTCAAAATAATCGCCGTCACATCCTCCGTCACACCGGCGATCGTCGAAAACTCATGTACCACCCCTTCAATCTTCACCGTGGTGACTGCAGCGCCCGTCAGAGACGACAGCAAGACACGCCGCAGGGCGTTTCCGATCGTGGTCCCGAATCCCCGCTCGAACGCTTCTGTGGTGAATCGACCGAATGTTGGGGAATGTGCATCCTTATCGACTTCCACCCGCATCGGGACCTGAAAGTCTCTCATCGCCTTGATCATGACTCCCCCTCCATGTACCAGCGTATACGTAACTAACCTGTGGAACGTCCGTTCGCACAACGACGCCGCCCCTGAGTCCAACGGCTATCGTGAATACAATTCCACAACCATCTGTTCATTAACCGGCAACGGGATATGTTCCTTCGCCGGCAATGCGCGCACGACTCCTTTGAATGCGCCCTTGTCGAGCTCGAGCCAGTCCGGAATCCCACGGCCGTCGACGGCCTCCAAAGCGCCCTGAATGGTTGCCAGATTCCTGCTCCGCTCACGAACTTCAATGACGTCCCCTGCCTTCACAAGCGCGCCGGCAACTGTGATCCTCTTCCCGTTCATCAAGAGATGACCGTGACTGACGATCTGCCGGGCCTGCTTTCGCGACATGCCGAATCCCAAGCGATAGGCGACATTGTCGAGCCGGCATTCGAGCAACCGCAGCAACGCATCGCCCGTGACACCGATTTGCCGCTCAGCCCGCTCGAACACGCCGCGGAATTGCCGTTCTTGAAGACCGTAAATTCGGCGCAACTTCTGCTTTTCACGCAACTGGAGACTATAGTCAGAGGTCCGTTGACGCCCCTGTCCATGCTGGCCGGGAGGGTAGCTCCGCCGCTCGATGGCGCACTTTTCTGTCATGCAACGCGCACCTTTGAGAAACAGTTTCTCACCTTCTCGCCGACAGAGCCGACAGACGGGACCGCGATACTTTGCCACTTCTCTACCTCCAGTTGCCGCAGACATGCCCTCGCGCATGTCCAGAATCGTTATTCAATCCGACGTTCGGTTCCCTCTCGACTTAGACACGCCGTCGTTTTGGCGGACGGCAGCCGTTATGCGGAATGGGCGTCACGTCACGAATCAGGTTAATCCGCAGTCCGGCTCCTTGCAGTGAGCGGATCGCCGATTCCCGACCGGACCCAGGCCCATTCACATAGACATCGATTTGCCGCATCCCGCTCTCCATCGCCTTACGAGCCGCAGCTTCTCCCGCCCGCTGTGCGGCGAACGGCGTGCTTTTGCGGGACCCCTTAAATCCTTGATTACCTGCACTGGCCCACACCACCGTATTCCCGCTCATATCGGTAATCGTCACGATCGTATTGTTGAACGACGCTTGAACGTGCGCGACTCCGCTTTGAACGATTCGCCGTTCTTTCTTTTTCCCCTTCTTGACGCTCATGCGAACTCCTTCATTGTACGTTCGACGAATTATGCGCTCGGGGCGGACTTCGTCATCGACGGTCTCGGTTTGCTGCCGACGCCGGAACGGCGTCCTTTGCGCGTCCTGGCATTCGTTTTGGTTCGCTGTCCGCGCACGGGCAACCCTTTCCGGTGCCGGAGGCCTCGGTATGTTCCCGTATCAACCAGCCGCTTGATATTCAATGAGACCTCTTTGCGAAGATCACCTTCCACCCGGTGATCACGGTCGATGATCTCGCGCAGCTTGACAATCTTGTCCTCGCTCAAATCCTTGATGCGGACAGCGGTATCAACGCCGGCCTCCTTCAGAATTTTCAAGGCGGCCGCCCGTCCGATTCCGTAAATGTAGGTCAAGCCAATATCGGCCCGCTTGCCTCTAGGCAAATCGACGCCAGCGATACGTGCCATTGCTTCTCCCTTCCGTCGAATCGTGTACCGTCATCCGCTAGATATGAGACACGCGATACCCCATGCGCGCTCGACCGATAGCGAAGGACATCCTTACCCTTGGCGCTGTTTATGGCGAGGGTTATCGCAAAGAATCCGAACTACCCCTCGCCGGCGCACAACTTTACACTTTGCGCAAATCGGCTTCACTGATGATTTCACTTTCATGAGAACTCAATGCTCCCTGCTACTTGAAACGATACGTGATCCGGCCCCTGGTCAGATCATACGGCGACATTTCCACCGTCACCTTATCACCAGGAAGAATGCGAATGAAATGCATCCGCATCTTGCCAGATATATGGGCTAAGATGATATGTCCATTTTCGAGCTTCACCCGAAACATCGCATTCGGCAGAGTTTCTGCCACGGAACCCTGTACTTCGATAATATCTTCTTTGGCCACGTATTTCTGCGTTCTTTTCTGCGACTTAAATTTCGCCTGCGACTCGACGACTCAAGATTCGAGCCGGGCCACTTGGTTGTATGGCTATCGTATGTTCGAAGTGAGCAGACAAGCTTCCATCAGCCGTGACTGCCGTCCAACGATCCTCAAGAACTCGGATGGCGCTCCCCCCCATATTGACCATTGGCTCAATGGCGAGCACCATGCCGCTCTGCAGCCGCGGCCCCTGTCCAGGCTTCCCATAGTTGGGAACCTGCGGTTCTTCGTGCAAGTGCCTGCCGATCCCATGCCCCACAAACTCCGTGACGACCGAATACCCAGCCGACTCGACATGGCGTTGGACCGCATGCGAAATATCTGTCAACCGATTACCGACCACCGCCTGCTCAATTCCCAGATACAGCGATTCTTCCGTCACCTGCACGAGCGTCGCAATCTTCTCAGGCACCCGACCGACTGCCACCGTTACTGCTGAGTCTCCGTAAAATCCACCAACAATGGCACCGAGGTCAAGGCCGATAATATCGCCATCCTTGAGCTTCCGGCCGGATGGTATTCCATGAACCACCTGTTCGTTCACGGATGCGCAGAGCGTCTTAGGATAATTTCTGTACCCCTTGAACGCCGGTGTCGCCCCCCTTGCCCGAATCTCTTTCTCGGCCAGACGATCGAGCTCGTCGGTGCTGATTCCTGATCGAACTTCTTTCCGAACGATCTCCAGCACCTCGGCAACCACTCTCGACGCCTCCGCCATAATCTCAATTTCAGCAGGCGTCTTGAGAATGATCATGCCGTATCGTATGCTGCCAGCACCTTCGACAAGCTCTGATACACAGACTCGACAGGCCCCTCGCTCTCGAGATGCGACAAGATATTTTTCTTCTCGTAGAAGCCGATCAACGGGGCAGTCTGCTCTTCATAGACCTTCAGCCGCGTCTCAATCGCTTCCCTCTGATCATCGCTTCGCTGAACTAACGTATCCTTGCACCGATCACACACTCCCGCTTCCTTGGAGGGCGCGAACTCCACGTGATACGTCGCCTGACACTTTGGGCAGCTCCTCCGCCCGCTCAGCCGTTTTACAATCTCAGCACGAGAAACCTGAAAGTTGATGACACGACTCAGTCCGATGCCCTGCTCAACCAGCACCTTTCCCAACTCCTCTGCCTGAGGAACCGTCCTGGGAAACCCGTCCAGGATAAATCCCTTTGCGTAACTGGGATCGGTCAACTTTTCACGCACTAACCCGATGACCACCGAATCTGGAACGAGCCGACCTTGGTCCATATAGGCCTTGGCCTCAAGGCCTAAGCTGGTACGATTCCGAACGGCCTCTCGAAGCAAATCCCCGGTCGATATTTTCCGGACACCGTGCTGGGTGGCGACCTTATCTGCTTGCGTGCCTTTACCGACGCCCGGCGCGCCAAGAAACACGAGCCGCATGGGGCACTATCCGTTTCTTCCGCGTAGCGGAGCCATGCCCTTACCTAAAAACCCTTCATAGTTGCGCATCAGCATATGTGATTCAATCTGCTGCGCCGTATCAAGCCCCACCCCGATCACGATTAACAATGAAGTGCCGCCGAAATAAAACGGCACATTCAATTTGTAAATGAGCAGCTCTGGAATGACACACACTACGGCCAAATAAATGGAGCCGGCAAACGTGATTTTTGTAAGCACATTATAAATGTAGTCCGACGTTCGTTGACCTGGCCGGATACCGGGAATGAATCCCCCGTACTTCTTCATGTTGTCAGCCATGTCGACAGGATTGAGAACAACCGCCGTATAAAAGAAACAGAAAAACAGAATAAGCCCGACATACATCAGCGTGTAGAGCACGGATCCTGGCGACAGTTGCGTGCCGATCTCTTTGATCCATGGCGTTTCAAAAAATCCTGCAATCGTTGCAGGAAACGCGATAATCGAGGATGCGAAAATTGGCGGAATCACGCCTGCCGTATTGATCTTCAACGGAATATGTGTACTCTGCCCGCCGTACACCCGCCGACCGATGACACGCTTGGCATACTGAACCGGGATTTTCCGACGGCCACTTTCCAAAAATACGATGGCCGCTACAACGACTACCATCAGCACCGCGAGGCCGACGAGCATCACGATATTCAGCTGCCCGACCTTATAGAGGTCGAAGGTCTGAGCCACCGCCGACGGCAAGCGCGCCACGATGCCGGAAAAAATGATCAGCGAAATCCCGTTCCCAATCCCACGCTCGGTGATCTGCTCACCGAGCCACATCAGAAAGCCCGTCCCCGCCGTGAGGGTAATCACAGTCATGAGGCGGAATCCCCACCCCGCACTCAACACAAACGCACCTTGATTCATCTGCTCCAACCCGACTGCGATTCCAAAGCCCTGAATCAACGCAATACCGATCGTACTGAATCGGGTATACTGAATAATCTTTTTTCGCCCGCGCTCCCCCTCCTTCGCCAGCTTGGTGAGGTGGGGAACAACCACCGTCAGCAGCTGAATGATGATCGAGGCGCTGATATAGGGCATGATGCCCAGCGCGAAAATCGTCAAGCGGGACAGCGACCCGCCTGAGAAAATATCTAAAAACCCAAGGAGGGAGCCGCCCTGTTTTTGCAGAAATTCAGAGAGGGCCTCGCCGTTGATACCGGGAGTCGGGATGTGAGCCCCGATGCGGTAAACGACCAGCATCCCGAGCGTAAACAAGATACGAGTGCGAAGCTCGGGGATCTTGAAGATATTCTGAATACTGGTCAGGAGCCGCTCAAACACCGCCGATGACCTCGACTCTCCCTCCAGCCGACTGAATCTTCGCCTCCGCAGACTTGCTGAACTTATGGGCCTGAATGACGAGTGACTTCTTCAGCTCTCCATTGCCGAGGATTTTGATCGGCAGTGTTTTACGCTTGACCAAGCCGGCATCCACCATGGATTGCGGGGTGATGGTTCCGCTTCCGTTCCAATCCTGAAAACTACTCACATTGACGATGGAATATTCCGTGCGGAAATTGTTGACGAACCCGAACTTCGGCAACCGCCGAATCAACGGCATCTGACCGCCTTCAAAACCCGGCCGCTTTCCGCCTCCGGATCTCGCCAGCAATCCCTTATGTCCCTTGGTCGCGGTCTTTCCGTGGCCGGACCCGGGTCCGCGTCCGATCCTTTTTCTCCGCTTCTTTGCGCCTTTTGCCGGTGTCAAATCATGAAGATTCATGGCTTTCCAACCTCGAGCAGATAACCCACTTTCTTGATCAACCCGCGAACCTGGGGAGTGTCCGGATGGACGGCCGTCTGGCGTATATGCCGAAGCCGAAGCCCTCGCAGCACCAGGCGATGCGTTTGCGGTGTACCGATTGGACTCCGCATAAGTGTCACCCGAACGCCTGGCACTGTCGATTTTTTAGATTTAGGTGTCGCAACCGTACCCATTACACCGCCGCCCCTTCCTGCCGCTCCGCCATGGTCCGACGACGCAGACGAAGCACTTCTTCAGGATTTCTCAATTGCGTGAGTCCATCTAATGTTGCTCGAACCGTATTGAAGGGATTACCACGGCCAAGCGTCTTTGCAACCACATTATGCGCGCCAACCAATTCGACGACGGCGCGAACTGCACCACCGGCGACAATCCCCGTTCCGTCGGCTGCCGGCTTGAGGAGCACATGTTCACCGCCAAAGAGGCCATGCACTTCATGTGGAATTGAGCCGCCCTTGAGCGCAACATGCACGAGATGCTTCTTGGCTTGCTCGACAGCCTTTGATATGGCGACCGGGACTTCTGCAGCCTTCCCTTTGCCGATCCCCACCCAACCATGGCCGTCACCGACCACGACCAGGGCACAAAAGTTAAACCGTTTGCCGCCCTTCACTACCTTTGCGACGCGATTGATGAAGACGACTTTATCTTTCAGGCTTAGTTCATCAGGATTGACTCGCACACAGTGCCTCGTTTCTGCTCTTCCCACTCGAAATTGGTGGGGATGAAAAGGATGACCGCGCTAGAACTGAAGACCCCCTTCACGCGACGCATCGGCAAGCGCTTTGATTCTGCCGTGATACATCCGTCCGCCGCGATCAAAGACCACAGCATTCACATTGGCAGCCTTCGCCCGCGACGCAATCAGCTTCCCGACCGCCTTCGCCGCTTCAATGCTGCTCGTCGATTTAAGCGCCGTGCGCAGCGACTTATCGAGCGACGACGCTGCTGCGAGCGTTTTCCCCTCGATGTCGTTGATCACCTGCGCATAGATATGTGCGCTGCTGCGGAACACGTTCAGACGAGGTCGTTCAGCAGTCCCCATGATCGTCTTGCGCACACGCCGCCGCCGCTGTTTCAGTTGTCGTAATTTTTCAGCCGTATTCATGTTCGCTACCTACTTCCCTGTCTTGCCTTCCTTTTTCCGCAACTGTTCGCCCGCATAGCGAACACCCTTTTGCTTGTACACATCGGGAGGCTTGATCGCTCGCAGATTTGCCGCCACCTGTCCGACAAGGCGTTTATCGACTCCCTTGACATTGATAAGGGTCTGCTTATCCACCTTCACATCAATGCCAGCCGGCACTTGATATACGACGGGATTGATATACCCGACATTGAAACTCATCGTCCTGCCTTGAATTTGTGCCTTGTATCCGACTCCGGTTATTTCAAGCGATCGTTCGTAGCCCTTAGTGACCCCAAGCACCATGTTATTCAATTCCGCTCGAACAAGACCATGCAGGGCCCGCAGTTTGCGGTCTTCACTGGAGCGAGTGACAACGATCTGGCCGTTATCCACCGCAACGCTCACACCCTGAGCTAAAGACCAATCCAGCTTCCCCAAAGGACCCTTGACCGACACATTCGATCCGGAGACTTTGACATCCACTCCACTGGGAACCGTGATTGGTTTCTTCCCTATCCGCGACATGATTTTCTACATCCCTATTCAGTCGTTAAAACTCCGCCCCGCCTACCACACTGAACACAAAATCTCTCCACCCAACTTATTCTTGCGGGACTCCTGATCCGTCATGATACCTTTCGAGGTCGAAAGGATGGACACCCCGATCCCATTGCGGACCTTTGTAATATCTTTGCTTCCGACATAAACACGGCGTCCAGGCTTGCTGATCCGCTCCAGGCCCGTAATCATGGGCTGTCCTTCCCCCACATATCGCAACCGCACATCAAGAATCGGATGCCCGTCACGCGTCCCGTCCTCAATGCCATCGACATAGCCCTCTCTCTTCAAGATCTCTAAAATTGCACGCTTCAATTTCGAAGTCGGAACAACCACTGTCTCATGACGACGCTGAGCGCCATTTTTCAACCGAACAAGGAGGTCACTGATCGGATCTGTAAGCATCTGATATCCTTCTACATTCTTAAGACGATCGACCGTAGGCCGACATACCGGCTACCAGCTTGATTTGCGTACGCCCGGGATTTCTCCACGGAGACTCAGGAGCCGAAAACAGATTCTGCACATCCGAAACCGGCGAAGATACCCACGTACACGGCCACATACGCCGCAGCGATGATACTCCCGGCACGGAAACTTTTGTTTGGTTGCCGCCTTATTCCTCAGCGCTAATCGTGCCACAAACACTCCTTCTCTTCGAACAATGCCTCACACCGAGTGTGTCCCTAGGTACGAAACGGCATGCCCAGATGTTTCAACAGGGCCTTCCCCTCGTCGTTCGTCTTGGCTGTCGTCACAATCGTAATGTCCATGCCATGGATAGATGCCACTTCGTCGTACTTGATCTCCGGGAAAATCAGCTGTTCCTTCAGTCCGAAGGTATAGTTTCCACGCCCATCGAATGCCTTCGGTGAAACGCCGCGAAAATCTCGGATGCGCGGAAGCGCCAACGATACCAGACGGTCAAAAAATTCGTACATGCGGCGGCTACGAAGCGTCACCTTAGCTCCGATCGGCAACCCCTGCCGCAACTTGAATCCGGCTATCGCTTTCTTGGCCCTGGTCACAACCGGCTTTTGCCCTGTGATCGTTCCCAGTTCTGTCACCGCACTCTCGAGCAACTTGACATTCTGCAGAGCCTCTCCCATACCGACATTGAGCACAACACGCTCAAGTCGAGGAACCTGCATGACATTCTTGTAGCCGAACTCCTTCATCAGCGCCGGCACTACCTTTTGCTGATAGGTGTCACGAAGCCGAGGCCTGAATTTCGACTCTTCGCTTCCCTCGTCCAACTTCTGCGGCGCCGCACTCTCTTTTTTCTGCGACTTCCGTTCAGCCGGCTTTCCGGTTTTGCCTTTTTCTACTTTCGCCATTCCAAATTCTCCAACCCTACTCGATAGGCTCGTTCGATTTTTTACTGAACCTGGTCCGCCGCCCATCCCCCGATGACCGTATTCCTACTCGTGTCGGCTTCTGCGTGACGGGGCAGAAAAACATTACCTTTGAGATATTGAGAGGGGCCTCACGTTCAAGAATGCCCCCTTGCTTGACCTTCTGATTCGGCTTGGTGTGCCGCTTGATGATATTGAGCTTTTCAACCGTCACCTGCCCGGCTCCAAGATCCACAGAGAGGACCTTCCCGGTCTTCCCCCGATCACGGCCTGTAATCACGACGACTGTATCGCCTTTTTTTATTTTGCTCTTGCGAAGTGCCTGCACAATATCCTCACTTACCGATCCCTACAGCACCTCAGGTGCAAGGGAAATGATCTTCATGAATTTCTTCCACCGCAGCTCGCGCGCGACCGGTCCAAAAATGCGCGTCCCGATTGGCTCGCCATCCTTATTGATCAACACACAGGCATTTCGATCAAACTTAATGTAGGAGCCATCTTCCCGCCGCACTTCTTTTGTCGTCCGCACAATCACCGCGCGGCTGACATCCCCCTTTTTCACACTCGCCTGGGGAATGGCTTCCTTGACGGCAACGACAACGATGTCACCCAACGATGCATAGCGACGTCTGGTGCCTCCAAATACGTGGAAGCACATCGCCTGCTTCGCGCCGGAATTATCGGCCACATCCATATACGTGTAGTTTTGAATCATATCTGCGTTCCGCGCATGCCATGAGATCCGATGATCTCAGAACGGTGCTCCCTCTATTTTTCAGCCTGTCCCTTTTCCATGACCTGAACGACCCGCCAGTTCTTGTCCTTACTCAATGGCCTGGTCTGAATAATCTTGACCCGATCACCCACCTTGCATTGTCCACTCTCATCATGCGCTTTCAATCTCGTCACCCGCTTGAGCACTTTCCTGTAAACAGGATGAATGACGGATCGTGACACAGCCACGACGACGGTCTTCTGCATTTTATTGCTGACGACACTTCCAAACCGGTGATGCCTTTTCACACCCTCAGACATAGACCCCTACCCTTTGGCTGCTTCAGCCTGCTGCTCGATCTGCCGGATGACAGTCTTAATCCTGGCAATATCGCGCTTGGTTCTTCGAATTTGCATAGGATTCTCAAGCCGGCCAGTTCCGAACTGGAACCGCAGATTGAAGAGCTCCTGGACGAGTTGCTTTGCCTTATCTGCAAGCTCGATCGCTGTTAGTTGCCGCAACTCTTTCAGTTCCAATGCCATACCCTTACCCCTCAGGCCGGACTCAAGGCCTTACGCGAACTCTCCACGAACGACCAGCTTTGTCGCAACAGGCAGCTTGTGAGACGCAAGTCGGAATGCTTCCTTTGCAACCTCAGGCGTGACCCCATCCATCTCATACAAAATCCGGCCAGGCTTCACAACCGCTACCCAATACTCTGGATTGCCCTTGCCTTTGCCCATTCGAGTCTCGGCAGGTTTCTTTGTGATCGGCTTATCCGGGAATATGCGCGTCCACACCTGTCCGCCTCGCTTCACATAACGGGTGATTGCGATTCTCGCCGCTTCAATTTGGCGGCTGGTCACCCACCCGGGTTCCAAGGCCTTGAGACCGAATTGCCCCAGTGTAATTTGACCGCCACGATAGGCCTTGCCCTTCATGCGGCCCTTCTGCATTTTTCTGAATTTGACTTTCTTCGGCGCTAACACAACTCGATCTCCTTACCCAATCCGCCGCTCAAGAAGAGAATCCGGTTTCATTGGCTGAGCCGGAAGCAGTTCACCCTTGTAAATCCACGTCTTGACGCCGATCTGCCCCATAGTGGTGTGCGCCTCAGCAAACCCATAGTCGATTTCCGCCCGCAGAGTATGCAGCGGCACACGTCCTTCGCGATACCATTCGGTTCGTGCGATTTCCGCACCACCCAAACGGCCTGCCACCATAATTTTGATTCCTTGCGCACCGAGCCGAAGCGCCGACTGGACACTACGTTTCATGGCCCGCCTGAACGCCACACGTTTTTCGAGTTGAGCAGCGACATTTTCACTAACCAGCTGCGCATCAAGTTCAGGCTTTTTGATTTCCTTGACGGTAATGTACGCCTGCCCGCCATATTGCTTTTCAAGATCAGCCTTGAGCTTATCAACCTCAGCTCCCTTACGGCCGATGATAATACCCGGACGAGCTGTGTGGATGATCACTCGAGTCTGATCACCGGATCGCTCGATTTCCACCTTGGCTACACCCGCATGGTACAGCTTAGCTTTGACCGTCTTTCTGATCTTGATATCCTGGTGAAGCAGCTTGGCGTAATCCTTGCCGGCATACCAGCGAGAATTCCAGGTATAGTTGTAACCCAGACGATATCCAATTGGATGTGTTTTCTGACCCATACGACGTCTGCCTCAGTACGCGTTAAAAGTGTCCCTACTGCTTCTTATCCTGAATTGTCGGCGCCGCCACCACCACCGTGATATGGCTGGTCCGTTTCTGAATCGCATTCGCCCGGCCCATCGACCTGGCCCGAACTCGCTTGTAGGTGGGCCCACAGTTGACGAAGGCTTTGGAGATCACCATCGACTCGCTGTCTCCCATTTCCTTCTGCTCAGCGTTCGCCACCGCAGATCGAAGGATTTTTTCAACGACACGGGCGGCATGCCTCGGCGTATGCTTCAACATCGCCAGGGCCGCGGGAACATGCTGTCCCCGAATCATGTCAATCACAGGCTTCGCCTTGCGTGGCGCGACCCGAACAAATCGTAATATGGCTCGTGCTTCCGTCATCGTCTTTAGATCCCGTCATCCATCACCGGCCGTTGGACCGGGATGCCCTCCGCTATTGACTGCCGACCGCCAACCTCTTCTACTTCAGCGCAACGGCCTTTTCCGTCCTTGCCTGACCATGCCCCTTGAAGAACCGGGTCGGCGCAAACTCTCCGAGCTTGTGGCCTACCATATTTTCAGTCACAAACACGGGAATGAATTTCTTTCCGTTATGGACGGCAAACGTATGGCCGATCATGTCCGGAATAACCGTCGATCGCCGCGACCATGTCTTGATCAGTTTGCGATCCTTCACCTGGTTCATGTGCTCAACTTTCTTAAGGAGATGAGCATCCACAAACGCGCCCTTACTAATCGATCTAGGCATTGCGCACTCCTGACTTACGTCGGGCGATAATGAACTTATCGGTCTTCTTATTCTGTCTGGTCTTATACCCCTTCGTCGGCACTCCCCACGGCGACACAGGATGAGGATTCCCTTGGCCCGACTTCCCCTCTCCGCCTCCATGTGGATGATCGACCGGGTTCATAACGACGCCGCGGACATGTGGCCGCTTTCCCTTCCATCGGTTTCGGCCGGCTTTTCCCACCGTAATGTTCTCGTGATCGACGTTTCCAACTTGCCCGACCGTCGCCATACAGGTCCCCAGGATCCGCCGCATTTCTCCGGACTTCAAGCGAACCTGGATGTAATCTCCGTCACGGCCCATCACCTGAGCAGAACCGCCTGCACTCCGGATCAGCTGCCCACCCTTACCAAGCTTTAATTCAATATTGTGAACAGTCGTACCCAGCGGCATATTGGCCAACGGAAGCGCATTACCGGGACGAATTTCAGACTGCGGGCCCGATTGCACTTCGTCGTTTACTTTCAGTCCGACCGGAGCCAGGATATATCGCTTCTCTCCGTCCTTGTACTTTAACAGCGCGATACGGGCTGATCGGTTCGGGTCATACTCAATCGCCTCAACACGCGCAGCGATACCGACCTTATCCCGATGAAAATCAATCTTCCGATACAACCGCTTATGGCCCGCCCCACGAAAACGGATGGTCATCCGTCCGTCGTTGTTCCGCCCCCCGCTTCGAATATGAAAAGAGGTCAGCGACTTTTCCGGCTTTTTCTTTGTCAGCTCCTCAGTCGTGACCGCAGTCATCCCACGACGTCCCGGAGTTGTCGGCCTGTATGATTTGACACCCATAACTCTGCCCCTACCTTTTACGCATCACGCTGATTATGCGCTTTCGTACATCTCAAGCTTCTCACCCTTCTTGAGGGTGACGAAGGCCTTCTTCCAGTCTGAACGACGGCCCGAAAACCGTCCGAGCCGCTTGACCTTGCCACGGATGTTCAGCACGTTGACTTTTTGAACTTTGACCTTCAGCAGCGATTCGACCGCTTGCTTGATCTGCACTCGATTCGCATCAGGGTGGACGATGAATCCGACGGTGTTCGTCTTCTCACGGAGACCCGTTATTTTTTCTGTCAACAAAGGCTGAATCAAGACTGCATGCATTTCGATTTTCACGACCAGACCTCTTGCACACGTCCCAGTTCCTGCTGGGAGACAACGACCACACCGGCACGCACGATGTCATACACGTTCAACCGATCAGGGCTGAGCACCTTGACCGCGGCCATGTTCTTAGCAGCCTGAGCGACCGTTGATTGTCCACTGCCAAGCACAACCAAGGTATGATCCCCTCCGCTCAGACGCCCCAGTGCCTGCGCCAGCAACTTCGTCTTGGGCTGCTGAAGCGATACCTCCGACAAGACCACCAATTTTCCTTCCGAAACCTTCGCAGAGAGAGCACTCTGAAGCGCCGCCCGATACTTCTGTTTCGGCATTGTATACGCATAACTTCTTGGCTTCGGCCCAAACACACTCCCACCGTGACGCCATACAGGAGACCGCAGTGACCCGGCTCGAGCCCGTCCGGTATGCTTTTGCTTCCACGGCTTCTTGCCGGATCCGCTCACTTCGCCTCGACGTAGAGTAGACGCCGTTCCCTGGCGTTCACAGGCTCGCTGCATGATCACCGCTTCATGTACCAAGGCTGCTCGGAGCTCGCACCCAAACACGCTCGGCGCTAACTCGACCGTTCCGACCTTTTTGTTCTGCCAATCGACGACATCAACTGTGGGCATAGCTTAACTCTTCTTTGACTTTCTTATGACGACGATTCCGTTTGCTGCACCTGGAATAGCCCCGCGGACGAAAAGAAGGTGCTCATCAGGCCTCGACTCGACGACCTTCAATCGTTGCGTCGTGATCCGCTCCGCCCCCATATGGCCAGGCAACTCTTTCCCCTTCCACACACGCGAAGGATATGAACTTGCCCCGATCGAACCGGGATGCCGGTGGAACATCGATCCGTGAGATTCCGGCCCGCCGGCGTAGTGGTGGCGACGAACAACGCCCTGAAACCCCTTTCCCTTCGAGATCCCGATGACATCGACCCAATCGCCCTTCTTGAAAATATCGACGGTCACCGACTGCCCGACCTCCGGAGCGCCATCCTTCTTAAACTCACGCAGCACACGGCTGGCAGGCGACTGGCTCTTCTTGAGGTGTCCCAGTTCGGCCTTAGAAAGCTTGCGCTCCTTGACTTCGCCGAAGGAGAGCTGAACCGCCTCATAGCCATCGCGCTCTTTAGTCTTCACAGTGACAACTCGGCACGGCCCCGCCTCGATCACCGTCACCGGGGTCAAGCGATTTTGATCAAAGACCTGCGTCATCCCAAGTTTTTTCCCAAGCAATCCGTTTGTCATTCACTCACCGCGAGGCTGAAGCTGAGCTTAGCCCTGTCCTTCCTCACAACTTGATTTCCACATCCACGCCGGCAGCCAAATTCAACTTCATCAGCGAATCCATCGTTTCCGGCGTCGGCTCCATAATGTCCAGCAAGCGCTTGTGCGTGCGCATTTCAAACTGTTCACGCGATTTCTTATCGACGTGCGTCGATCGCTGGACGGTAATCTTCTCGATTCTGGTCGGAAGTGGAATCGGGCCAACTACCTTAGCCCCGCTACGCCGAACAGTTTCGACGATTTCCATCACCGACTGGTCCAGCACGCGGTAATCGAACCCGCGCAATCTGATTCTGATTCGCTGATCGACCTTCACTCGGAACCCCCGTTATTCATCGTCCGTTACTCGAAACCGCTCGGCTTCCATGCCAACCATGCTGACGCATGGCAGTTGACAAATACCTGTGTCTTCTTACGCCAGAATTTCCGTGACG
>MSXM01000106.1:2373-3627 GCA_002083565.1 Nitrospira sp. ST-bin4 | reverse complement strand
AACCCGGCCGCGCGTACTTTCTTCCAGGGGGGAGTCTCGATAAAGGTGTTAAATGCCGGGGAGCCGCCTGGGAATGAGACTTGTACGTCTCGCAGCAGGGGGTAGGAAGATGGTGAGGTCGTGTGCGGTGTGCATTGTGAGATCAAGTGGTCGAGCCACCGGGCTTGTTCGTTCTGGAGTGTGATGGCGCAGTCGCCGGATGGCCCTGAAAGCAAGAGCCGAGTCTTCTTTCCTGTCGATTCATGGACTGGTTGTCCACCAAGCCAGACAATACGTCGTTCTGCCTGTGGATTATCCACAGTAAGTCTGTTCTTCAGCAGGCCGGTGACCCACCGAGGCGAGACTCGCGGTTTCGGCGCGGGTTGCTCGAACCAGTCGCGGACATCCATGTCCAATCCACGGTTTTCGAGAAAATTCAGCATCGACCGTCTGAGTCCTTCGCCGATCCATTGGGGCGTCTCACCGGTTCGGTCCCGATGCCGGAGATCATTTTCTGCGAAGCCCTGAAACTCCGGACCGATGATACGCAGACCATGGGAGGCCGGATCGAGGCCGACCGGACTATGGGCGGTGGCTGTGAAGCGGTGCCAAAAAGCCGATTGAATCAGATCCGCCGCGACCAATTGCCGCACGCGCTCCAGCGAGTCTACGGTTTCCTGAACGGTCTCAGAGGGGAATCCGTACATCAGATAGGCATGGACCAAGATACCCGCGTCTCGAAATGCCGCGGCGACCAGCGCCGTACGATCGACTGTAATGCCTTTCTTCATCTTCTCAAGCAGACGGTCTGACGCCGCTTCGAGCCCGGCCGTCACTGCGATGCAGCCGGATGCAGCGAGTAGCCGGCAGAGGTCCGGCGAAAATGCCTCCTCAAAGCGGATATTGCCCCACCAGGAAATCTCGATCTTCCGTTCCAGCAAAGCCAACGCGAGCGATTTGAGCGCAGCGGGAGGCGCCGCTTCATCTACAAAATGAAATCCCCTGCGTCCTGTTTCAGCGATTAATTGTTCTATCTGCCCGATGAGCCGGTCGGTCGGCGTCATCTCGTAGCGCCCGATGTAATTAAGCCCCACGTCGCAAAAGGTGCATTGCTTCCAATAGCAGCCATGCGCCACGGTCAATTTGTTCCAATGGCCTTCCGACCAGAGGCGGTGCATCGGATTGATGCTGTCCAGGATCGTCAGGTAACGGTCCAAATTCAGTCCGCGATAGGTCGGGCAGCCGATCTCGTCCATGGAGAAGTCGGAGGCTGAG
>MSXM01000106.1:0-2306 GCA_002083565.1 Nitrospira sp. ST-bin4 | reverse complement strand
GACAGATGTTCGATCAGAGAGAGCAGCGGCCTCTCGCCGTCGTCAAGCGTGATGAAGTCGACATAGTCGAAGACGCGGGGATCGGCCAGGCGCCGCAATTCGGTATTGGCATAGCCGCCGCCCAGTGCGATCGGCAGGTCCGGCTGCCGACGCTTGATGGCCTGGGCGATGCGGAACGCTCCGTACAGATTGCCGGGAAACGGCACGGAGAGGCAGATCAATGTCGGCTTGACCCTGTCGAGATGGGACCGGAGGGTCTCCAACATGAACGCATCGGTGATGGTCGGCGCCGAGTCCAGCGCGTCGATCATACCGTCGAATGACGATGTGGATGTCGCCACCTGTTCGGCATAGCGGCTAAGAGAAAAATGCGGCGAGACCGTCGCTTGGACCAGGTCGGCGAGATCTTCGAGATACAGAGTCGCCCACCGTTTGGCCCTGTCCTCAAGCGGTACGGACTTTGCGAATTTCGTTCTGCCTCGAAACCGGGGGCCTTGAGGCAGCAGGCCTGGTTGTATCATCCGTGCGGCGGCGCCGGGATTCTTGCCTTGAAGAAAGGAGACGACGGGTTCGATTTGAGCGAGATAGGCCTGCTCCATCGCAAGCATGGCGATCGCTTCAGGCGGCAAGTCGGCATCCTGTTTCCGTATTTCGGCAAAGACACGAGTCAATCCGGCCCGGCTGAAGAGCCGGAGCACCATTTCGATACCCAGATCGGCCTGCGCGGCGTCAATATTACGGGATTGAAGGAACCCGGTGAGATAGGCAGTAGAAGGATAGGGCGTATTCAGCTGTGTCAGCGGAGGGATAAGGAGCAAGAGGCGCTGAGACTGCATGTTCGTTGACATAGCACAGGAGTGCGTGTCAACGCCAGATCGAGTGTTACGTTACCTGGGATTCCTTCAACAGTTCCATCGAGGAGTTGATGAAGTACCCTGTCCAGCGGGCGAGATTGAGATACTCCGATACCTCATGCGGCAGCTCATGTCTCGTGATGCTCCGCACAATGGAGCGGCTCTGGTCAAGGCTGAGATCGGTGATGTTGGGATTCTCGCGCTCAACGGTCGGATCATAGAGGATGATGAGCGGGCGCATGCGGGCCTGTAGGTTGATGCTCACGACCAGGCCGACAGATGTGTCGCTGAGCTCCACGACCGTTCCCGGCGGATAGACGCTGAGTACCTGTATGAGGGCGACGACCACTTCTTCGGGATAAATCGTCTTGCTGTTCAGGTACAAGTGCGAGAGCGCCTCTGCCGGAGACTTGTTGTCCCTGATATTTGGGGCATTGATGAGACTTTCATATTCTTCGACCACCATGAGGATTTTGGAGGACAAGGAAATACGATCACCCCGTAAGCCGTCGGGATACCCTGACCCATCAATCCGTTCATGGTGCTGCTTGATGATGTGGGCCACGGTATTGGGAAGCTCCGGGAACTGCGCGAGAATGTGGAGCCCTAACTCGACGTGTTGTTGAAATGCCTTTCGATCGTAGTCATCCATGCGCAGGCCCCGCTTTTTTATCAGGTCCGGCGGGAGCAGCTGTTCACCGATGTCGTGCAGGAGGCCGGCGATTCCCAGTATCTTGACTTCTTCCTGGCTGAGATCGAACTGACGGCCTAGCAGCATGGCAAGTACTGCCACATTCATGGCATGCAGCACCGCTTTGTCGGCGACATCCTGTGCGCCGAGGAGACTCCCCATCGCGCTGGCTGTGTCGTCAGCCATAATCAGCTCTGTCAGTCCATTGATCATGTCCTTTGCAACCGTGAGTCCCGTGTCAGATCCATTCTTGATGTCCGCAAGCGCGTCCGAGCCCTGTGCGAGGGTTTGCCTGTACACAATATCGGCCTGCTGAAGGCCTTCCTGGTATCGGGTGACTGTCGGCGGCATGAGAGTGGTCTCGGAAGGCGGTGCGATGAGGGAAGCGGTTTCATCCTGTGCGGTGTGAGCATGCCCATCCGCGCGCTGTTCCAGCGTATTAGGATCTGACAATACGACATCGACGAGTACTGAGCGGAGTTCCAAGCCCCGGATAATGGAGAGTTCCTGCTCCGTTGTAATTTTGAATCGTTTCTTGGCGAATGGATGTTTGAACCAGGAACAGTCCAAATCCACGAACATGCCGACCTTGAGTTGTGCAGGTTCTATGGAAAGAACTTCCGCGGTGAATTGCCGCGATGCCTGTGTCGCCAATGGTTTTGGCACGAGTGTCCTCTAGTCTTTCAGGGTTCCATGGGCTAAGACCGGAGTTGAGACTTCTAGCAGGATGCTGAAAACGTCCGCCAGCGGCGTTCTCGCAT
>MSXM01000105.1 GCA_002083565.1 Nitrospira sp. ST-bin4 | reverse complement strand
AACAAGATCGGCACCTATTCGGTGGCGGTATTGGCGAAGGCTCATAGCATTCCGTTTTATGTGGCGGCACCCTATTCGACTATCGACTTGAAGACAGGATCTGGCGCGGATATCCCGATTGAACAACGGAATCCGTTGGAAGTGACAACCATCCATGGCAGCCATCCCGTCGCGCCTGATGGAGTCACGGTCTACAATCCTGCCTTCGACGTGACCCCGGCCGAATTGATCACCGGGATTATCACCGAGCGGGGGATTTTCAAGCCTCATGACCTCGCACGTCAGTTTTCCTCCTAGCTATGTCTTCCCTTGCATCTCGAAGAGGGAATCCTTATAATGCGTTGAAATTGTTCACAATGTTTCATTATTAAATTGGAGGAAAAGTTTAAGCGATGAGTGAAAGAACGCTCGCGATTATCAAGCCGGATGCGGTCAAAAAGAATGCCATCGGAGACATCATTAACCGCTATGAAAAAGCGGGACTAAAGCCGGTAGCCATGAAGCTGATGCAGATGTCCATGCCTGTGGCAGAGGGCTTCTATGCCGTCCATAAGGCGAGACCGTTCTTTGGGAGTCTCTGCGGGTTCATGTCCTCCGGGCCGGCTGTGGTGCTGGTGCTGCAGGGCGAGAATGCGATTAAGAAAAATCGGGAACTGATGGGCGCGACCGACCCTGCCAAGGCCGATGCCGGCACGATTCGAAAAGCACACGGGGCCAATATCGAGTTCAATGCGGTCCATGGGTCGGATTCTCCTGAAACGGCAGCCTTCGAGATCGGCTACTTTTTCTCCGGCATGGAGATCTTCGGGTAGCCAAGTATCTTGGGGGCGATGAGTCCCTTGCCCTGTACATTCCACCTATTTCGAAGCAGAGGGAGTGCCGTCGTGCTCTCCCTCTGTCTCCTCTCTGCTTGCGTGCCGCAGGCCGGACAGCTTCCCTCAATTCCACCACCCAACCGTGTGATAGACACCAATCCAGCGTACGACGCGCAGGTGCGGTTGCTCCAGGAAGCCCATCGGGCGTTCGTACAGGAGCGATATCCGGCTGCCGTGCTGTTTTTTAACCGATTTATCGATGATGCGAAGGATTCACCTCGTTTGGCGGAGGCGCGGTGGTGGTTAGGCCGCGCCTATGAACGGCTTGGAGATTATCGCAACGCAATGGCACAGTACCGCCTGCTGGCAGTGGAATCGGTAACACAACAAGCGGATGGGGCGCTCTATGAAGGCTATGCGCTTCGTCGTCTGGATGACCTGCGTCGCCCGCGCCCCGACGGACATCATGGGGACGCCATGCAGCTTGCCTTAAGTGTGACGGTCGATCAACTGCCGTCGATCACCGGACTTGTGCCGTGGCTTCGGGAACTGGCGCAAGCGGGTGTGACGGTACTGGCGATTGCGCCTGCTCAGACGCCGAAGTCCGGCATTCAAGCATTCAACGTGGAGACGGTACGGTCGGTGGCGGTTGAGACGCACCGCCTCGGTCTTTTCCTATGGGTGGTGTTGGATCTTCATGATGGCTCCGGCCTGGATGTCAGACCGGAATGGATGGCTGCAACCAGACAGGCCGCTCGGCCTGACGACGCCTCACGATCGAGTGTGGACGTCGCGCATCCCGGCTATCAGGCGTATCTTGAAGAGACGGTTCGGAGGCTGGCTCGCGCGGGATGCGACGGGGTGGTGCTCGCGGCGCGATCGACGGCAGGATTTGCGGAGGAGTTCTCCGATGAATCCCGCCGATTGTTTGCCGCATCGTTTGGACTCAATGGTACGCTGGAGGAGATATTCGGGAGCATGGCTTCGACTGACATCACGGAGCAAGGACAGTCCGCAACCTACTGGCGATGGGTCGGCTGGAAGGCGAGGAGCTATGCGCAATGGACCGTGCGTCTTCACAAAGTGCTGCGAGAGCGGAACCCGGCCGCGACTCTGTCGATAGAAGTGCGTCAATCCTCGCTGACGATGCCACTTCAGGGGCTTCAGCAGTTTGGGGAAGATGTGGCCGAGCTGTCGTTGAATACCGGCGGTTCGTTGGTTGTGCGTCATGAGGGGATCGAAGGGGAGGCGGCTTTGGAAAAACTTAGCCGTCGGTTGGGAGGACCGGATCGGGTTTGGATCGGACTTTCCGTAAAGACGTCAACCCGTCCTCTTGCGATGGAGGAGTTCAATCAGTCGATCGCCGATCGTGCCATATTTGGTCGTTGGAATAGACTTATTCACGCCGAATCAGGTCAGACCATTCCTTGACAAAACCCCGCGAGCCCCACTACGATCCCGGAAACATTGACGTGCCAGGTGAAGAGCTGAGGGGCCGACTGAAACGGTGTGAGCGCTCGCGGCTCGTGCCTGGTCATCAGTTCCATCGGATTATTTCATAAGGGGCAGGCGCATGACTCCATCAGATTTGCGGTATCACAAGGAACATGAATGGGTTCGCCTCAACGGCAATCAGGCGACGGTGGGCATCAGCCATTTTGCGCAGGACGCCTTGGGCGACATCGTGTTCCTGGATCTTCCCAAGGTCGGGGCTTTGGTCAAGGTCGGGCAACAGATCGGCGAAGTGGAATCGACCAAGACGACATCTACCATCTACACGCCGGTCAGTGGAACCGTTGCCAAGATCAATACCGATCTCAAAGACCACCCTGAAATCGTGAATTCAGATCCCTACGGAAAGGGATGGATTGCTGTCATCGACCTTGCCGTTCCCTCAGAAGTTGAGCAACTGATGACTGCGGCCCAGTACGACGCGTTCCTTGCCAGCCAGAAGCATTGATGAAGAGTGCGGGTGTCAGCCGAGGCCACGGTCGAGGGGTGAGCCATCGCACGCGTGTATGACGTCAGTCTAAACCGCCATCCAAGATGTCAGTCCCAACACACATTGCAATCCTCGGCGCCGGACCGGGCGGCTATGTCGCCGCGATCCGCGCGGCGCAACTTGGCGCTCGTGTGACGGTCGTCGAGCGGCAGGCACTCGGCGGGGTTTGCCTCAACTGGGGCTGTATTCCCAGCAAAACGCTCCTCTCCGTCATCGAACTCGGTGAGAAGCTGAAGAAAGCGGAGGACCTCGGCTTAGTGCTGGCGGGGCCTGTTCGATATGACTTGGCTCGAATGGTGGCCCGGAAGAACAAAGTTGTGGCTGGATTGGTCAAGGGGATTGCCACATTGTTCAAGGCCTGGAACATTGATGTCGTGGAAGGCAGAGGAGAGTTGTCGGATGCCAGAACCATCACGGTGGTCGGACCGGAGGGTAAGCAACAGAACGTGGAGGCTGATGCCCTCATTATTGCGACCGGCTCATCCTGGCCGCAGCCGGCGCAGTTTCCGATCGACGGGAAGCGGATCATCACCAGCAAAGAAGCGTTGGATCTGGAGGTTATTCCCAAACGGATGGTGATTCTGGGTGGCGGCGTCGAAGGCTGCGAATGTGCGACCTATTTCAGTGGACTGGGGACCGTCGTGACCATGGTTGAGTTGCAGCCGAAGGTCCTTCCGTTGGAAGACGGGGATGTGTCAGCGCTCATGGAGCGAGAACTAAAAAAGCGGTCGGTTGAGGTGAAGACCGGCACTACGATCAAGCGGGTCGATCACACCGTTGATGCGCTGGTTATATCGTTGGCGGACGAGACCACGGTTGAAGCCGATGTCTTGCTCATTTCCATCGGACGGGGTTTTCAGTCGCAGGGTATCGGCCTGGATCGTGTGAGTGTGGCGCTGGGCAGACGCGGCGAAGTGCTCGTCGATGAGCGAATGGAGACGAATGTTCCAGGCGTCTATGCCATCGGTGATGTTGTCGGCAAGGGTATGCTGGCGCATGTGGCGTCGGCTCAGGGAAAGGTCGCGGTCGAGAATATCCTTGGCCATACGATACGTATCAACTACGATGTGATTCCCGCCGGCATCTTCACGCTGCCCGAAGTCGGCCGTGTCGGGTTGACTGAACAGCAGGCTCGGGATCGTGTTCAGGCCACAGGGGCGAACCCCGATCACGGCGTGAAAGTCGGCCGGTTCCGATACGCCGCGCTTGGAAAGGCGCAAGCGACGGGGGATATCACAGGATTTTTCAAAGTAATTGCCGATACGACAACCGACAAGATTCTTGGCGCGCATATTGTCGGGGCTCATGCGGCTGATCTGATTCATGAAGCGGCGCTGGCGATGCAGATGGGGATGACAGCCTCACAAGCCGCCGGTATGATTCATGCCCATCCCACGTTGGCCGAGGGCATGTTGGAGGCCCTGGAAGATGTCGAAGGCGCCGCGATTCATCAGGTCAGAAAAAAGGCGGGAGCATGATTCGATCCCTCCTGTTCAAGTTCGGCATGTTGGCTGGGACAATAGGAGTTGTGTTTTGGATCGGGTGGCAGACTCCCGATACGTCCCTGGAGCATGTGGCGGCTCTGGACGACTCGATGGCCGTTCCCATGCAGGTTCCCGTCACATTCAAATCTGAACCGGGTCTGCCTGATCGGTCTCAGCAGAAGACGACCACCGGGCAACCAGTTGTACCGCGGGTTGCGAGTCACGCCAATGTGGCGGCGCCGCGCCATGTCCTGGATCTCAATAGAGCCACCGCACAAGAATTAGAATTGTTGCCGGGGATCGGAGCGGTGCTCGCTGAACGGGTGATTGCCTATCGAAAGTCAGTAGGGCGATTTCGGACGGTGGAAGACTTGCGTGAAGTAGCCGGAATCGGCGCAAAGAAATTTGACCGTCTCAAGCCGCTGGTGACTGTGGCTGCGGCAGAGACGGAGAACAATGCGGAGAAGCGACCGTTATGATCGATGTGAAACAGCAGCTGGATCTCATTCTGCGCGGCGTGGTTGAAGTGATTCATCCGATCGAGCTGGAAGCCAAGCTGACGCGCGCCATGAAGGAAAATCGTCCCCTGCGGATCAAGGCGGGCTTCGACCCGACGGCGCCTGATCTTCATCTGGGACATACCGTGCTGATCCACAAGCTGAAACATTTCCAGGATCTCGGCCATCAGGTCCTCTTTTTGATCGGCGACTTTACCGGCATGATCGGCGATCCGACGGGTGTGTCCGAAACGCGCAAGTCGCTCACAACTGAACAGGTGCGGGAGAATGCCAAGACCTATCAGCGGCAGATCTTTAAAATCCTGGATCCGGAGAAGACGCTCATCGAATTCAATAGCCGCTGGATGGGGCCGATGACGGCGGGTGGATTGATCGAACTGGCCGCGCATTATCGCGTAGCCAGGATGATGGAACGGGACGATTTTCAGAAGCGGTATCATGAGCAGAAGCCGATCAGTGTCCACGAGTTTCTCTATCCGCTGGTGCAGGGGTACGATTCTGTGGCGCTGAAGGCGGATGTCGAATTGGGCGGGACCGATCAGAAGTTCAACCTGTTAGTCGGGCGGGAACTTCAGCGCGACTACGGGCAGGAACCTCAGGTTGTGATCACGATGCCGTTGCTGGAGGGAACCGACGGTGTCAAGAAGATGAGCAAGAGCGTGGGCAACTACATTGCGTTGGAAGACAAGCCCGGCGACATGTTTGGCAAAGTGATGTCGATCAGCGACCTGCTCATGCATCGTTACTATGAGTTGCTCACGACGGAAGATCTCGGTCGTGTGAAGACGCTGCACCCGATGGAAGCCAAGCAGGCATTGGCCGAGCTGCTCGTCGGACGGTATCACGGCGGGGAGGCGGGCAGACAGGCGCGAGCCGAGTTTCAGCAGAAGTTCCAGAAGCAGGAATTCCCTGATCAGCCGGACAAACATCTGATCTTGACGGCCGGCGATATGCAGGAGACGGGAGAGTCGGGAACAGGCAGTATCAAGCTGATCAAGCTCATTGCCCAGACAGGATTGGTCTCAAGCAACGCGGAAGCGAGGCGCTTGATCGTTCAAGGTGGAGTCGAGGTTGATGGCGAGAAAGAATCCAATCCGGACAAACTCATTCCTTTTGATCCCAATCAGGCGCGCCGATTGAAGGTCGGGAAAAGAAAATTTGCGCTCGTGGAATTCAACGCAACATAGCCAGCCTCTCCTCTCATGTTCTCCTGACGTATTTTCAACTTGAGAGTAGATGCCCGCCTCTGCAGGGGCAGCATATATGCTGCCCCTGCAACATCTGATCATGACAAGCGTAACGAGAGCTTGTTATTTGGTCTTCTCGTACGCCGCCCTCAGATCACTCGCCGGGGGACTCGTGTTACTGATAGTGGTAATCACGAAATAGGTCAGCAGCGCCGTCCCCGCAATAATGCCGCCGGCATAGAGCCAGACTTTATCCATGATGACCTCCTCCCTGGTTGAAGGTGGCGCTGGAGTCTGACTCATTCCGTTCAACGGTCGCATCTACGGTTCGGTTTGCGCCGGAGCATCAGTCAGGCCCCAACGGTTGCCGGCACCTGCATAGGTTCGATCGGCCAGGCCTCCTCCAGGCGCCGTATTGTTTATGTGCCTTTATGATCATCATGAGATGGCTGCAAATACACTGGGGAAATTCCCAGGTTGGACCGGGAAATTTTACCAGTGGAATCATTCTACAGGTTTGTTGAGATGGGGACTGTTTCTTGACTTGAGTGCGATGGCCCGCGTAGGATGCCCATCAGTGAGCGGGCGTAGCTCAGTGGTAGAGTCCTTGCTTCCCAAGCAAGTTGTCGCGGGTTCAAATCCCGCCGCCCGCTCCAAACTCCAAGCAGCGTTCCTGTGGATTTGAAACCTGCGACAGGGGTTTCCGAAAGGGGTGTGCCCCTTTCGTGGGGAGCATGCGAGGGGGCTGGCCCCCTCCGCAGGAGCCGGGAGGCAAGCTTCAGGGCCGATCCGGCGACAGAGCGTGGTTCAAATCCCGCCGCCCGCTCCACACCATATTTCGTGTGACCAGGCGGCTCATCAAGTGAAGCCTGTCCTCCTGATCGTTACCGGACAAACCCCCATCAAGTGTTCTCTGTCTGCGCAGGTCTTTGGGCTACCCAAAAGTACAACACTGTGGTTGTCCGGCGTGAAACGTTAGACCTGAATCGCAAAGACATGTCTCACCGGTGACCTCCCCCCAATAGGG
This sequence comes from Nitrospira sp. ST-bin4, assembly GCA_002083565.1. Lineage (GTDB taxonomy): Bacteria > Nitrospirota > Nitrospiria > Nitrospirales > Nitrospiraceae > Nitrospira_D. Next base: position 851 of record MSXM01000105.1, on the reverse strand, counting down.
CAAGTCTATAGACCGCGCCGCTCGTGGGGTGGCGTTAGTCCTTGGATTAGGATGGGAAACGGAGAGAGGGTTAGACGGCCTTCGTGACTAATCCCGAACGCAGACAACGGGTGCAGACGCGGATGCGCTTGTTGGCGCCGCCTACTTTAGCCCGCACGGTCTGGATGTTGGGATTGAACACGCGTCGGGTCTTGTTGTTGGCATGACTGACGTTGTTCCCGGAGGTCGGTTTCTTTAGACAGATCTCACATTGAAAAGCCACGGGACTACTCCTTCCAACTAAATCGATTGCTCAATAACGAGCGCATGCTACCACAGCTTGAGGAACCGTGACAAGCGGAGGGGCAGTGGGAACTTGACAAGTTTTGTCTCTCTCTCCTATTGTGCCCAATACATTGTAACTCCTGGGTAAGGGAAGAGGGTGAAACGCCCTCGCGGTCCCGCCGCTGTAAATGGGGACGAAACCCGCGACGGCCACTGGCACGGCCGTGAAGCGTTGTTCGTGAAGCGTGAAGCGCCTGCATGTTCACGCGAAATACGATTCACGAGATACGTTTCACGCTCATGCTGGGAAGGCGCGGGAAGTAGGGTGAACCATGAGCCAGAAGACCTGCCAGGAACGGGAGCCTGCCAGAGGATCCCTTCGTAGTGAGGCGAAGGAGATCGGATCAGATGCAAGGCGCAGGCGTGATAACGACCGGAGGCGTATTCTCTGCAATACGTTGAGGATCGTTTCATGCCGAGAACGCGGCAGATGGTCCGAGATCGTTCGCCGCAGCAGAATGGCGATCCTCTGGTAGGTTCCCAAGACCATCGTTCCCTCGAGGGCTGGGGAACAGGCGAGGATGAAG
>MSXM01000104.1 GCA_002083565.1 Nitrospira sp. ST-bin4 | reverse complement strand
GAATGAGATGAAAAGGAAATGATGACTATGAATCAGGCCAAGTACGGGCTTGCCGTTGTAGCGGGTATCATACTCTCCACGGTTGTCGGTTTGGCAGCGGAAACGGTTGAAATAGAAACGTTTGTGAAAGCGCGCATTGAAATCGGCGAGATGATGATGAATTACTTTCAGGGCGGACCACAGTTTGCCGAGGGGCAGCGGCCTTCTCCGGAACAGATGAAGGAAATGGGAGCCGATATTAATGCGAAGCTCACCACGCTGCTTGCCAAGCATAACTTGACCATCGCGGACTATCGTAAGCGCAGTCCGGAGATCTTTGCCGACGATGCGGCGGTGAAGGGTTTTCTCAACGGGCATCCAGACTTAAAGAAGCGGTACGAGGCGCTGCCGTTGGATCGAATGGGCCGAGGGGGCAGCACAGGGCGGGGCTACTAATCCAAGAGTTTTGTTCGAGTAAGGGTTCCATGATAGCCCTGCCATCCGGTTTGTGGTCTGTCTGAAAAGCCGAGAGACTGGATTGTGCGTGGAGCGGCATCCGGTACTTTCTCAGGAGGTTCGGTTATGGACCTTCGTCGTCAGAAGCGCTTCGCTGTAAAACTTCAGAGCATCATGATCGGAGCCCCGCGCAAGGAATGGGCCGGGGTGGTTATGAATCTGTCGAAAACCGGCTGCCTCATTGAATGCGACGCTCAAGTGTATGCCGGTATGTCGGTTGCGATCCGTATCGAGGTGCCGACGGAGGCTGCGCCGCTTCTTATCGATCGTGCGGCGGTACGGTGGAATCGCGGGCGCCAAGTCGGAGTGAGTTTTGTGTCCATAACACAGCCGCAGCAGGAACGATTGAATCAGCTGCTACTACAAGTGAAGCCGGAGATTTCCCAATGAATAAAATCAGATGGAGTAGGAAGATGTCTGTCGACGATTCATTCTGCCATGGTATGACGGAAAGGACTGGAATATGAAGAATGTGGAGATGACTGTTCAGGGCACATGGTTGACGATCAAAGTTGATCTGTCGAAGGAGTTCGGGCCGTCAGCATCGGGCAAGACGATCATCATCGCGTCAACAGAAGGAAATGTCACAATCCCAGATCGCCAGGAGAAAGTTGGGTTGAACGTGTATCGAAAAAAATAATCCTGCCGAACGCGCTGCATCTCGATTTTTCACAAGCGAATGATTCTCTTGATCTTCTCAGATCATCCCCTCTTTGATTATTTTTGAGCGTGTCTCTTGACAGATTTGGAACGCCGCTCCAGTCTTGCTTATTGGGTTCTGATCCCCAGAAAAGCGTTGAGGCTGTGGATAAGAAAGCGGCTGACAAACGTATGAGACGCTCCAGGAGCGCGGATTTCATCATGTCAAGCCGTCTGGGCCTAGGAATGTGGAAAAAATAAAAAATTCCGCTTCCATCCACAATTAGTAGGGGTATGCCCATGGCGTGGCAGACGCCTAAAAAGTAGGCATTGTGAAGCGATGCACGGTCAATTCAGGCTATTCCGTGCAGTCGCAAGAACATATTCACAGGATTATCCACAGAAGATGGGGACCGAGAGCTTTCATGCCAACAGCACTCACGGAACTCTCTTTTTTGAGCAATATTTTGGAGCGATGCCGGGCGCAATTCTGTTGGAGGTCGGGATTCGACGTCGAAAATAAATTTGTCTTGGATTTTCCGGCACGTTGCCTGTAGGACGGTCATCATTTCTTGTGGAAGGTTGAATGCCGATTGGCGCCTACGGCGACTCGACGGTCCATGTGCCCGTCACATAGTTACGTACCCTGCTTCCACTTGATGCTGCACCCGATACTTGCCTGTTGATTGCTATCAGGCGGCTTGCAGGCCAGCACCGCTTCGATTGCGGCGCGCAGATCACGGCCAGTCACGGGTTTGTTGCTGCCGGGGCGGCTGTCGTCAAGCTGTCCGCGATAGGCAAGCCGCCGGTCCCGATCGAAGAGATAGAAGTCGGGTGTGCAGGCAGCTCGATAGGCTCTTGCTACGTTTTGGGTTTCGTCAAAGCACAAGGGAAATGTGAAGCCAAGCCGTTCGGCCATTTCCTTGAGCCTTGGCGGCGCATCGTCGGGATAGCTCGCCGGATCATTGCTACTGACGGCGAGCATGCCGAGGGATGTGTCGCGGTAGTCGCGTCCGATCTTGGCGAGTTCCTGCTCGACGTGGACGACATAAGGGCAATGCCGACAGATAAACATCACCAGCAAGGCGGTCTTCCCGGAAAATGAGTCGAGCGAGTAGGTCCGGCCGCTCACGACGTCGCGTAGAGCAAACGGCGGAGCGGGCGTTCCAAGAGGGAGCATAGTGGATGCCATAGACATGGCTGTCCTCTTCGTTCAGAGTAGTCCCGACAATGCCCCAGCATGCCGATTCCGTCAAGGGGGCAAGGGGAAGAGGGAGAGACCGGTCCGGGCTGGTTGCACTGAGCTCAACAGCGGGGTAGGCTGACGTCGTATGAGGATCGTTGCAGAGACGGTTGGTTTTCACGACAGGGGGAGACGCATGATTGTTGTTGCATTGCTCGCGCTGCTGGCAGTATGGACGGGTGTAGTACAGGCTCATGATGAGCTTAGGCCGGAGCCTCCGACAATCACCGTATCGGCGACCGGCAGTCTGGCGTTCGCGCCGGACCAGGTGTTTGTGACGTTCGGTATGGACACTGCGGCCCGCTCGCTGGCCGATGCGCAACGACAGAACAACGCTGTTATGACCAGAGTCATGGACCGGCTTCGGGATCAGAACATCGAGAAAGAGTGCATCCAGACCTCTTCGTTCACGGTGTCTCCTCAGTACAAACCGCCGCCCAAGCGTTCCGGCGACGCGCCGCCTGCTCCGCCGGAGATCATCGGGTATCTGATGAGTAATACTGTGATGGTGGACGTGCGGAACCTGGAGAAGGTCGGGAGGGTGATCGAGGATGTCCTGGCTGCCGGTGTCAACCATTTCCAGGGATTGCACTGGGTTCTACGCGACGAGCAACCGGCGAGATTGAATGCATTGAAGAGCGCCGCGGCCAAGGCCCATGAAAAAGCGGCTGCGTTGAGCGAGACATTGAGTGTGAAACTTGTGCGGGTGCTCTCAGTCAACGAAGGCGGCCATGTGGTTCGGCCCGTGCCCCACATGGCGCGGTCGGTGATGGCGATGGATACGGGGGGAGGGGAACCGCCGATCTCCCCGGGCGAAATCAAGGTCGAAGCGACCGTGACCCTGGTCTACGAAATCGCACCCAATTGATCGTCAAGGTGTAGTCAGTGCCGTCCTCACAGTTGAACGCACACTAAGGTTGACGGATACCCTGACGCATACGTGACTCATTGTGGAGGGCACCTATGGATACAGGATGGTCCCGAGCCCGTGACTATTCTTCCGCCTTCGCTCCGCCTTCCCAGAGCTTGATCGTGCGGTCCCAGGAGGCGCTGGCGAGTCGTTTGCCGTCGGGTGAAAAAGTCACACAGCGGACGGCGCCGGTGTGATCCTTGAGCGTTCTGAAGTTACGGCCTGTGGCCAGGTCCCAGAATTTGATGGTCTGGTCGTCGCTTGCACTGACCAGGACTTTTCCATCCGGTGATACGGCGAGGCTGCGGATCCAGCCTGTGTGGCCGGTGAGAGATTTCTTCTCGACCAGCTGGGGCATCTCGAACAACTTGATCGTGCGATCCCGGCTGCCGGTGATCAGCGTGTTCGCGTCAGGTGTGAAGGTCATGGCGCCGATCCAGTAATCCATCGGTTTTTGAAAACCGCCGTCGTCTTCGATGTAGTAGCCGCGCGTCTCGGTGGAGTCTTCGACGCCCCGCCGCCAATGCCCGTCGTGCAGCACCTTTTCCTCGCCGCTCGGGAGCACTTCCCAGATCTTGATCTTCCCGATGTCGGTGCCGTGGGCAAGGTGAATGCCGTCGGGTGAAAAGGCGACGCAGACGGACCAGTGATGGTCGTATTCGTCTTTGCCCAGCAGCGTCATCAATTCGGTGCCGGTGGTGACTTCCCAGATCTTGATGTCTTTGTTGTGGCTGCCGCGTGCCAGCATGAGGCCGTCGGGCGACAGCGAGAGACTGCACACGTTGTGGTCGTATCGGGTAAACAGAATTTTCGTCGGCTCGCCGGTTTTGCCGTTCCACAGGCGAATCGTGCGGTCTTCGCTGCCGGTGGCGAGTGTTTGCCCGTCCGGTGTAAAGACGACGGCCCGGACATCGTTGGTGTGGCCGCGCAGTGAGCGCAGAAGCCGGCCGGTCTCGATGTCCCACATGCGGACGAGGCGCTCTGCGCCGCCGCTGGCCAGCGTGAGTCCGTCCGGGGAGAAGGTGACGGCCCAGATGCCGTGCGAATGGCCGCGGAAGGTTCTGACCTCGCGGCAATCGAGCTTCCAATAGTCCAGAAAGTCGGTCGACGATGTCTGTGTCGCGTCCGGTGCAGAGCCTGGGTGTGAGCCCGGTAGAGAAGGCGTCATCGTGTGTTCTGTGTCATGGTGATGGTAAAAGTTTCTCCGGCAGGTCCTTGATTGCCGTTCGATCAGGCCAGTATAATTTTCGCCAAGCCTGCGAGATCGTAAGAGATGCTCTGCGGGCAAGTCAAGCCGGTCACGGAGTTCCTCAGATCGCCGGTTCGCGGCGACCAGCGAACTGCCTGTAAATTACTGTCTTTACGGTCCGAGGTCCCATCATGGAAATCAGGTTTCAGCCCGCGCTGCTGCAAGAAGTGATCGACTCCTTCGTCGAAAAGACGGAGCGGGAAGGCGATCCTACCTATTACAAAGAGTTTCATGAACATGCCGATCCGATCTACGAGAAATTCATGCTCGAAGACCGGGAAGGGGAGTTTAAGAAACTCTATCAGTATCTCTTCGGGACATGGGGCTTTTCCGATATCGTACGCGACTCGTTTAACGAGTATCCATTATTGAAGAACAAGGTAGGGATTGTGCTGGTGAAGGGTGTCCTGAAAGAAGATCAGGAGGGTGTCGATATTCTGCGCAAGTGGGGTTCGGTGGAAAAGGAGTTGGCGAGGGAGTTCGAGGAGAAGGGGCTCAAAGGCGTCGGAATCAAGCTGATTCCCCGACGGTTCTATGATCCGGCTCTCACGCGGTACTGCCGCCACGAGCTGATGCATATCTCCGATATGATCGATCCGGTCTTCGGGTACGATCCGGACACGAAAGTGGGACAGAATCCAGGCGAAGAAACGCTGATCTTGCAGCGCTACCGGGTGCTGTGGAGCTTGAGTGTAGACAGCCGGCTGGTTGCCGCGGGGAAAGAGCCGATGCTGAGCAAGGAGGATCGGTTCAAGGAGTTCCGGTCCTGGTATCGGAAGATTGCGCCGCTTCAATTAAAGTCAGTGTTCGAAGGGCTGTGGCAGACCTCGTATTTCACGCATTCTGAATTGATCGAGATGGCGACCGACACACTTCGCGTGATGGACCGCGCGGTAGATGTCGAGGGCGGCGAAGTGCCGGAGAGCGAAAATAAGGTCATGCTCATGCCGGGGTTTCCCTGTCCGCTGTGCCGATTTCCCACCTATTCCTGGGTGGAGGATATGGGGAGCAAGATCGAGTCGTATGTCCTCGACTTTATCCGGGAGAACCATCCGGGATGGGACGTGGAATTCGGCGCCTGTGATCGTTGCGTAGAGGTGTATAAATTGCGTGCCGACGGTGTCATGTAGGCCATTGTGACCATGTGGCGAGGGAGACTGGAGTCCTTCCATGGCAACTGACCCCTCATACGGCCGGCGCGACTTTATCAAGGATTCTGTTCGCTCGGTGGCGAAGGCCGCGCAAGAATTTTCGAAGGAGGCCGATGCCGCTCCGGCAAAAGGGCCGACGCCGATTCGTACGGATTGGCTCCGTCCACCGGGCGCTGCAGGGGAGGGGCTTTTTCTCGATCGTTGCACCCAATGCGGGGATTGTATTAAGGCCTGTCCGCCCGGCGCGATTGTCGCGCACAGCCATGATGCGACGCCGGTCTTATTCGCCGACCGGTCGCCCTGCCTGTTGTGCGACGATTTTCCCTGCATTGCAGCCTGTGCAACCGGGGCATTGCTGCCGGTCGGCGGTATTACCGACGTCCGAATGGGAATGGCGGTGGTATCCCATCGGTTGTGTACGGCCGGGCAAGGTTGTTATGCCTGTGTGTCAAAATGTCCGACCGGTGCGCTTGCCGTGGATGTAGCGTCGCTCCAGCTTACCGTGACGGCCGGAGCATGCGTCGGGTGCGGCATGTGCGAGATGGTGTGTAAAACCGTCAATGACCATGTGGCGATCCGCGTCATGCCGGCCGACCGGCTTGCAGGGATCGATCGGTGACCGGTTACCGGAGCAGTTCGCCCTTGACATACAGCCGGTCATTTCATATACATACAGAGTCTCCGGTCTCAGAATCCGGTTGTTGCGCGGGTGGGCGAGTTCGTTGTGAGAGGGGCGGGTGTCTCCTGACATGACTCGACAGCCCGGAGGACAAATTAATGCCAAGTAAACAGCCTGTGTCGGGTGCCTCTCCTTCCGCTGCTGCCGTTATTCCGGCTCCCTCGACGATCAAGGATTCTCCTGCAGTCGAACGCGCGTTGAATCGCAGCAAATTGTATCTGCTGATTTCCTGGAGCCTGCTCTATCCGGAAGACGAGGAGTTTCTCGACTATCTCCGCTGCGGCGAATTTGTGGAGGATGGCCGCGCCGCGCTGGATACCTTGCAGGCCATGCTGGATGGTGCGGGAGGCGAGCGCGCCGTGCAGAAGATCCATGCGCTCAAGAAACAATTCGATCTGGCGGAAACACTGATTGCTTCCGAATGCGCCAATTGGCAGCTCAGCGATTTGCAATCGGAGCATCGTAGGGTATTCAGTAACGTCATCACGCTCGATTGCCCGCCGTACGAAACGTTGTTTGGAAACGATCACGTGTTTGCACAGTCGCATGTGATGGGTGATATTTCGGGGTTCTACAAGGCGTTCGGCGTGGAGCTCTCCAAGGACATTCACGAACGGCTGGATCATCTGAGTGTCGAATTCGAGTTCATGCATTTCCTCGCCTACAAAGAGTCGTACTCGCGCTGTCACGACGGCGCCGAGAAAACGCAGATTGTCGTTGAAGCTCAGAAGAAATTTGTCAAAAACCATATCGGCCGGTGGGTGCCGCTCTTTTGCCGCATGCTGTCCAAGAAAGCGGATTCCGGTCTCTTCAGATTGGTCGCGGATATGACGGCTGATTGGATGGAGTTTGAAACGGCGTTTTTGGGAGTGGCGCCTCAGCCCTACACGGAGACCGATTATCGGCCGGCGACCTTCAATTCTCCCGAAGGCCAAACGTATGAATGTGGAGCACAGGACCAGGGCAATGAACTGAGTCTGTTGCTCAATGAAGTGGGCGCGCAGTCGTTCATGGATGGCAAGGACAAGGACAAGGAGAAGGACGAGAAGGGGCCGGTCGGGACCGCGTAGGCGGTTCGACACCAAGCCGAGCTTCATGGCAGCGGTCTCTTCCAGGGTGCTGTAATCTTTATTCGTTGAGAGGAGGGATTAGTCATATGCGCGTAGTGCAGACGGCCAACAAAAGTTTGGTGTTTGCCATTCTTCTCTCTGCCCTCGCCGTTGGCGCGATGCTGACGATCGGGCAGGTGCCGCTGGCGGTCAGCCAGCCGGTCACAATCCCAGCGAAGTCCATCAAGGGGCCGATCCCTATGGATGGGGCCAACCCTGTATGGGAAGGTGTGCCTGGGGTCGTGGTTCCGCTCAGCGGTCAGCTGGTCACCACACCGATGCACCCGAACATCTCGGTGAAGTCGGTGTTTGTGAAGGCGATGACGAACGGCAAGGAAATCGCGATGCGTTTAGAGTGGATCGATCAGACCAAGAACGATACGACGATCGGCCCGCAGGATTTCCGGGATCAGGTCGCCGTCATGTTCCCGGTCAATACTTCCGGTGCGCCGCCGTTCCAGTGTATGGGACAATCCGGCGGAACGACGAACATCTGGCGCTGGAATGCGGAATGGCAGAAGGACCTCGGTAAGGACAGCGCCGGCATTTGGGATGTTGACGATCAATATCCCGGGATCTTCTGGGACTACTATTTTGAAGAGCCGGCCGGGGGTGTGACCTATCCGGATCGGATCGGCCGGAGTCTTGGCCCGTTCAATCCCGGTATCTGGTCCGGGAACATCATGTCCGACCCGACGTTGCGCGTAAGTTCGGTGGAAGATTTGAGCGCGAACGGGTTCAGCACCTTGACCACCCAAGCGCATCAAGATGTCATCGGTAACGGGGTGTGGGAGCCGTCCGGGTCTGTCAAGGGCGGAGGCTATACGGGTCCGACTTGGCGCGTGGTTGTGAAGCGGACGCTGGAAACCAGCGATGCCAACGACACGCAATTCAAGTCCGGGCTGTCTATCCCGATCGCATTTGCGGTGTGGGATGGGGCGAACATTGAACGGAACGGGATGAAGTCACTCTCCACCTGGTTTACGCTGAAGTTGTAGGCAGTGTACAGGGTTGTGGGGGCGATGGGCCTCCATTGGTGAGCTGGAGAAACAGATCTGAGGCTCCGGATCAGCGTCATGCGATGACGAACTGGTCCGGAGCCTCTCTTTTTCTCTTCGGCGGGGGGTGGTGGTATCGATCCCGGCAGGCGACGATTCCAGGGTTGCATTTCATTCGGCGCGGAGGGTATAACCCCACATAGGTTTTAACTCAAAACTCTCTGATATTTCGAAAGAATTGGAGTGCTCGTCGTATGAAGGTCTCACTCCTTTTTCCTCCGACATGGCATCCGTCCCAGCCGTATCTCAGTCTCCCTTCCCTCACGGGATTTCTGCATCAAGGTGGCGTGTCGGATGTCTCGCAACGCGATCTTGGGATCGAGTTGTTGGATCGCATGCTGACCAGGAGCTATGCGGCTCAGGTCTATCAACAATTGATCGGCAAGCAGCGCGAGCTTGAGCGGTCCCAATCCGGAGAAACGGGCCACGGGAGCCGGGAACATTATTCGAAGGTGGCCGATTCGCTCGATCGATTCGTCTATCTGGAAGAACGGATCGAGCTGGCCAAGGAGACCTTACGCGGCGAAGGCTTTTACGATCTGGATGCCTATCGGGGCAGTCTGTTTATGATCGACAAGTGGCTGGAACTGGTGTCCTCGATCTACTTCCCGACCAGACTGACCGTGGTCGATAATCAGTTCGGCAATTACTCCATCTACTCGTCGAAGGACCTGATGAAGGTCATTCAAGACGACGCGCAGAATCCCTACCGCAGTCTCTTCCGCGACCTGTTCATTTCCTCGATCGTCAAGGATCGTCCCGATTTGATCGGCGTGTCCATCACGGCGACCTCGCAAATTATTCCCGGCCTGACGCTCTGCAAGCTGATTAAGGAGACGGCGCCGGACCTCCACGTCACGATCGGGGGGAGCATCTTCACACGTCTCGTCGACAATGTCCGCCGCTGTCCCAACCTCTTTGAATTGGCCGACGACATCGTCGTCTTCGAAGGCGAAACGGCGCTGTTGGAATTGGTGAACCAGTTGGCCGGCAAGAAAGACTACAGCAAAGTGCCGAATCTGATTTACCGGAAGGACGGCAAGATCACGGTCAATCAGCCCTTCTATTCCGAAAACGTGAATCAGCTGCCTGCTCCGAACTACGACGGCTTTCCGCTCGACCGATACCTGTCGCCGGAGCCGGTGCTGCCGATTCAGTTCTCCCGCGGATGCTATTACAAGGACTGCGCATTTTGCGCGCTGACACTTGATCACCAGAACTTCAGGCAGAAGGATCCGGGGCGGACAGTCGATGAATTGGAGTGGCTCTCACAGCGGTATGGCGCCAGGAATTTCTTCTTCACCGACGAGTGCTTTGCCCTGGCGCCGACGAAACGGCTCTGCCAGCAGATCATCGAGAAACAGCTAAAGGTGAGATGGACCTGCGAAATGCGGTTCGAGAAGAACCTCACGCGCGACCTGCTTGCCTCGATGCGCGATGCCGGCTGCTTGAAGATTGTGTTTGGCCTGGAGTCCTTCAATCAGCGCGTCATGGATCTGATGAAGAAGGGGATCAAGCAGGAATGGGTCCGCCGCATCGCGAGCGACTGCGTTGATCTGGGGATTGCGGTGCATTGCTACATCATTGTCGGGTTCCCCACGGAAACGGAACCGGAAGCGCTGGATACGATGAACTTCATCGTTGA
>MSXM01000103.1:521-6597 GCA_002083565.1 Nitrospira sp. ST-bin4 | reverse complement strand
TCATGCTCTATGCCTCGCCGGAGTTTGCCGAAGTCCAACGGTGGATGCGAAAGAAAGTCGATCAGTGGGCCAAGACGGCGGGGAAGGAAGAACGGAAGCGGATGGAAGAATCGTTCATCATCAGCTCCCGCTATGAGTGGATGTTCTGGGACATGGCGTGGAAGGAAGAACAATGGCCGGTGTGACTTGACGGGTCCTGTCATCGAGCAACCCATTCGTGCTCACTCCACCCATCCCGGTGTCAACCTAGCCGTAAATGGATGTACTGGCTGGTAGCCTATCGTAGCACTGTCCCGAAGGCGGCGAAGAGTTGGCCGGTCAGATACCGGGTGGCTTGATGATCGCCCGATCCTTTCCGGCGCATGTAATCGTTGAGAACGCGCCCGTCGGCGGTCTTGTGCATGTCCGGCCGACGTAAATTCATCCGATAGCGTTCCACTCCCGCCGACACCCAGCTCACGAAGATCACCGTCCCGTCGCGTTCCACCTTCTCCACCACGCCCACGTGCGTGAGCGGATCGTTGGGCAAGCCGTCGCGATTAAAATCCCAGGTGTTGTGAAAAAACACGACATCCCCCGGATGAACGGTCGGGCCATAGTGAATCCGCCCATGCTCTACGACATGGGTGAAGATGCGTCCGACGCCGTTGCCGCCGTCCAGTTCGCCCAGTCCATCGTACAAGTCGACACGTTGCACGGCATACAGGCCCCGGACGAGGCCCGAACAATCCGGAGTATAGTGCCGCCCCCCCACTTCGATACGATTCCGACCGAGCAGTCCGACGGCCGCTTGTACCAAGGCCTCTTGCCTCGGTATCCCCTTGGCCATGGCACAGCAGATCTCTCCACGCGTTCCTGTCGTGGGTACCATCACATTGATTTCATCCTGTGCCGGTTGATGCCCTATCGTGGCGCAGCCTGCTAAAGCAACTGCGCCGAACATAATCAGAAGATAGATTGCGGGGGAGCGAGGATGGCCGACGGAATCCAGCATGCTTCAGTATATCGTCTTGCCGCCCTGAGGCAACAGCGGGAAGATTCCGATGTCTTTGGGGTCAGGCTTAGTATTGAGTCACAACGATTACTCTAGCAGGTTGAAAATCGAGGGTTCATACGATGCTAACGATCCGAGCAGGATGCTCAAAATGGCCACTGGTCTCACCCGCCCAACCCCGGCGCGCCGAGACGCGCCATACCGCGGGGCGGCCGCAGCGAGCGAAGTGGCGAGGAGGTACATACCAAGCTTCGCTTGAACCGCTCGCTTCGATCACATGCGAGCGGATAGGTTTCTTGCCTCCACGAGTTCCGCACGTTGAGCCTCTGAGCGATGCGAGAACACCGCTGGTGGGCATTTTCAGCATCCTGCCAATGCTCTTTATGACTTCTGTCTGGCCTTGGCCAACGCCATCGCCATCGCGCCGATCGGCTGAGGGGCTCGTGACGCCGCCTGGCCGGATGCCGACTGTCCACGCCCGCGTGAGTCCTGGGCTGCCACACTCCGGGACTGTAGTGGAGCAACTGGACGTCCGGCTGCGTCATCGATCCGCATGGTCAGCGAGATGCGCTGGCGTTTCAGATCCACGTCGAGCACCTTCACCTTGACGACCTGCCCGGGCTTGACCACTTCGTGCGGATCTTTCACGAACTTATTCGCCAACGCCGACACATGGACAAGCCCGTCCTGATGGACGCCGATATCGACGAAGGCGCCGAACGCCGCCACATTTGTCACCACTCCCTCTAACACCATGCCGGGCTGTAAATCACTCAGGGATTCAACTCCCTCCCGGAAGATCGCCGTCTTGAATTCAGGACGCGGGTCGCGGCCCGGCTTTTCGAGCTCTGCAAGAATATCCCGCACCGTCGGCACCCCGAACTTTTCATCGGTAAAATCGGCAGGCGACAACCCTTTTAAACCAGCCGGCTGCCGCATCACGTCGGCAATCCCGGTCCCTAGCCGCATCAGAATGCGTTCGACCACCGGATAGGCCTCCGGATGAACGGCAGACCGATCCAAGGGATTATCGCCATCGGGAATGCGCAAAAACCCCGCCGCCTGCTCGAAGGTTTTCTCACCAAGTCGCGGCACATTCCGGATCGCCATCCGGTTTGGAAAGGGCCCGTTCGCATCCCGATAGTCCACAATATTCTTGGCCAACGCCTTGTTCAAACCAGACACCCGTTCCAACAAGGGCGCCGAGGCAGTATTCACGTTCACGCCGACGGCATTTACACAATCTTCGACCGTGGCATCAAGCGACCGCGCCAAGGCTCGCTGGTTCACATCGTGCTGATATTGGCCGACCCCGATCGCCTTCGGCTCGATCTTGACCAGCTCGGCCAGCGGGTCCTGCAATCGTCTGGCAATGGAGACCGCGCCGCGGATACTCACATCCAAATGTGGAAATTCGGCCGCGGCAAATGCCGAGGCCGAATAGACCGACGCGCCTGCTTCGCTGACCACAATTTTGGCAATCTTCTGTTCCGGCTTGTGAGCCGCGACCATCTTGATGACCTCGACCGCCAACTTGTCCGTCTCACGGCTCGCCGTTCCGTTGCCGATCGAAATCAATTCCACGCCGTGTTGAATGACAAGCCGTACCAGCGTTTCCAACGAGCCCTGCCAGTCGTTGCGCGGCTGGTGCGGGTAGATCGTCGCCGTGTCCAACAATTTTCCGGTCGCATCGACCACCGCCACTTTACAGCCGGTGCGAATGCCGGGATCCAGGCCGAGCACGGCCTTAGGGCCGGCCGGCGCCGCCAATAACAGCTCATGAAGGTTGCGGGCAAAAATCTTGATCGCTTCGGCTTCGGCCGCTTCACGCAATTGCACCAGTAATTCGATACTGAGCTGCGAATGGATCTTCACGCGCCACGTCCAGTCGCACACCGCAGCCAGCCACTTGTCGGCTGGCCGGCCTCGGTCCTGAATGCCCGCGTGAGCCGCGATCATCGACACACAGGGATGCGGGACGACCGCGTCGAGCGTCTCTCCCAGACCCAGTTCCAGCTTCAAGACACCGAGCGTACGGCCCCGGAAAAGCGCGAGCGCACGATGCGACGGGATAGTCTTAATCGTTTCCGCATAGGCATAGTAATCCCGAAACTTTTCCTCCTCAGCCTGCTCTTTGTCTTTCATCACCGTCGAGGTCAACACCCCCTGCTCCCACAGCCGCGTCCGCAGCGCAGCCAGCAGGTCGGCCGTTTCGGCAAACCGCTCCATGAGAATGTCGCGGGCTCCTTCTAGGGCCGTTTTGGCATCGGGCACATTAATCGCTTCGATCCCTTCGGCGGCAGGGATCACACGAATATATTTGAACGCCTCCTGCTCAGGATTCAGTGTCGGATCAGCCAGAAGGCCATCGGCCAAGGGCTCCAGCCCTGCCTCGCGCGCAATCTGGGCGCGCGTCCGGCGCTTGGGCTTGAAGGGCAGATACAAATCTTCCACGGCTTGTTTTGTCGCCGCCGCCTCAATGCCGGCACGCAAGACATCGGTCAACTTTCCCTGTTCTTCGATCGATGCCAATACTGCGGCACGCCGCACTTCCAACTCACGCAGATAGAGCAGGCGCTCTTCCAGGGTGCGCAACTGCGTATCGTCCAGATTACCGGTCGCCTCCTTGCGATACCGCGCGATGAACGGAACGGTCGAACCCTCGTCGAGCAGCGCCACCGCCGCCGCGACCTGATGGGCCCCGGCGCCGAGTTCCTTGGCGATGAGGGGAACAATTTTGAGCTGCGCCGCGTCGGAGAGCGTTGGAGTCGTTGGAGCTGTCATCTGTAGATCATTAGTTCCTATGGCTTAAACGATGGTTCCTCGTGAAGCGTATCCCATTGAGAGGCAGAACTGATAGCTGATGGCACGGAATTCAATCACAGCATTGACTCGCTCTGTTTCCATTCCAGTCCTACACTATCAGCCATCGGCTCTTTCGGCCGAACGACGCTTCACGCTTCACGAGATACGAGCGACGAAGTACGGCCTAGCCCCCCGCGCTTCCGACCGGCCCGCCCGGTTCGGTCATGCGCCAGGGATCAAGGAGTTCGGCGAGCTTCTTGTCCGGCAGGACTTTTTGTTCCTTGGCCACTTGCCGGACGGTCTTCCCTGATTTATAGGCATCCTTGGCCAGCTTTGCCGCTGCTTCGTAGCCGATCGCCGGCGCCAGCGCCGTGCACATGGCGAGGCTCTCTTCGATCAAGCTCTTGCAGCGTTCTTCGTTGGCTTTGATGCCTTCGATGCACTTCGCCGAAAAGTTGTTGGACGCGGACGCGAGCAATTCAATCGACTGCAGAAGATTGTAGGCCATCACCGGCATCATCACGATCAATTCAAAGTTGGCCGCCTGCCCGCCGATCGTCACGGTCACGTCATTGCCGATCACCTGCGCACAGACCATCGTGACCGATTCGGCTATGACCGGATTGACCTTTCCCGGCATGATCGAGGAGCCGGGCTGCGTTTCCGGCAAATTGATTTCTCCCAATCCGCAGCGGGGCCCCGAGCCGAGCCAGCGAACGTCGTTGGCAATTTTCATCAAGCTCACGGCGATCGTCCTCAACTCGCCGCTCGCTTCGACCAGGGAATCCTGCGCGGACTGCGCCTCAAAGTGATTCTTGGCTTCCTTGAACGCACAGCCGGTTTCTTTCGACACAATCGCCATGACCTTGGCGGAAAACTTCGGATGGCAGTTCAACCCGGTACCGACCGCAGTCCCGCCGAGCGCCACTTCACTCAGCGCCTCTTGCGCCCGCTTCACCCGCTGGATGCCGAGCTCGATCTGGCGGGCATAGCCGCCGAATTCCTGCCCCAGCCGCACAGGCGTGGCGTCCTGTAAATGTGTGCGGCCGATTTTCACTATCTTGTCGAACTCTTTGGCCTTCCGATCCAGCGCCTTGCGCAGGCGGGTCAGCGCCGGCAGAAGCTGCTGTTGCATCAGCTCCGACGCGGCAATATGAATGGCTGTCGGAATCACGTCGTTGCTGGATTGTCCCAAATTCACATGGTCGTTCGGATGCACGAGCTTGCTGCCTCGCGCGCCGCCGAGGAGTTCGGTGGCGCGATTGGAGATAACCTCATTGGTATTCATGTTTGTAGAAGTGCCGGAACCGGTCTGAAAAATATCCACTGGAAATTCGGCGTCCAGCTTGCCATCCATGACCTCGGTGGCGGCTGCTCTGATCGCATCGGCCGGTTTCTTGTCGAGGAGGCCCAGCGACTGGTTCACGCTGGCCGCCGCCCGCTTGATCATGCCCATCGCCCGTATGACCGAACGCGGCATGCGCAGCGGGCTGATCGGAAAATTCTCGATCGCGCGCGCCGTCTGCACGCCGTAATAGGCATCAGACGGAACAGCCAGCTCTCCCATTGTGTCTCGCTCAATTCGAGTCGACGCTGATTGCTGCATGTCATTCTTCGTCATGCCCTATGCTCCATGTTGAAGGGTTCTCAATCGCTGTGCGCGCCATGATAAACGCTGGCCACCGGGTTCTACAAGAGCGGGAAGGCATACCGACACCGTGTGTAGGCGCGAAACCTACGTTGGCTATGTCGGCAAAGAACTGCACAGGGGACTACAGGGGATCAGGTTATGCCGGCAGTTAACAGTTTGAGCTCAACCGCTTCTTGATTATTGGGATAAGGGGGTAGCGGAAAGGTACGGCGACCATCAGTTGAGAGTCTCAACTCCAATCAGGTTCTAGTAATCGATCGGATGATGCTGATAGGTGCCATTCGCCCAAAAGTACACATCGACCTCATATTCCTGTTCTGCTGCGTCTACCAGCAAGATGCCGTCGCTTGTATAAGCCTGGAACTTTTTCCTCGATTTGTTATCGAAAAACTTGCTCATTGGTACGGCATGGATGAAGAAGTTCGGCGCTCCGTTCTCACCCAAATCAAGCGCTCTCATTTCGTAGGATTGTCCAGGTTTAGAACTGAAGACAAGCAGTTTATAACCGGCATCGACGTGATCTTGGGCAACTAGCAGAACCGCATAAGAAAGTGACTTGGTGTTTTCGAATTGTCCTGCCGCGATGCCTGGACACTGCACTGGTTTTTCAGATTCCCACTTCTTGC
>MSXM01000103.1:0-502 GCA_002083565.1 Nitrospira sp. ST-bin4 | reverse complement strand
AACGGTTTCTGAACCGTCCAGGACGCGAATTCCTGCTTGAGACGATTCTGCACAGTCTCAGGAAGGATTTCCGCTTTGCAGATCTCAACACCTTCACGAGGTTCAGCGTATGCCACCGGAGCGAGTTCCTGGTGACTAATTGGGAAGATGACCACCAGCAAGAAGGCTATGGAAATGGCTACCGATACTGGCTTCATCCAAATCTCCTTCCAGCACCATCATAATGGGGTCCACTCATAATGGGGTCAGGCCTTGTAACCACACATCCCTATCTAGCGTTGAGATTACAGGTAGATTCTACCGGCTTCCCTAGCGGGCGCAACGAGAATGCCGTTTCGACCAGTCATACACAGAAGTGGAAAATGAGACCTGTCGGGCTGAATAATTGGCGCATCTAAATAGCCATCCGTCATGAGGTATTGATGAGACCACAAATAAAAAGGCCCGCCGTTCGGCGGGCCTTTTGGACTACCGGCACAACAGACGATTCGTTACCCCACTT
>MSXM01000102.1 GCA_002083565.1 Nitrospira sp. ST-bin4 | reverse complement strand
AGGATCAAACTCTCAAATAGGTATTACTTCTGAATTTGGACCAAGGGCCACCACTTCAATACACCTTACACCTTGCTCAACTTCCTCTATTCAGTTGTCAAAGAACGATCGCACTCTCCATGCGAGCCGTGCACTATACAGCGCACAATCTCCCATGTCAAGGGACCCGCTCGAAATAAATTCGGGTAGTTTCCCTCAGGCACCGCACCGTGACTCGCCGTCAGGCGCGGTCATCAGGCAGGAACGGCACAACCATCGAACAGACGGCAACATAACAAAGGTAAATTAGAAGAGTCAAGTATCATTTCCGTGTATATTATAGCCATGTCGATTCGCACTACACTCCTTGCTTTGCAGCGTCGAACGCTCCTTAAGAGCCTGGGCCTCGGCACTCTTGCCGGCCTGAGCGGAGGATGCGATGCCGTCGGTGGAATTTTCGGCCGGATGTTTGCCGTCCCTCCGCGCGAGACCACGTATTTCACACCCACATCCAAATTCTATGTGGTGAACTATGCAGACGGCGCAGTCTCCGCATCACGGGATGTGAACATCGAACAATGGAAACTGAATATCAAAGGCGCCGTCAAAACCCCGATGACATTGGGCTGGCGCGATTTGCTCAACCGCGATTCGTACGATCAGGTGTCGACGCTCATGTGCATCGATACGTTACCGGGCGGCGATAGCATGGGAACTGCGACCTGGCGCGGCATCTCGCTCAAGAAACTGTTGCTGGAATGCGGCGCCGATGAAGACACCGCGCGCGACGTCGTCTTTCGTGGCATCGACGGCTACGACGACAGCATCCCCTTCACGCGCGCAATGCAAAACGATGTGATGCTCGCCTTTCTCATGAACGGCGAAAAACTGACGAGAGAACACGGCTTTCCGGTACGTCTCATCGTGCCCGGACTCTACGGCATCAAGAATGTGAAATGGATCGCAGAAATCGAAGTGTACCCCGGCGACTACAAAGGCTACTGGCAGCGCAAAGGCTGGACCGACGACGGGACCATCAAAATTTTCTCGCGCATCGATTCACCCGGGCATTATCAAACGCTGCGCGGACCGGAACAGAAATTTCGCGGCATCGCCTTCGGCGGGCCGAACTCCATCAGCAAAGTGGAGATCAGTTTCGATGCCGGCCGCACCTGGAATGAATGCGGCATCGAAACCCCGATGTCGCCCTACTCCTGGGTCATCTGGACATACGCCTGGAGACCGCCGAAACCCGGCAAATACCAAACCGTCGTCCGTGCCACGGATACCAAGGGCCAACTGCAGATCGCCGAGATCGTACGGCCGCAGCCAGCCGGTGCCAGCGGCTACCATACGATCATTTCGGAAGTGGCAGAGCTTTGAAGTCCGCACAGGACGACCTTGCTATCGTCCTGACCACACGATTTGCGATTTCCGTACCTCCGTTCTCAATTTCATACAACAGTTTCATACATACCGCACCCTACACACCTACACCCGACGGCATCCTCTCGTAAGCACAACGCCGGATCTCACCGTTTAGCGTGTACGTGACATCCCTGCGATATCACTACGTCCCTTCTCGTTGCGTCGCCGCTATCCTTCCATTGGCACCATTCTTGTTCTAGGGGACTGCGTCGATCGATCGGGAAGTCCAGGCACCACACATTAGGAGGAATCATGTCCTTTGATCACAAGACCGTCACGTCACTGGGAATGGCGGGAGCGCTATGCTGCAGCATCCTTGCTGGTGTCGCTGAGGCGCAATCCTCAGGACCAAACAATCTGCATCTTCCCGGCATGCGGGACCGACATCAGGCGCCGGACAATACCTTTATCCGGATGTTCCCCGACTTGCCGCCCTTCGCCCGGCCAAGCGACGAGGCGCGCGACCTAGCAAAGAAGTTGGGCGAAAAAGGCGGGCTCATCGACGCGATGGATAATCTGACCGATCCTGTGCGGTCGATCACCAATCCCGGCGAGTTCAGTCCGAACAATCCCGACAATCCCAACATGACTGCAGGCGTGACCTTCTTCGGCCAGTTCCTGGACCATGACATCACGCTCGATCCGAGATCCCCATTGCTCGAACGGAGCGACCCCAGGCGTACGACCAACTTTCGCACCGCGGCATTTGATTTAGACAGTGTGTACGGTGATGGGCCGGATAGCTCTCCGGAGCTGTACGATACGAGCTCGGGCGACATCAAGCTACGTGTGGAGGCCATTCCGGGTTCAGAGCTCGTCTCCCGCAAAGGGGCCGTCCGATTCGACCTACCCCGCGACGCCGGCAATAACGCCATCCTGGGAGACAGCCGAAACGACGAACATGTGGTCCTGGCTCAGTTCCACTTGGCGATGCTACGGTTTCATAACGCGGTGGTCGACCATCTGCGCACAGATTCTGCCAATGCGGGCAAATCGGCCGATCAGATCTTCAAGATGGCGCAGCGTCAGGTCCGTTGGCACTACCAGTGGATCATCGTGCATGAATTTCTGCCGCTGACGATCGGACAAGCACACCTTGATAATATTCTCCAGAAGGGGCTTCGGTTCTATCGGGTGGACGATGACATGAGCAATCGACGGGACAGATCTGCGAGAAATCCGCAGCTCCCCATCGAGTTTTCAGTCGCCGCCTACCGCTTCGGCCATTCGCAAATTCGGCCGAGCTATCGTCTGAACTTCGGCCCGGATGGAGGACAGCCGGTTTTTGCGTTCCTCTTCGATGATACCCAGGACCCCAATGATCCCGACCCCATTGACCTCCGCGGCGGAAAGCGCGCAGCGCGCCGGTTCGTCGATTGGCAAACGTTCTTCAATTTCGGCGACGGCAACTTCCGTCCCAACAAGAAGATCGACTCCAAACTGTCCAGCGTGGTAATGCTGCTTCCGGGTTCGCGTGGGCCGGCCCCGGGCCTGCCGTCCGACGGAGTACAATCGTTGGCGTCGAGGAATCTGATGCGCTACGTCAATTTCGGAATCCCGTCAGGCCAGGCGATCGCCCG
>MSXM01000101.1 GCA_002083565.1 Nitrospira sp. ST-bin4 | reverse complement strand
CTCCCAGGGCGGGGTGCTGCTGCAGCAGGAGGCGCTCGCCGTCGGTGCATGTCTGGCGTTTCTGGACCAGGTTGCGGGGGAGCCGCGCATAACCTGCGTCATGGAGTAACGCGCCCGTGCCAAGCTGGGCCTGCGCTGTTTCATCGAGTCCGATTTCGACGGCGACGACCAGTGACAGGATGCAGGTATCGAGTGCGTGCGTCGCCAATGAACCGTCGAACTGCTTAAGCTTTTGAAGCGCAAGATGGGTCATGACTGCGGCGCGATCATCGATGATCCGCATCAGCACAGTGGACACCACGGCTTTGGTTGCGGTGGGAGAGGCCGGAGCACCCTGTTCAAGCTGAGTGAAGATCCGTTCAACTGTATCGTGCGCATCGCTGTACAGTGTTTGTACTGAGCCGGTGCCTGGTTGGGTTGGATCCGCAGGGGGCTGCGCGGCAATGGTGCTGTGTGAATCTGTTCGTGCCCGGGCGGGCTGGTCTCCCTTCGCATCAGCGCGGACATCGGCTCCTTTGCTGATATCGATGGTCACGGTCCGAATCCCGTGCTGCCTCATTGTCTGGATGATTTCTGCATTCTCGATCAGCCTGGTATGGGAGAGCAAAGGAGAGCGATACCAAGGCACATCGACCCCGACAATGAACATGCCCGGGGTCAATTGATCGATGGAAATGTCTCTGCGCGAGCCGTTCGCGGTCATGTGCTGAAAGTATTCCCCGGAGCCGACGCCTGATGAATCAATAGCTTGTCGAGAATGCTCTCAATGTATATCGGTTGGTATATCGGTTGGCGTGAGCGGAACTTGACTGGATGCGGCCGCCGCGTCCAGGCTCGGCGCGCTCAAGTTTTACCGAGAAATTCCCGATAGCGTCCGCGGGAAGATGTGTCCCGCCCTGCGGCTTTGCGGCACAGGGGTACGTGGCACAAGGACCGGGCTATGAAGAAATGGATAGGCATCGGTCAATTGCAACCGGGCATGCGTGTGGAGAGGCTGGATCGATCCTGGCTGGCCAGTCCCTTCTTCCGGCACCGTATGGCGATTACGTCATCTGAACAAATCGAACAGTTGAAAGCTTTTGGGGTTCAAACGGTCGAAGTGGCCATCGACGGCGATGCGTCAGCGGTCTCTGCGGAGCCGCCGGTCGAGCGATGTGCGCCCATCGAGTCTTTCAGTGGCGCGTCGATCCAAATCGGCGAGGCGGTTTCATCGGGAACGACGGTGGTGCCGTTTGAGGAGGAACTGCGGATCGCCAGGCAAGTCTATGCCGCGGCCAAAACCGTTGTCCGCGATGCGATGCACGATGTCAGATTGGGGCGTGCCCTCAATATGGATTCCGTCAATCGTGTTGTGTCCGACATGACGGAAAGTGTACTCCGCAACGCCGATGCCTTGACCAGCCTGTCCCGGCTGAAGCAGTTTGATGAGTATACCTTTTACCATTCCGTGAACACCTCGCTGCTGGCGATGTCATTGGGCCGTGACCTTGGCTTCGATCGACCGGAGCTGCATCAGATCGGAGTCGGGACATTGCTGCATGATATCGGCAAGATGAAAATTCCGATTGAGATTTTGAACAAGCCAGCCCGGTTTGAGCCGGATGAAATGGAAATTATGAAGCAGCATGTCTTGCGGGGAGTTGAAGTGCTGTCCTGCACGACCGGGCTGGGGGAGACCTACTTGCATCCGGCGCTGGAACATCATGAGCGGGTCGATGGAACAGGCTATCCTCAGCGGCGGGTCAGGGATGAGCTCAGTCAATTCGGGCTGATCGCCGCCGTCGTCGATATTTATGACGCGATCACGAGCGACCGCTGCTATCACAGGGGGCGAACGCCTCATGAGGCGCTTCAGTTTCTCTATCGACTGGCACTGGAAGGGCATCTGGATTCCTCGGTGGTGGAACGATTCATTCATATCGTGGGCGTGTATCCGGTCGGTTCGGTCGTCGAATTAGACAGCGGCGAGACGGCCATTGTTCAGAAGACAAACCGCGGTGCGCCATTGAAACCGCTCGTGCTGATCGTGAAAAGTTCGGGGAATACGGTCCGGTCGAGGCCTGAAGCGGTGGATCTCTCGCAGCAGGCGGTGCCACCCAGGCGGAGCATCGCTGCCGTCAAAGATCCGTGCAGCAGCGGGATCGATCCAATTCTCTATCTGAATAAGGAGGCGGCATGAACGAGGTCATGGCATCCACACCCGTATCAACATCGTTTTTGAGCGTCGGGTTGCCGCTCAAGATCTCACTCTCGCTCGGTCAGCAGAAGGTCATGTACGGCAGTACGTTGCTGGGCTGGAAAGAACATGCGTGGCTGGTGTGTGAATTACCGTCGCAGCTCAATCATACGACCGATATTCTGGCAGGCACATCCTGTACGGTCAGCTATCTGTTCGAGGGAAAGCTGGTCGGTTACAAGACTGAGATTCGGGATCTGCTCTTGGCGCCGGTGCCGATCCTGTTTCTGGCGTTTCCCAAGACCGTGGAAGAGATGCACTTGCGTAAGCATGCGCGTGTATCATCCAGCGAGCCGGCTCTGCTGACCAGGGCGGATTTCGGGTCTCGCGCCGTATCGGTCTTGTCACCG
>MSXM01000100.1:2580-16742 GCA_002083565.1 Nitrospira sp. ST-bin4 | reverse complement strand
TCCATTGCGCGTCGCGTTTGGCCAGGTAATCGTTGACGGTCACCAGATGGGCACCCTTGCCTTCGAGCGCATTCAAATAGACGGGCAAGGTGGCGACCAGGGTCTTCCCCTCGCCGGTTTTCATCTCCGCGATCCGGCCCCTGTTCAGGATCATGCCGCCGATCAGCTGCACATCGAAGTGCCGCATATTGAGCACGCGGCGGGACATCTCCCGGCAGACGGCGAAGGCTTCCGGCAGGATGTCGTCCAGGGTCGCCCCGGCCTCCAGGCGTTTCTTGAATTCCTGGGTCTTGTCAGCGAGCGCTTCGTTGGAAAGGGGGGTCAGGCCTGATTCCAGGCTGTTGATCCGCTCGACGATCGGAAGGAGCGCCTTGATTTCACGGTCGTTCTTGCTGCCGAAGATCAAATTGAGGACTTGTGTGACCATATCACCGCAACTTTAGTGGTTGTGTTGTGTCGTGCCGTTTCGATGGTTCAGAAACTAACCGATGCAGTATACACAATCTGTTCCATGAATCCTATAATTAGCGGAGGCATGGCGGTCAAACCACCGGCTTGACAGAGCTTGTGAAGGTCCACTACTATTTCAGTCACAGTAGTGTTGGCTGTTTTGCTGATCGTCTACCCATGAACCACCCAGTCCGTAAATTCATCTCCATTGTGTTGGTGCTGTGTGTGTTGTCCGTTGGCGGCCTGGCGCAGGCGCAAGCGGCGGAACATGCCGGACACCATGCCCAGCATCAAGCAGCCACCCACGGCACGTTGCTCTGTTCCTGGATGTGCGCCGCGGGGACGGTCCTTGACAGTGCGACGGTTCTGATTCCGTCCGAACGCAGTTCGGTGGCGCTCGTCGCTCTCCCCCATGCTACAAATCTCTCCATTGAACCGTGCCAGGTTGCTCCCAGCCGTGCCCCTCCGTCTTTCTCTCTCTAGTTTCTTCGCTCATTGATCCAATTAGGACCCAACTTTCGTTTCCTAGACGACTCGCACAGAGGGTCGTGAGGATAGCGGGGTGGGACTCATAGCTTAGAGAGAAAGGCCTCGTATCATCATGGCAGGGAAACGGTTCATTCTCGGATTCATCCTCGGTGTTGCAAGCATCGCGTCTTCATGGTTTACGGGCCAGACGGCCCAGGCGTCCTGCGGGGCGGTCACGTGCTTCGTCGTCATCGGATCGCAGCAACAGGTGCCTCAAGCAGGCCTGTTGACGTTCAACACGATTTATAATTACACGCCCATGCGGCTGCTGGATGGGACTACCGGCGTGATCCCCGCGATCGATCAACACGATCAGCGAATGATCCTGGACCACCACCGGGAGATCAGAACCATTACGCAGACGGCCACCTTTGATTTGAATTACGGCGTTACCGACCGATTGGGCATTCAGGTGACGATTCCCTATTTATGGCGGACACACAAGCATATCGATGGGTTGGGGGAGGAAAATGGCGGCAGGGGGGAACTTGTCCCGTTTAAGGATAACGGGATCGGTGATGTCACCTTCACGGGGAAATACAACATTCTGCCGACTCTGCGGAGCATGATCGTTGCGGGATTCGGCGTGCAGGTGCCGACGGGCAATACGGAGGCCCTCGATGCGGCAGGCCATACTATGGAGGCGCCAGGGCAGCTGGGTCGGGGACAGGTGGGGCTGATCGGATCGCTCTATCAAACCTACGAGCTGATCCCTCATCGGCTCAATCAGTTCTTCTACGGCAGCTATCGCCATACGTTTCGGAATAACGACGGGTACCAGTTTGGCGACGAATACAATTTGAATCTAGGGGCCAATGGAGTTCCGCTTGAAAGCGCGCCCTGGCTGGCGCTGACCGGCCAATTCACCTGGCGGTACTTGGTGCATGACAACATGAGCGCGTCGCTGGAACGATCTGCCAGGCCGGGTGACCCTGGTTTCCCGGGCGATCCAATCGTCCTTGATCCAATGATCTTGAATCGCAGCGTGCCCAATACCGGCGCGACCTATTTCGCCTTTTCACCCGGGTTTCAGGCGAGTCTCGACGGCCTCATCGATTCGCCAATGACAAAGATGTCGTCCGTCTATTTTTATGCACAACTGCCGATCATGCGGGATTCCAACAACAACCTGGCACAGGGAACGAGCTATATCTTCGGGTTTACCAGATCGTTCCAGTTGACGCAGACCGGTTCATAACAGGATGCTGAAAATGGCCGCCAGCTTTGTTCTCGCGTCGCTCAGAGGCTCAACGTACCGAAGCGTACGCTTCGCATCTTCGCTTGCTGCGGCCTCGCTGGACGGCCATTTTGAACATCCTGAAGTTGGTAGGAACATCGAATGATAGATGTGGAGGCAGCGATGAGCAGGAAGAACAAGTACAGCCAACTGGCGGGGGTATTGCTCGTGGCCATCTTTGCGGTGGCCGTCAGCGGCGGTCTTGCATGGAGCATGGGGTCGCGGGTTCCGTTGGTGGGCGCCCCTGCCGAGGATTTTCGCTTGGCTGATTTGGAAGGCAAGCAGCAGAGCCTCAGTCAGTATCGCGGCAAGGTCGTCCTGGTGAATTTCTGGGCCACCTGGTGCAAGCCCTGCACGACGGAGATGCCGGCGATGCAAACGACCTACGACAAGCTTCGAGACAAAGGGTTTGTCGTCCTGGCGATCAACGAGCTCGAGGATGACGCAAAGGTCCGCGAACACATCAAACAGCACGGCCATACGTTCCCCGTCTTGATGGATCGGGATAACAAGGTGGCGAATCAGTTCGGCGTTTTTGGATTGCCGGTGAGCGTGTTCATCGATGAGAAAGGCGTCGTCCAGGAATATATCAAGGGCGGACTGCTGACCGAGCAACTGATTCTCAATGTAGTCGCCAAGATTCGGAAGCATGAGCCGATGAAAGCGGCGTCGCTGCGCTAGACGAACGAGACGAGAGCGGTGTTGCGGCGGTTCGAGATATGTGCGGAAAGGATGTGCCCAGACCTATGATGCCGACGAATGACAATCAGCATAGTGTTTCTGCATGGGGTATTTCACTCGTGGTGCATGGAGTGGCGGTTGCTGCGGCAATCGCGTTTGCCTCGCAGGTGAAGCCGGTTTTGCAACAGGAGATTTTTCAATGGGACGTGGCGTTGGTGGAGGGAGCCAAGACTGATTCCCGTCCGGAACGAGCCGAGCCGGTTGCCGAACGCGCGAAGCCGGTGGCGCAGGCGACGCCTCGTCCGGTTGAGCGGCAAGAAACGAAGAGAGATGAAGTCATCAAGGAGACGGAGGTCAGAGAGATCCCAAGGGAGCAGCCTGCGATGATCGAGCCGGTGACAACGGCTCAGGCCGATGTCGCTCCGGCGCCGCCCCCGACACAGACCGTTCCAGAGCAACATCCGGAGTCGGTCGTCACGGCAAGCGCCCAATCGCCGGCGGCCGTAGAGTCCGCGCCGGCGATTTCGGCCGTTCAGGAAGAATCGACGATTGTCCCCGCTACTCCTGAAGTCCGTGACCGGACTCCGCTTGTCGCGGCCGCTCCGCGCGCTGCCAAAGCGGACTATTCATGGCTTGTGGACTCACTGGGGAGAAGGCTGGCCGCGCTGACTCGCTATCCAAACTCCGCGCGGCTCAACGGATGGGAAGGCAGAGTCGTCTTGCGGGCCATTATCCGAGCCGACGGGCATTTAATGGACGTCAAGGTACATAAAAGTTCCGGCCATGATGCGCTCGATCGCGCGGCGCTCGAAACGATCAAGCTGGCCTGCCCGCTCCATATGAAACATGCGCTGGACAGCACCGAAGTCGCCATCTATGTGCCGATTGTCTACAGTCTTGCGGGGTAGTTCAATATGAACGCCGGGGCGCTGGGACACATGAAGAAGACGACCGTGTGGTTGGCCGCTGTGGCTGCCCTTGCGTGCGCATCGACCGCCATTGCGGAATCGAACAGTCCTTGGGCGCTCAGTCCAACAGCTTCGGTCGACCGAAAGGTCAGAAGCATCGTCGGGCCTTCTGTTCGCATCGACAACGCAGGGCGTATTGCGCTGGCGTGGGTGGAGGAAGAGAAAGAAGTCCGGTCTGTGCTATATGCGCGACTCGATAAGGCCGGAGATCCGATCGCTCCCGTCAAGGTGAACGGGGCATCCGAAATCCCCTATTCGAGACAGGAGGCGCCGGCCCTAGTCGCGTCAGGAGACGATGTGTTCGTGACCTGGGCGGTCACGCATCCTAAGGCCAGACCCGACAAACCGTTTGCCAATGACTTGCGGCTGAGCCGCTCGACCGACGGCGGGAAGACGTTTCTCCCTTCTATTTTGGTGAATGACGATGAACAGGTGATCGGGCACAGTTTCGATTCGCTCCATGTGGCTCCCGATGGAGTCATTCATGTGGCCTGGATCGATGCAAGGGAAGGGAAGAAGGAATCAGGCACCTTTGCGACCAGCTCAACCGATCACGGCCGCACTGTAGGGAAAAATCGTAAGGTGGATGAAGATACCTGCGTCTGTTGCCGCACCGCGATGGCCACGGCGCCGGACGGCACGCTCTATGTCGCTTGGCGAAAGATTCTGCCGGGGGATCTCCGCGAGACGGTCGTGGCACGATCCTCTGATGGTGGACAGACCTTTACGTCTCCAGTGATTGTGGGGCATGACAAGTGGGTGTTTCCCGGCTGCCCCCATCGTCCTGCTTCGATCGGGACAGATCGACAGGGGCGGCTCTATGTCGTCTGGTATACGGAAGGGGAGGACGAAACCCCGGCGATCTATCTGGCCTATTCCGATGAGGGGGGGCAGAACTTTTCGCCCAAACAAAAGTTAAACGTTTCCAAGGGCACCTTTCCCGACCATCCCCAGTTGGCGGTTGATCCGGATGGACGGCTTGTTATCGCCTGGGAAGAACAGTCTCCGGTGCGGCGCGAAGTCGTGATGAGTCTATCGCTTGATCGCGGCGCGACCTTCAGTGCGCCTCAGAAGCTGAACGACAAGAAGGGGCAAACCCCCTCGCTGTCGATCAATGCCCATGGGCTGGCTGCCTTGGCCTGGGTAGAGCATGCCATGCCGAACCATCGGATAGTTGTTCAGACGCTTCAGCTTCCGCCGGCCAGGGTACTGGCAAGACAGGAACCGTAAAGTGAATGACTGGTCGACAAGGGGCGGGTTTGCGCTGGTACTGGCGCTGTTCGTTGCCGTTGTGGCAGCGCCGAGCTTCGCCGGCGATCCCTTTGCCGGACTCAAGATGAGCCGGCTACCGGCCGGTAGCCAGGCGATGCCGTTCGAGCTTAAGGGGCTGGACGGAAAGATCGTAAAGTTGAGCGATCTGGGCGGAAAGGTCCTGCTGGTGAATTTTTGGGCGACCTGGTGCGGACCCTGCAAGGAAGAAATGCCGGCATTGGCCCGGTTACAGCAGCGGTTGGATCCGTCCCGATTCGTCCTCTTGACCGTGACCACGGATCTGCAACGAGAGGGAATTACCCATTTCTTGGCTCAGCAGGGGGTCGATCTGCCCGTTCTTTTCGATGAAGATCAAGAGGTGTCACGGTCCTACATGGTGCGGGCTTTGCCGACGACTGTTGTGATTGCGCGCGATGGGGCGTTAGTCGGACGGGCAGTCGGACCTCGCGAGTGGGACAGTTCAGAAGTGGTGGCAGGGCTGAAGGTGTTTATGGAGCGCGGTAGATGAAGCGGTGGATTGCACAGATTGCCCTGGCGACCGCCTGTGTCTATTTGGCGATTGGAATCGGCGCAGCGACCTGTCTTTTTTCCCATGGGGCCTCTTCACAGTCTGCTCATCACCACACCGGCGAGTCGACCCACTCTCCCCTCTGTGCCTGGGCTTGCCAAGCCAATCAACCTGTCGGTCTGGTCTCGACGTCGGCAGGGACAGAGTCCTTGCTCCCCATATCAATAGTCGTGCCGGATGGCGTCAGTCTGTCGTCGAGTGAACCGCAATATCCGGCTCAGTCCCGCGCACCGCCACATTCGTAAGGGTTCATCCACTCAACGTTCCTCTGCAGTTCCAGTCTGGCGTAGCCGCCGTCGTGCGGGCTATGACCGGCTAGGAGAGCAGCAGTTCATTTTATCACTTAACGTGAGGAGTATCGGTCATGGAGTTTTTACAGAGCGTGAAGCATGTGCTTGCCGCAGCAGCGCTGTTTGGAGGTATTGCCGTAATGGGACAAGCCGTGTCGGCGCAGGAGCCGGCATCGTCATCGGGAACAGAGCAGTCTCCGCGCGAGGGGCAATTGCGCGAGCAGCTCAAGAGTATTCTGCAAGAACTGGAAGAGCTCCAGCGCGGCCGCGAGCAGACGTCGCCGCCGGCTGAGAAACCCAAAACGGTGACTGAGAAGGTGACCACTGAAGAGGCGGAAGCCACGGGCGCCATGCCGGAATATGAGCTGGCCGACACCAGTATTGTGAGCAAGCGGTTTCAAAAGCGGCCGGAGGGCGTATCGGTCTCGTCAACGGTTCCTTCAGAGACAGATTCTCAGCCGACCAGGACGATGAAGGAGTCTATGGAGTCACTTCCCGGCGTGGTCTTACGCCAGGCGAACGGGCCTCGCGATTTCAGCATCATGATTCGCGGGCAAGGCGCCAAGACCACTTTCGCGGTGCGCGATATTAAGATCTACGAGGATGGCTTCATTCAGACGCAATCCGACGGCCTCTCGCGACTCGATCTTCACGATCCGTGGTTCATGCGCAGCGTCGAAGTGACCCGAGGCGCATCGTCGTCTCTCTACGATAACTACGCCCTCGGCGGCATGGTGCACTTCAGGACGCGGCGCGGCAGCGACATCAACGGCCTCGAAAGCTTTTTCTCGGGCGGTTCCTTCGGCTATCACAAACAAGCGTTTGCGTTCGGGAAGGACACGGAGCATCTGGACGTATCCATGTTCGTCAGTAACGTCGGGGAAGACGGATACATCCAGAACAGCGAGTATAAGACACAAACGCTTAATTTTAATCTTCGTTTCAAGCTCGACGATAAGCAGAGCTTTTATGTCAAAGCGATCTCGAACTGGCTGGATACAAAAGTGCCTACCAGGCTGACCCAGGCGCAGTTTCTCGCCGATGAACGGCAAGCAGGCAACAACGCTGTCAGATTTAATCAAAGCCGGGTCGATCGGCGCACGATCCTGGGAGGGATCTATGAGCGGCAGATCGACGCGAATACCGTCTTGACGGTCGAGGCCGACTACGACGTCAAGGACATCCAGCAAACATTCGCGCAGATCGGGGAAAATACCAATCCCAATTACAAGACCTATACGGACTTGCGGCATGATGGCCGGCTCGGCGCGATGCCGCTGAGGAGCTATGTTGGTTTCTTTCTCAATCAGATGGACCAGAAAGCCAACAGTTTCCAGAATCTTGGCAACTTTGTCGGGACCAAAGGGAGACTGATCCAGAATTCCCGCGGATCGATTTTCAATGTCGGCGGCCGTTTCCGCGAGGAGTTGGAATTCTTCCCGAATTGGATCTTAGCAGCGGGGCTTGGCTACGAGCACTCTCACCTCAGTGCGCACGCAACCAACTACAGCCAGACAACTGGCGCGGTGGCATCTAACGTCAGCGCGAGTCGGACCTACTCAAATTGGGCGCCGGAAATGTCTCTCACCTGGAAGCCAGTTGAGGGCTATAGATACTGGATGCGGGGTTCTACGGGCTACGGCATCCCGACATTCGGCAATCTGCTCAGAGATCCGGTCACAGGTCAGCCTGGCACCAACTTCGATCTGAAGCCACAGAAAAATGTGAACGTGGAACTCGGCACGGACATGCAGTTGCATCCTACACTGAACTTCCACTTGGTTGGGTTTTGGACTTTTTATAGAGATGAAATCATTACGCAAACGATTAATGCCGCACAGAACTTGTCTGCTTCGGTCAATGCCGACTCGTCTGAGTATCGTGGAGTCGAAACGTTGATTGACTGGCGGCCGGTGACTGGTCTCCGATTGTCCGGCGCCTATACGCACATCGATGCGCGATACATCAACTTCTCCGATCGGACTAACGGTTTCATAAATCGGGATGGCAACAAGGTGGCGAATGTGCCGACCGATGTCTTCAACGGCAAGATCGCCTACGACCATGAGCCGACAGGATGGGGCGCCTGGTTCGAAGGCAGTTATTACAACAGTTATTTCCTGAACAACAGCAATACGTTCGGGATTCCCTCCTACATGATTGCGAATATCAATGTGCACAAAACTTTCGAATTCAAGGAGTCTTCCTGGATTCGGTTTGCCAAGCTCTATGTCGAAGTGGACAACATCGCGGATAGAAAGTACGCCGCGTCGGGTACAGTGATCGGCGGCGAAAACCATGCTTTGGCTGCGGGCCAGTCGGTGTTCTTCGCCGGGTATGGCCGGGCGATCTATGGCGGAGTGACATTGGGCATGTTCTAGCTGGTCGAGACATGCGGAATGCTTGTGGTCGAAGCGAAGGGCAATGCTGAGGCGCTCTCAACTTCCGGAGTCCATCTCACGAAGGCGACGAGCATATGATGCCGTGGAATGAGGTGTGTATGAACAAGCAATTGCTTCGAGTCACTGAGGCGGCGGAGTTATTGACTGTGAGTCGTTGGACCGTCTATCGGTGGGTAGAGGACGGAAAGTTGAGCGCAACGAAAATCGGCACACAGAGTCTAGGCGTGATCGCGCACTCGGTCGATAAACTGATGCTGGAGAATCGGACGGATCACGGAATGGTAGCCGACCGGTGCAAATGATGGAAAGCAAAAGGCCGCGCCCAGCAGGATTCAGAGGTACGGTAGAGCGGTAACAGAAAGGTAAGCGCTATTGTGATGGACGGACTACAGAATTTGATCGAGTATGGTGTCATCGGACTTTTGTTGGGATTGAGTTTCTGGGCGGTTGGCGTGGGGGTGGAGCGCTGGCTCTTCTACCGGCGGGTGGATGTGAAACAGTTTCCCACCCTGGATCTGTGTGAGATGACGCTGACCAAGCGGCTGGTAGTCATCGGCACGGTGGCGGCCAATGCCCCCTATATAGGGTTGCTCGGCACGGTGCTCGGCATCATGCTGACGTTCCACACGATGGGAACATCCGGCGCCATGGCGGTGGCGGCGATCATGATTGGTCTGAGTCTCGCGCTCAAGGCGACAGCGGTTGGGCTGCTGGTGGCCATTCCCTGCGTGGTCATGAATAATGTACTACGCCGCCGAGTCAGTGAACTCCTCACCCAGTACAAGGCGCAGCATAGATCGTGAGCGGAATCAGATCAACGTCATCCCGTTGGCCGATGTCATATTGGTGCTGTTGGTGATCGTGTTGACCACCGCCACTTTCATTACAACCGGTCAGATTCCGGTTAGCCTTGCCAAAGCCGCGACCTCCGGCGACCGGCAGGATACCCCGCTCATCATCACGGTGACCGCGGAGAGTGGGGTGTTTGTTCAGGAGCGCCCGGTAACCGACGAGCAGTTCGATGCTGCGCTGAGCACCCAGCCCCTGGAGTCGTTGGTCCTGGTCCGCGCCGATAAGGTTACAAAGCTGGAGCGATTCGTTGGGATCGTCGATCGTGTCCGCGGACTCGGCTTTCGCCAGGTGAGTCTGGAAGTCGTTCGGACATGATCGGAACAATCAGCCGCGAAGTCTTCGTCGGCGTATATCTTGTAGCATCCATGAGCATCCGTCAGTAGACAGAGATCGGATAGGGCAGTCTGCGAGTCTTTCGGCCATCAGTGAGTGGGCTCATCGGCGAAGATAAATCGTCTGACAGGCATGCCAAGAAAAAAGGAGGGATCGCTGCAACGCGGGTGAAGGGCAAGGGTCTCAAAATGAAAAAGTAGCAACAGGCACAATGCAGACCCTGCGGATTGACACCCTTGTTTCAGAGCCTGAAAATCCACCTTCCATTCTGCTAAACTCCTACCGGCTGAGGGATTCCCGCTTTTGCCGGAAATGATCGGCGACTTCGGCTTTTGGCATAGAGAGACCCGGTCTGAGGCCGACCCATGACGCACCCAGCCATCACTAACACCCGCCAATGTAACAAGATCTAGCGATGAATCGTGTACTCCTATATCCACGAACCGTTCTACATCTCCGCCCGCTACAGCTGCTTGCCCTGATTCGGACTCGATTGTTTCCAGCTTCAACGAAGCTTGAACCGATTCGTGGGGTAAGTCTGAGACCGGGCATTGGACTCAATCCGTGCCTTCCCCCTTCCCGCCCTGCGGGACGGGATCGTTCATTCTGTTTTCTCAATCAGGAAAGGACCTTCACCGATGCCGGCGTCGATTGGGCCAGTCAGGATATGCCGCAGCAGTGGCGGCGCAACTTGCACGGCTTCGGCTATTTGTTCGATCCGGACCGATCGCACACGGTGAAGGTCCAGCTGATTTCGGAGTGGATTGCGAAGAATCCTTTGGGCAAGGGTGACGGGTGGGAGCCTTCTGCCCTGTCAGTGCGTATCGTCAACTGGATCAAGTTCTTCCTGAGGCATGACAAAGCCATACAGGAATCATGGAGTCACAGCCTCTATACGCAGGCGGCATGGCTTGAGCAGAATATCGAGCGGCATATTCTGGCGAATCACTATCTCAAAAACGCCGTGGCTCTCTTTTTCGCCGGAATGTATTTCGAGGGGGAGGCTGCTGAGAGGTGGCTCAAGCGGGGCTGGACGATGCTCCTGCAAGAACTGAAAGAGCAGTTTCTTGCGGATGGCGGCCATTATGAACGAAGTCCCATGTACCATTCGATCTGTGTGTGCGATTATCTTGACGTCTTGAATCTCGCCCAGAGTTCACGGCCGGCCCTCGAACGTGAGGAGATTGCGCATCTTCGGCGAGCGGTGGCCTCCAGCCTCGATTTTCTTCATGCCATGGTGTTCCCGGACCAGGATATCCCTCTGTTTAACGATGCCGCTTTCGGGATGGCGCCGTCTCCTTTGCAACTATTCAATTACGCGCACCGCGTGATGGGATATCAACTTCCTGCCAGGCCCACGGGACTGACCCTGTCTGAGCGGTCGGGGAGCGGGTATTACGTCTGCCGCAACGGGGAGGACATGATCATTATCGACTGTGGAGCCATCGGTCCTGACTATCAGCCCGGTCATGCTCATTGCGATACCCTCAGCTTTGAATTGGTCATCGGCGGGCGACGGGTCATTGTCGACAGCGGTGTCTTTGACTATCAACTGAGCGAGGAGCGAGCCTATGCTCGGAGCACGCGCGCGCATAACACGGTTGTTGTCGATGGGAAAGAACAGTCGGAAATGTGGGAGGTGTTCCGCGTGGCGCGCCGGGCGAAGCCGCTCTCGGCGTTCTTGAAGAAGCAACCGGATGGTACGGTGCTATTCGAGGGAGCCCACAATGGATATGCGAAATTAAGAGGCAAGCCGATCCATAAGAGACACATCGCCTATGATGGTCAAGGGAGCTGGGTCATCAAAGATACGCTGGAGGGCAGCGGGATGCATCGCATGGACAGTTACCTTCATATCCATCCCGACTTCCATATCATCCGGATGGGGGCTTGTATTGCGATCAAGGCTCAGAGCGGCCATACCGTTGCGATGGTCGATGTATTAGGGCCGGCCGATACGAGGTTGGAACAGGGGTGGTATTTCCCGGAGTTCGGCGTGAAACATGAGAATCATGTGATTGTATTTTCCTGTTCGCAGGACGCTCCGTTCGGCCTGAGTTATCGAATCAGGAAGATGCCGGGTCGGCAGTAGGGGAAGAGGGAGAGAGGCCGCTTTTTTATTTCGGATATTGAGCCAGATACGCCCGCCAGCCGCCGTACTTGGTGATCTCCCTGTGCCCTTCGACGAGCGCCTGCTCACCCAACACACCCAAGACAATGCTTCCGTCTTCCAGCCGAACCTTGCCGATGCACAGACCGGGTGGTTCGTTCAGTAAGATACCCGCCAGTCCGGCAGGTGGAACGGACCAGACTTCGACTGCGACCTTGACCCCGGTCCCATCCGTCACGCGCAGCATCGCAGGGTGTTCGTCGTTAATCGTCCAGAGCCGATACGCCGCTTCAGTCTTCGTCTCCCGGACAAATGTGGCCTTGGCTGCCACCATGTTAGGGTTGAGCTTGAGCCCCCGCATCAGCGTGCCATTGACAGCCAGCAACACATCGCTTTGGCTCATCTGACACCTTCCGCGTAGGCTTGCCGGAGAGACGCAATGAGACGATCTGCAGTGGTCACCCAGCCGACAATTCCCCCCTGCGATTGGATCATGCGGACCGTCGCCTGTTTGAAATCGGGAAAATAGCTTTCGGTTCCGTCTTCAACCAAGAGGCATTCGTACCCGCGGTCGTTGGCTTCTCTCATGCTGGTCTGCACACACACTTCGGTGGTGACGCCGGTAAATATGAGATGGGTGATGCCGAGGGTTTTCAGGCGTTCCTGAAGATTGGTGGCGTAGAATGCCCCCTTGCCCGGCTTGTCAATGACCAGTTCGCCGGCTTCGGGGCGCAATTGTGGAATGATGTCGTTTCCTGGTTCTCCCAATACCAGAATCCGTCCCATCGGGCCGGGATCCCCGATGCGCAATGTCGAGTCTCCGCGCAGCTTCTTGGCCGGCGGGCAATCCGACAAGTCGGGGCGATGACCCTCCCTGGTATGAATCACCGGCAGACTCAATTCGCGGAAGGTCTTGAGGAGTGCGGCCACGGTCGGCACGATCTGTTGCAGGTGTTCGACCCGGTTGCCCAGCGCTGCGCCGAACCCGCCTGGCTCGATGAAGTCGCGCTGCATGTCGATGATCACCAGCGCCACTCGTGCGCCAGAGCCGCGTGGTGGCAGGGGATAGGGATAGGGAGAAGCCGGAACTGTGCTCATGTGCCGTGTCCTGTCATGTGCCGTCCGATCAGCGCGAGATCGGCGCCGGACGACGTGGTTTCATAGACCAGCTGACCGTTGAACATGACGACCACACGGTCGGCCAGTTCCAGGATCTCATCGAGATCTTCGCTGACTAAGAGGACTGCTGTGCCCCGGTTGCGCGCGGCGACGATCTGCAGCCGGATTTCTTCCGTCGCCAGAAAGTCCAATCCAAAACAGGGATTGGCCACGACCAGGATTTTCACTTCCGCCGATAGTTCACGGGCCAGGACTGCTCGCTGGACATTGCCTCCCGAGAGAGACTGGATCGGTGTGTCGGGATAGGGCGGTTTGATGTTGTAGCGCTCGATCAGGCCGTGCGCGCTCCGGCGTAGCGCAGGGCGGTTCATGAGCCAGCCGCCCACGGCGTGCGGTTCCATATCGAAGTTGCGGAATGCCAGGTTCTCCGCCACGCTCATGCGCCCGACACAGGTATTCTGCAGAGGCTCCTCCGGGAGGCAGAACATCTTATACCGCAGAATGTTGTCACGAGTCGGCCGGTAGAGTTCATCATGCACGTGGATGGTGCCGCCCGTGGCTGGCCGTTGGCCGGCCAGCACTTCCACCAACTCGCGCTGCCCGTTCCCTGAGACGCCGGCCACCCCGACGATCTCACCCTCATGAATCGTCAAATGGACGCCACGGACGACTTCGACGCCGATGTCGTCATTGACGCGAATGTTCCGCAAGAGCAGCTTCGGCGTCTTGGTCGAATTCTCGATCCGCTGCTTTGGCTTGGCCGTGATCTCGGACCCCACCATCATTTCTGCCATCTGGGAAATCTTCATCTCCGAGACCTTGCCGGAGCCGGCGAATTGTCCCTTCCGCAGCACAGTCACTTCGTCCGCGAATGCCGCCACCTCGCGAAGTTTGTGGGTGATGATCAATACGCTCAATTGCTGTGCCAGGGTCATGGCGCGGAGATGTCCCAGGACTTCGTCCGCCTCGTGCGGCGTCAGGACGGACGTCGGTTCGTCCAAAATGAGGATGCGGTTGCGCAGCGCCAGCTGCTTGAGGATTTCGACCTTTTGCTTTTCCCCCGCGGCAAGGGAACTGACGAGGGCGGTGAGCGGCACCTGGAACGGCATCTGCGCCATGAACTGCGTCAGCTGATCCTGCTCCTCTTTCCAGTTGATAACGGGATTGAGGCGGGCTTTCGAGATCACCAGATTTTCGAGCACTGTCATGTTGGGAATGAGCGTGAACTGCTGATAGACCATTCCGATCCCGAACGTCTGCGCGTCGCGCGGGCTGCGAATCGTGACCTGTTGCCGGTCCAGGAGAATCTCTCCCCCGTCCGGGCGGTAATAGCCCATGATGCATTTCACCAG
>MSXM01000100.1:2088-2401 GCA_002083565.1 Nitrospira sp. ST-bin4 | reverse complement strand
AACACCCCGCCCTGCATCTTGATCATCTTCAGGGCTGCCTGGTGGTTTCCGTAATCGGTCGCTCCGCAACAGTCTTCCAGCAGCAGACATTCAAAGCCCCGGTCATTGGCCTCGCGCATGGTCGTGTGGACGCACACATCGGTCGTAATGCCCGCCAAGAGGATATTGGCGATGCCGCGCAGCCGCAACAGCATGTCCAGATCGGTTGCCCAGAAGGACCCTTTGCCGGGCTTGTCGATGATGGGTTCGCCGGTTTTCGGAGCAAGTTCTGGGATGATTTCCCACCCCGGCTCGCCCCGCACGAGGATTTTTC
>MSXM01000100.1:0-2079 GCA_002083565.1 Nitrospira sp. ST-bin4 | reverse complement strand
GGATCGCCGATGCCGGCGCCGATGCGGCGGCTGCGCCACTGTTTGTTCTCCGGCAGGTCCGACAAGTCGGGCCGGTGTCCTTCTCTGGTGTGGATGATGTGCATGCCGATGGTTCTGGCTTTCGACAAGACTTTCAGGATGTGCGCGATCGGGGCGCGGGTGAGGGAAATGTCATAGCCCATCTTGTCGACATAGCCTCCCTTGCCGCAGAAATCGGTCTGCATGTCGATGATGAGAAATGCGGTATTCTCCGGTCTGAGATCGCCGTTGAACGGGTAGGGATAGGGATCGGCTTTGACATATGTGCTCATAAGTCACCTCTCAAGAGTCTGTGAATTTATGGTTGTCATCGGTCATGTGCCATGCGCTACCGGGTCACTGTGAGTTCATGCGGCACCCCCGCGAGATTGCGCCGTGGAGAACAGGTGATGATCATCACCGCCAACGTCATGATGTACGGGATTGCGTTGAAGATATAATATCCGCCTGTGATACCCACGGACTGCAGGGAAGGGCCCAAGGCCGCCGCTCCTCCCCACAGGAGGGAGACCCAGAGGCAACCGACCGGCTTCCAGCGGGCAAAGATGACCAGCGCCACCGCCATCAATCCCTGGCCGCTCGAAAGGCCTTCGCTCCAATTGAACGGGTAGTAGAGCGAGAGGTACGATCCACCTATTCCAGCGAGAAATCCTCCCAGGGCGGTGCTCATGATCCTGATGCGATCGACCGGTAATCCGAGGGCGCGCGCCGCATCCGCACTCTCGCCGACGACCCGTACTTTGAGCCCCCAGGCCGTGTGCTTCAACATCCACCCCAGTGCGACCGCCACGACGATTCCTAACAGGAACAGCGCGTTGATCTGCAGGGCTGCGGTCAGTTGCGGTACATCGCTCCAGCCTCCGAGATCGATGGAGGGGAGTCGAGGAGCGGACGGTTGAATGTAGGGTTTCCCCAGAAAAAAGGCCAGCCCGGTGCCGAACAGCATCATCGCTATGCCCACCGCGATGTCGTTGACGCGCCGGAAACTGCACAGCCAGCTGTGCAGCGCGCCGAGCACCATGCCGGCCAGCCCGGCGCATAGAACTCCCAGCCACGGTGATCCGCTGTGCAGCGCGACGGCATAGCCCGTCATCGCGCCCATGACCAGCGTGCCTTCAAGGCCCAGATTGATGCGGCCGCTTTTCTCCGTCAGGCATTCACCCAGCGAGACGAAGAGAAAGGGCGTGCCGATGCGAATCGCTCCTCCGAGCACCGCGATGAGGACGCCCCACCAACCGACTTCCATTAGGCAGCTCCTTCCTTTGGCATTCGTGAAAAGCGTCCGTACAGCGTTTCGCTGAACAGAATGACGAGGAAGATGATGCCCTGCATCACGAGCACGGTCGCATCCGGTAGCTCATGTACCCGCTGCAACAATCCGCTGCTCGCCCGGATTCCTCCCAACAGGACGGCGACCGGTATGATGGCCAGGGGATTGTTGCGCGCCACGAAGGCGACGAGAATGCCCGCATAGCCATAGTTCGCGTTGAGTGTATCGTTGGCCCTGCCGTGGATGGCCGCAACTTCGACCATACCCGCCAATCCGCCGGCCGCTCCCGCCACACAGCACACGATGAGAATCAACCGCCCGACCGGCAACCCGGCGATTTGGGCGGCGCGCACATTGCCTCCCGCGATTTGGGATGAAAAGCCGAAGACCGTGTGGTGCATGAGAAACCACGAGAGGACGCAGGCCACGATGCCGAATGCCAACCCCCAATGGAGGTCCGTTCCGGGGATGAGGCCGATCATATTGGCCTCTCCGATATGATGGGTCGAGGGATGATTGAGGCTCTCCGGATCTCGAAATGTGCTGGTGACGAGATGGTTCAGCAGTGCGATCGCGATATAATTCAGCAACAGGCTGCTGATCGTCTCATTCACGGCGCGATAGTGCCGCAGCGCCCCGCCGATGGCGAGCCAGATCGCGCCGGCCGTCATTCCGGCGAGCGCCATGGTCGTCAGGACGACCATGGGAGGAGCGTCGGGGATGGTCAGGGCTGCGATGGCCGCGAAGAGGCCGCCCATGACCACGGCCCC
>MSXM01000099.1 GCA_002083565.1 Nitrospira sp. ST-bin4 | reverse complement strand
TTGTGATGGCCTGCGTGACCTCCACTGCCTCGGGCCCGATATCCTGTCCAAACAGAAGCCGCCAGATAATTGAAAGGGTGAGTTGAGTCATCTCCTGGCCGATGTCGATCGGAATGCCCTTCTGCCAACCATCGGCTAGGACGGCCGTTTTTTGAGCGATGAGTCCGGCATACGAGTGGACATGGTCCCCATGGAAGAAGGGAAGAAACAATCGGCGCTGACGGTGGTGGGCTGCTCCTTCTGCATGCAGCACACCCTGTCCGAAGATGCGGGATTCGACCGGGGGAACAGGCGCTTTTGTATAGTTGTCTTGATTGGCGACCAGCACGTGCCTGACGTCCCCGGGATGGTTCAGCAGGTACATCGCCGGGTCAGGGTTACGTAAGAGCAGCCCGGCAATTCGCCCCATTGGGATCTTGACCACATCACCATAGGCGTGGCAGCGCAACAGAAAGCCGAGGCTATCCCGGCGAAATTCAGAAAAGAACCCGAACCAGCGGGATACCGGAGGGCCAGTGATGGGCACAAATTGACGCGCGTTGTTGGTCATGCGACAGGTTTCGTTAACGCGGGGAGCATACTGCATTGCCCCGAATGTGCTGTCAATGTGTAGCCTGAAAGGAAGCCCTGATAGAAGGTCTGTTTGGCCTAGACGGCCAACTGCATCTCAATCGCATGGTCCGCTTGCGCATGGTCCGCTTGGCAGCATTCCAGCTTGAGAGCCTGGCTGGTACCAGGCCAGCATATGCTGAATCTACCGGATGATGCTTAGTTGCAGATTGGTCGGAGCAGGTGGAGGTGTTGGCGGAGGGGGTGGCGGTGGAGCGCCTGCCGGTGTGTAGGTAGCCACAGCACTCTCACTCGATTCATTATTGGCGAAGTCATATGCCGTAAGGACATAGTATTGCGTTACTGCCGGAGTGCCGATGTCGAAATTGGTCACTCGTCCCAATGTAGTGAGCAAGGTCGTGGAACCAAATGTGCGGCCACAGGGAAGCTGTGTGCATCGGTAGACACGGTATCCTGCAAGGTCCGGCTCGCCATTCGCATTCCACGCCAATGTTGCGCCCCATGCCGTGGCGCTCCAGAGGATCAATCCTATTGCGAAGGTGCAAACCTCACCCCTCAAGCAACTCAGGTGGTTTGCACTGCTCCCCGTTGGGATTCTACTAATTTGTCGATATATCATCAGAACGAGATTCCTCGATAAGCCGTTTTCTCTTGCAGTCATCTGTCTGAGTAGGCTCAGCACATATATAGCTCAAGAGAGACAATCTGAAAGGCTAGCAAAGCAAGGCGTATGCCAATGCCATTGCATGCCTGTGCAGTGAAAATGCGGCGATTTGCGAGGCTGAAACTTGCCGATCATGGCGTTCGGTTCAGCCTCCGTAGTCAACGACCTTCATAGTGCCGAGCTAAATATTGTGTTTCTCTGGTGTTAGCGCATGTAGGCGGTTGCCTGCGATTTAGCAGTCGGCCGCA
This sequence comes from Nitrospira sp. ST-bin4, assembly GCA_002083565.1. Taxonomy (GTDB): domain Bacteria; phylum Nitrospirota; class Nitrospiria; order Nitrospirales; family Nitrospiraceae; genus Nitrospira_D. The sequence goes on along the minus strand of MSXM01000099.1, from coordinate 23,926 downwards.
CGAGATTGATTACATCTAATAGGCATGGTGAGGTGCTGTTTGTTGCCAAATTGCGCGGTATGGCTTTGAAGACTAAATGTCTTGGAAGAATATTGCCGACGAGTGAGAAGAAGCCATCAATCAATCGATCCGTTTATAGTAAACAGTGTTCTTTGGCAGGGACTAAATAATTTGGTCAGAGATAGTCTGATACTGCTTCGCGGTTCAACGTATGGAAGGAACCAGGCTCAGGTGAATTTCCCGTTGACGCCTTTGTCCAGATATAGGTACCCTGCAAAGCGTGCAATGCGAGTGTGGCTGGCAGTAGTTCTCGGGCGGCTGTCGTCCATAGCCACATGGGTGAGTGTTTTGGCAGGCAACGGTCTGCGTGATCTGATAACGAAGGTCTGTCGATCGAATTGAAGGAGGTCTATGCAGGAGTACGGGCTCTACTGGTCAATCGTGTGTTTGATTCTTGCGGTGTATGTGTTGGTCAAGGGGGTGACCGCTGCGATTCGTCGGCGTCAACTTGGTTCCGACTCTTTGATCCCTCCTCCGGCCTATGGAATCGCGGCGTCGATGTTGCTGACTTTTGGGTTGGGGTTTTTAAAACTTGAATTGCCCTGGTGGGGCTATCGGGCGGTATTTCCCGGCACAGCGTTTCTATTTTTCGGCATCATTTATATGATCGGCCGTCGGCCATTGTCGACATGATTATGCGCGTCCGCTGATCGGCGCACAGTGTTTGCCGCGCAGAACTCCTGCCTCAAGCTGTTGAATCACTCCTTCCAGCAGTTCCTGATGCGGGGAGGCAAGGGATGGAAATTCGATACCGATTCCTTCTGCCCCTGACCAACGCACGACGGCGCCTTGAATCACAATAGGAATCTTGTTATTGGGAAGCATGAGCAGAAGATCCACCTTCATTCCGGTATAGGCAGGACAGGTACTTTTGACACGGCACCCTCTGCGGGAAAGATCATGCGATTTGCTGATTGCGTGGCGCTCCCTTCGGTGAATAAGCGTTCCGGAAAAGGAAGCATGAAATCGGGGATGTTGCCGTACAATCATGGTCTGCTCCAGGGAAAGTGGGACACATAGAGTAGGCCTGCATTCCTTGTGCCGACCTGATGCCGACAGAACCCTTGAATTTGTCGAACATTATCAAATATATTGAATGGTTATATGTGATGACGTAGATTGGACTTGCTCATTCCTGGACACTCGTGAAGGCCGTTTCAAACAGCCTGATGAATCCCACGATTGAAAAACGCAAGTATCCGCGCCATCCCGTCACAATTCAAAGTGTCTTTTCTTCCGGCCCCATCAGAGGCGAAGAGGGGACCATTCAGGATCTCTCTTATGAAGGGTGCCGGATTTTCTCTTCAACGGTGCCGACTCCGGAGTCAATGATTGAGATTCAAATCAAGCCGCGTCATGGCCCGCCTGTTTTTGTGCCCAAGGCAGTTGTCCGGTGGACGGGCGAGTCAGCTTTTGGGGTTGAGTTTAAATCTGTCGCGGGCTACGAATCGAGCAAGCTCGCGCGATTGCTTTCCGTATTCCCCGCATAGCAATATTTCGATGACTGGTCGCTGCTTCTTCGCCCGCCCATCGTTCGCAGTATGATATGCTGCACGGCGCCATGACTACCGATACATCTCTTCTCTCTGAGCTGTCCGCAGCGGCTGCGCGGCGGCGAACGTTTGCGATCATCAGCCATCCCGATGCCGGTAAAACCACGTTGACGGAAAAGTTGTTGCTGTACTCCGGACTGATCCGGACAGCCGGGATGGTGCGTGGACGCAAAGGCGGCAAGGCAACGGCATCCGATTGGATGGGCATGGAGCAGGAGCGCGGCATTTCGATCACCGCCTCGGCCATGCAATTTCCCTATAAACAAGCCGTCATCAATTTGCTCGATACCCCCGGCCACCAGGATTTTTCTGAAGACACCTACCGGACTCTCACGGCCGCGGACAGCGCCATCATGGTCATCGATGCCGCCAAGGGAGTGGAGGCGCAAACACGCAAGCTCTTTGCCGTATGCCGTCTGCGGCGCATTCCGGTTCTCACTCTGATCAATAAGATGGATTTGCCTGGCCGCCCTCCGCTCGATTTGATGACGGAGGTTGAGCAGGCCTTGAATATCCATGCCAGCGCTGTCAATTGGCCGATCGGATCGGGGAGCGAGTTCGTCGGGATTGTGAATCGAGAGAACAGTCATGTGGAGTTGTTCAGCCGGACCGCTCATGGCGGGGCGACAAAGGTGGATGTTGATACCATGGCATTGGCAAACCTTGCACAGAGCGGCAGGGTTTCGCAGGAGGTACTGGAACAGGTCCGGCACGATTTGGAACTACTGGAGATCGCCGGGAATCCCTTCGATCGGGAATTATTTCTCCAGGGAGAGGTCACCCCGGTGTTTTTCGCCTCGGCTTTGACGAATTTCGGCATCGAGAGTTTCTTGGATGCTTTTGTGAAGCTGGCGCCATCTCCCGGCGCACGGCTGGCCGATGCCGAGGATGGATCCGAACTCTCCATCGACCCGATCGAACGACCGTTCAGCGCCTATGTGTTCAAGCTGCAAGCCAACATGAATCCAAAGCACCGCGATAGTACTGCATTTTTGCGGGTGTGTTCAGGACGATTCGAGCGGGATATGCTGGTCAAGCACCATCGCCTCGGCCGGGAAGTCCGGCTTTCACGGCCGCACAGTCTCGTGGCGCAGGAACGGAGTACGGTGGAAGAGGCGTTTCCCGGCGATATCATCGGCATCATCAATCCGGGGTTGTTCGCCATCGGCGATACCATTTCCACGACTGGAGGATTCAACTTCAAGCCCTTGCCGCAGTTCCAACCGGAGATTTTCGCGCGCATCCGCCCGAGCGACGTTGGTAAACGGAAACCTTTCGATAAAGGCATGTGGCAGATGGCGCAAGAGGGAACCGTTCAGATTATGCACAGTCTTCAAGATCAGGAGCCCTTGGTTGCCGCAGTCGGACGGCTCCAATTCGACGTGCTGCAATATCGGCTGCGATCTGAATACCGTGTCGAGACCATGCTGGATCAGCTGCCGTTTACGTGCAGCGCGTGGCTGGATGGTGATCCCGCGACATTCAAGGCCCCGTCGGCGTCCATGATCGTCAAAGATCAACGTGATCGCATTGTTGTGCTCTTCGGAGATCAGCTGATGAAGTCCATCGCGCGGGATCGGAACCCCGGACATACCCTCCGAGACATGGGCTGACCTCCTCGACCCTCTGCCGCCCTGACGCAATAGCATCCCACGAACGCAGACAGAAATCCCAGAATTGCCCCACCTTTCATGTTCCGAGTATGATGGAAGTCCTCAAAAGTGGACCTGTTACTTGTGTTGCCAGACCGGACGAGGTATCGACGGTGCGACCCCTGAGCTGCTCGTGATCGCCCCGTCAGGGCAGAGGATGGAACAGAAAAAGCAGACCCCTTAAAGAATCGGCCGAAGCTGTAAAGAGGAGAGGTGTCGATGCGTGTGTGGCTCATGCTCATGTTCATGCTGGTTATCGGAGTTCCATCTGTTCAGTCGGAACAGCCTCAGGTGGAGATCGTCAAAATGCCGGCTCAACTTAACACACGGTACTTCGATCCCAAGAATCCGCCGCCTGATCGGCCGCCGCTCATGGAACCCGAAGCAGCGGTGAGTGTTGGGGATTTCCGCTCCGATGCGTCCGTCGGCGGCCAGGTCATGCAGATTGATGCGACGCATGCGAAGGCCAGGATCAACCGGATTAAAGTGACGCTGCAACTCAACATGACGATCTGGCTGCCGAATAATCCGCCGCAGCGGACTGTTGAACATGAAGAGGGGCATCGGCAGATTTCGGAATATTACTATCGGAATGCTGAAGGGATTGCCAGGCGTATCGCGGAGCCCCATTTTGGCAAGACCATCGATCTGAGCGGCGCCGACTTGCGCCACGTTCTCGGCGCGGCGATAGACAAGATCGCGGAAGAGATTACTGTCGAGTACAAGAGGCAGATGCCGGTCGAAACAACACAAGCTCGATATGACGACATTACTGAACATGGCCGCAAGGAGATCCCGGTGCCGGATGCCGTCGCCCAGGCGTTGAAGGAAACCTATCCGGAGCCAGAGAAGGCCGCCGCGGCGCTCGTCGACCGTCCTGAATATCTGGCCTGGAAGAACTTCAGACCTGGTGCGAAGGTGGTGTACGCCGCTCGGTACTGGAACCTGGCCGCCTCGAACAAATTCGTGGCCGGTCCGATCACTTCTCTCAAGGCCTATCAGTTGCGGGGCATCAACGCTGAGGGCGTCAGGCTGTGGTTCAGCGAAGCTCCCACTGATCGGTATGGGAGGCCCATGCCTCCGAATGAATGGGAAGAAACCATCGCCGCTCAGTATGATTCCAATGTCGGCACGTCGGGGAATCAATCCCGTTCTGCTCAACTGCTGACTCGCTTCCATCAAGCCGGCAATCTCGCGATGGGTGTCCAACTAACCCCCCGACCGATTGAAACCGGCGAAGACACGATTGAGGTCAATGGCACGCGGATTGCGACGCAGTGGGAGTCTGCGACGTATGAGTACGACACGTCGGTGTGGCCGACCTTCAAAAATTGCCGCCTTGTCATCAAGCTCTGGACCAGTGCCGCCGTTCCGACGGGGTTGGTTCGCAAGACCGAAGAGAGAACCTGCCCACCGGGCGGGGATCAGTTGGCGCGAGTCATGGTTGAAACGTATCTCCAGTCGTTCGAGGGGCTTACGCTGGCGGCGAGCAAGTGAGCGGCACAGGGAGCGGAAGTGTAACCTGAGGGCTGGGGTCATTGTGACCCCAGCCCTTTAGTGTGAACGGCAGAATCAGCGCGGGGCGGTGGATTTCATGAGGCTGTCGGCTTGCGGCGGCAGGAAGCCGAGATAGCCGCGATGCCGTTCCGCCAGTTCCAAAACTGAAAACGGCTGACCATCGACGGTCTCAGGGGCAGAAAAGATTTGCCGGAGGCGGTCCCCGCGGTTTCCGACAATATTCCCGGCAAATACGACGCCGTTCTGTTTAAGCCGTTCTACGGCCTTCTCGATATCTTCGACACGTACCGCAATGTGGTGAAAGATCTGGTCGCCGAATTTCTCGACCCAGCCGGGGATGATGCTGGTTTTCCCTCGATCGTCGCTATAGGCCTGATCGACAAACAGTGCAGGGTATCCGGCTTTCCGATAAACCTTGGCATACCAGTCGTCGTACTCGATCGTTTCATCGTAGGCATAGCCTAAGGCAACAAACGGTTCCGCTCCACGATCGATATCAAATGTCCGGATCGTCAGATGGTCAATCACGGGGGAGAGCCCGACACCGGCATTGTCGAGCATGGTCTTCAGCATTCTGGCCGCCCGATTATGCAGGACATAGTCCGCGACCATGTGTTCGATACGTGCATCCAATGCGACAGCGTGATCTATCATGGCAACCTCCCGGAACGGGATCGTCAGACGTCAGTCATAGGGTGATGCTGCGACTGTTTTGAGATGACGACCTGGTTACTCCCCAAACTTGATGCCTTGGGCCAGCGGCAAATCGGTTCCCCAGTTGATCGTATTGGTCTGGCGGCGCATGTAGGCTTTCCAGGCATCCGATCCTGCCTCACGCCCGCCGCCTGTTTCTTTTTCACCGCCGAACGCCCCGCCGATTTCAGCTCCGGACGTACCGATATTGATGTTGGCGATGCCGCAGTCGCTGCCGGACGCTGAGAGGAATTGTCCGGTGCGGCGAATATCATTGGAGAACATCGCGGAGGACAGCCCTTGAGGAACATCGTTCTGCATCGCGATCGCTTCTTCGATTGTTTGAAAAGTCATGACGTATAAAATTGGGCCGAAGGTTTCACGCTGTACGATGGGCCAGTGGTTTTGTGCGTGGACGATCGTCGGTTCTACAAAATGTCCCGGCCGATTCAGTACATGGCCGCCACAGAGGACCTCGCCACCTTCCTTTTTCACCTCGTCGAGGGCGGCGCGATAGTTCTCAACCGCAGCCTGGTCGATGAGTGGTCCCAGCAAGACGTCGGGCTCCAAAGGATTCCCGACTCGAACTTGAGCATAGGCCTTGACCAACTTGCCCGCCAATTGTTCATAGCGCGACTCATGGACAAAGAGACGCCTCGTGGTTGTGCAGCGCTGGCCGGCCGTTCCGACGGCTCCGAACAAGACGGCACGCACGGCCATATCCAAATCGGCAGTGTCATCGACAATCACGGCATTATTGCCGCTCAGTTCCAGCAGCGTTCGTCCCAAACGCTGGCCGACAACCGAGGCCACACGGCGTCCGACCGGTACCGATCCGGTGAATGAAATCAACGGTAGTCTGGCATCTTGCACCATCAGCTCGGCCAGGTTCGTCTGGTCTGTAATAAAGAGCGAAAATATGCCCGCATAGCCCTGCTGCTGCATGACACGGTTGCAAATGTTCTGTACGGCAATGGCACAAAGGGGGGCCTTCGGCGAGGGTTTCCAGATGACGGTGTCGCCGGCAATCGCGGCGATGAAGGCATTCCATGCCCAGACGGCCACGGGAAAATTGAATGCCGTGATGACGCCGATCGGCCCCAATGGATGCCATTGCTCGGACATATGGTGGGCCGGCCGCTCGGATTGCATGGTCGCGCCGTACAGCATGCGCGCTTGGCCGACGGCAAAATCGGCCATGTCGATCATTTCCTGCACCTCGCCATCACCCTCCGCCTTGATCTTGCCGACTTCCAGCGACACCAATGTACCAAGCTGATCCTTCTTCTCCCTGAGCGCTTGGCCGATGAGCCGAACGAGCTCACCCCGTTTTGGTGCCGGGACGAGACGCCACGCACGAAAAGTTTCAACGGATTCTTTTAGTATTCGCTGGTAATCATCTGACGAGCATGGATATATACCGGCGATTTGCCCGCCAGTTGAAGGGTTGATCGACTGTAGGAGCGCCCCGTCATTTCGGCCGGACCACCAGCCACTACCGGTACTCCCACCGGAATTGACTGCTTGAATACCCAGATCTCTGAGAGCGGTCTGAATGCTGTTCATCGGAAGCATGCTCCAAAATCGTTGCCCAGGAATTCTTTCAAGGAGACCGATTCCTGGGTAATGAACCCATGGTACTGAGACGGCTGGTTCAACACAAGATCCATGACACAGCAGGCGCTCGATGCTGTCGTGACCTGAATGGCGGACCACAGCCGGCCTTTGATGCACTGGGGATAAATCTTTTTGACGTAATTTTCTTCGAAGAGGCTGCCGTCTTTTGTCCCGGTGACTGACGCATAGATCAGCACGACATCCTGGAGGGTTTGCGGAATCGCCCGCTCAAGCACACGCTTGAGCGTCTCGCGGTCTTCGTTGAGCTTAAGATCCTTCATCAGTAAGTGGATTTTCTCACAATGGCCGGGATAACGAAGTGTCTTGTAATTCATCGTCTGGACGGTTCCGGCATAACTATCCGCAAGCGTACCCAACCCTCCCGACGTGTTGAAGGCCTCGTAGAGCAATCCGTCCAGCTCGATCGTCTCATAGCCTTCCAGAGGCTGGAGCGGGACTTTCGCGCCGGCTTCAATCCCGTAACAGAGATTACCGTACTCGTTGATGAGCCCGTCGGTCGACCAGGTCAGTGAGTACTTGAGCGCATTGCTGGGATGGACCGGCAGCGCGCCTACGCGCATCTTGACCGTATCCAATGTGTCAAAATGTGTCATCAGGTCATGGGCGGCGATGCTGATAAAGCCCGGCGCGAGTCCGCATTGGGGCATGAAGGCATGAGCGGCTCCGGCGCTCAAGATCTTGATCTGGTTCGTGACTTCAACATCTTCCGTGAGATCAAAATAGTGCAGGCCATGGGTTAATGCCAGTCCTGCGACTGTGGGATTACAAAAATAGGGGAGGCTTGACAGGATCGCGTCCACGGGATGAGCCGAGAGGTAGGCGCTCACTGCGTCGGGGTGCCGGACGTCGAGGATGCAGGGCGTGACGCCCTCCAATCGAAGATCTTCGACGAGATGTTTCGGGGTGTTCAGCGTGATGTCGCCCAGATGCACCTCGTAGGTCCCTCGTTGCGCCAGCAAACAGGCGACCAGCGAACCGATTTTCCCAGCTCCTAAGACCAGCACTCGATGCATCAGACACCCCGCTGATTTTTAGTATACTCCTCTTCGGAATTTTGGAGTACACGGCGGCAGATTTTCGCCAAGTCGATCGGCTAGGCGGCGGGATCTGGACTGTCGATCAGATACTGTGGGCAGGTGTCGGTGGTTGATGGAGTCGTCGTCAGGTGAAACGCGGGAATGTCGGCTTTCAGGCGTCTGAGAAGCCGTTCCATTTTCATCGTGGCCGGCACTTCGCAGAGCCAGACGTGCATGCCCGACTCCAACTCGTCAAAATGCCGCTGGACCCGAAAGCTCGGCTGTTCCATAAAATATGCTGAGAGAAACCCGTTGACGGCCATCACGACCCATGGGTGTGCCTTCACATAGCGGTAACTGAGCCGGAGTTCCGTGACGGCAACGTTGTCGTGTGGGGCCATCGCACACTCTAGCAATGTTTCCATTGATATCGCCACCATGAATGAAAGACGTGGCGCGAGAATCACCGCTGGGAGCAATTTCTCAGGGGATCGTTCGGTGGCGAGTCGCGCACGCAGTTGGGGCCCATGGGCCGCGGGATGCTGACATACCCTTCAGCCGTAGGGTTCTTTTCAAAAATTGCAGAATGAGCTTCGTGACAGGCTCCCGAGCATCCGGTGATGGTCGGGAGAGGATTGGTCAATGCCACGGCTTGCTCTCCGATCGGGATAAGGCGCGGATAGGTTGTCGTGGTCGCGCCGAACGCGAACTGTCCCGCTGTAAGGACTGCCTCGCCCACGTGGTAAATGTCGTGGAGGTTCCGGTCGCATGACCATGACTAGGTAGGATCATCGGGGGCGACCAGGAAGGCATTATTCAGGGATCGTGTAGTGTTGCCGCACTTCCATCACCGCACACGATCAGGTCTTACGTTGAGAACTTCTTGCCTGGTTGCGGAACCGCGCCGGAGGTACCCCAAACTCCCGCTTGAAGGCGCGATTAAATGACGGTTCGGACTCATATCCCACCTCGCCCGCCACTTCGGCCACGCTTTTGGATGTAGACGTCAGCACTTGAGCGGCAAGCTGCAGTCGCCAACGTGTCAGGTATCCCATCGGCGTGTCCGATAGATAATGCCGAAATCGCTCTGCCAGCACGGAACGTGAGAGGCCAACTTCATTGGCCAGTGATGCGATCGTCCAAGGGTGAGCCGGCTGCTTGTGCAGGAGCGCCAGCGCCTTTCCCACGTCCGGATCACGTACCCCGGCAAACCAGCCCGTCTGTGTCTGCGGCAGTTGAGCAATGTAGCGACGCAATGTCTCCACAAACAGTAATTCGGATAATTTCGCGATAGCTGCGGCGCCGCCTGGGCCAGAGGCTTCGGCATGATCAACCGAATAGCGGAAAGTATCTTCAATCCACTGTCCGGATGGGCTGTCGCGAATATGGACTTTGATGATCGTCGGGAGCCCAGCCAGCAAGACCTGCGAGAGTTGCGGCTCACAGGTCAGGTATCCGCAGACCAGCTTGGTGGTCTCTCCTCCGCCACCCAATTGAGACAGGATACGGCCTTCAGCGAAGACCTCTTTCAAATGCGGCCCGCTGTCAATGGGCGTGACAGGAGGGCCGTTGCCCATGAGGTGCGCGTCCCCGTGAGGAAGAATGACGACATCGCCGGCTTGCAGGGGCACAGCGCGAGCGCCCTCTTTGAGTCGAACATAGCCCTGTCCTTCGGTGACGAGGTGGAAGATAAAGACGTGTTTGGGGCCGGAGGGGAAAAAGGATCCCATGGTGTGTGAGTCGGGCTCACGCGTACACCAGGGAGATGAGAATTCACCGTTGAAGAAGACCGCGCCGTCCAATTTTACGGCCTTTAAGACTTCAGACAGTACATCCATCTATATGGATCTCCGCAACGAGTCCTTTCGGCTAAACCAGCTGGACGCCCGGATAAACGACTTGGAGCTTAGCATTCTTCTGATAAGAGAGCTAGACGCGCGGCTAAGACGCCACAGAACTTGTCTCGTACAGTGCGACCAGAGACAGCGTGGCGTACCAAGCAAGCCATGAAAGAGCACAATGAATGGGAGGAGGGTATCATGATGAATGCAGCGTTGGGAGAGCGGGATAGTCTCACGGCTCGGCTCAAAGAAATCTGGACGGCCGGAGACTACGATCGGTTTTCCCGGTACATGGAAAGCGGCGCCCGAGAGTTCTATGAGCGACTCGAGATCACGCCGAGGAGCCAGTTGCTCGACGTCGGCTGTGGCTCGGGCCAGGTGGCGCTGATGGCGGCGAAAGATGGGATGGAGGTTACCGGGGTGGATATCGCCGGGAACTTGGTGGAGCGGGCACGGGCTCGCGCGCAAGCGGAAGGACTGAAGGTCCGGTTTCAGGAGGCCGATGCCGAAGCGCTTCCGTTCGACGACGCCAGCTTCGACGTTGTCGTCAGTCTCATCGGCGCGATGTTCGCCCCACGACCCGAACTGGTTGCCCGGGAGCTGCTCCGTGTATGCGTCCCGGGCGGCACCATCGCCATGGCCAATTGGACGCCGCAGGGATTCATTGGGCAGATGTTCAAAACGATTGCGAAGTTTATCGCCCCGTCCGGCATGCCGTCACCGGTCCTATGGGGTGATGAAGCCACGGTCCGTGAACGGCTTGGTTATGGACTTTCGCAGCTCAGTCTGACGAGGCGGCAGTACCTGTTCAGCTATCCCTTTCCTCCGTCGGAGGTCGTGGAGTTCTTTCGGCAGTATTACGGGCCGGTCAACCGCGCCTTTGCGTCGCTTGACGACGAGGGACAAACGCGGTTGAGACAGGAGCTTGAAATGCTTTGGGCCTCGCACAATCGCGCCGGGGCGGACTGCACTACTGCTTTTGCCGAGTATTTGGAAGTCATCGGGATTCGGGTGTAATCGGAAGTGTCTGAAACGGATGAGAGTCGAATCCACACGACAGCGATGTATAAACCATTTTGAGAAGAAAGGATATGCCATCATGCACGTGTTCGCAATTGTTGTGGTCTGGTTCTACTTGATTGTTGCGGGAATCATTCTGACGATGCTGATGCCTCGAATTGCTTAGGAATCGCGCAGCCGTGAGGTTGTCCAGGACACGTGTGAGCGTACGTCCTCACATCACATGGTGCGGAAGTCACTGGGTTCGATAGTTCAAATTGTAAGCGAAGCATGAACCACATCACGTGGGTCAGATTATGAATATGGAGGATGTCATGAAACCGATACGATTGTTCTTGTTGACTCTCGGATTGCTGCTTGTCGGCTCAACGCTGGCATCAGCAGAACTGCTTGCCCTGGTCAACTACGAAAGCAAGCCCGACCAGCCGGTGAGGCGAGAAGGGATTGCGATCATGGAAATGGATCCAGCGTCTGCCGACTTCGGCAAGATTCTGATGGAGATTCCGCTGCCGCCCGATCTTGTGGCCCATCACATTTTCTTTAACCGGGATCGCACCAAAGCCTATGTTACGGCCTTGGGTATACGTCCCCTGCACGTAATGGACCTCACGAAGTTCCCCTATCGGCTGCGTGAGGTCACTGTCCCTGACTGCCAGGTGGGTGAGGATCTTGTCGTATCGGAAGATAACCGGACCTGGTTTCTCACTTGCATGGGATCGAGCACGGTCATCATGGGAGATGCGCGCACGGATACGCCGATGAAGACAGTGAAGACAACGAATCCGGCCGTGGCAACGATCTTGTATCCCCATGGGATCGCGATCCATAACGGGATTGATCGCGTGCTTGTCACCAGCACGGTGAAGCCCGATATGTCCGATCAGGGAGACTCTGTCACGGTGCTGGAAGCGAGTACTGGGAAATTACTCTCGACACACAAGATCGGGTCGAAGCCGGCTCCGGCGAAATCCGCTCCTGTTGAGATTATGTTCAGCCCCAACACTGATGCTCCAGTCGTGCATATCACCAACATGCTGGAGGGCACACTGTGGGCCGGGGTCTGGGACTCCGCGAGTAGTACCTTTGCCTTCCATCAGATCGATGACTTTGGTCCACGAGGGCAGGGGATGCCACTGGAGATGTTGTATAACGCGAAGGGGGATCGTCTGTTTGTCACGACAGCGAAGCCGGGGTTTGTGAATTTATACGACAACAGCGATCCACGGCAGCCGAAGTTTCTCAAGACCATTGCAGCCGCGGCCGGGGCACACCATTCCGTACTCTCACCCGATGAGCGATACCTATTCGTCCAGAACAGTTTGCTCAATTTGGAGGGATTGAGCGACGGTTCCATCACGGTGATCGATCTGAAACAGGACAAAGTCCTCGGTAGCATCGATACCTTGAAAGCGAAAGGATACAACCCGAACTGCATCATGCCGCTGCCGAATCACTTCCGCCCTGGAAGTTTGCGAGCTGGCTAGTCAGTAAGTGAGCGAGGCTAACACGAACAGGACCGAGAGGCCGAGTTGAGACCAGAGTAGAACCAGTCTCTGTCCGGTCATGCAGGGACTGGTTCATACGCGTCTGGAGAGAGGAGGGCGTCAACCAGCCGTACGTTGAGACCGTGAGCCAGATCCGTGTATGGTACGGGCATTCCAAGGAGATCCTTCGATGCCATGGACTACCTACAATAATGTCTCGATCCCTTCCTTCATCTACGGCACGGCGTGGAAGAAAGAGGCCACCACCGGGCTGGTGCTTCAGGCTGTCGAGGCCGGTTTCACCGCGATCGATACGGCCAATCAACTCGTTCACTACGATGAAGCAAGGGTGGGGGAGGCGCTTGTGCAACTGGCAAGGCAAGGCATCACTCGCGACAAATTGTTTCTGCAGACCAAGTTTACACCGGTGAACGGCCAGGACCATCGGTTGCCCTACGACGGGCGGGCAAGTATCACTACGCAGGTACAGCAGTCCTTTGAGAGCTCACTCGTCCATCTGCACACAGACCATCTCGACTCCTACGTGCTGCACGGTCCCTATTCGCGGCGTGGTTTGGGCGCTGAGGATTGGGAAGTCTGGGCGGCACTTGAGTCGCTCTATGATGCCGGCAAAACGAAGATGATCGGGATCAGCAACGTCTCCGCTGACCAGCTGATCCTGCTTTGTGCCAAAGCGAACCATAGGCCGATGATCGTGCAGAACCGGTGCTACGCGGCTTTTGGCTGGGATAAAGACGTGCGGGAGATCTGTCGGACGCACGGGATCATCTATCAGGGGTTCTCGCTCCTCACGGCCAATTCGGGGATCTTTGCCGAGCCAGACATGCGCGCGCTCGCGGCCAAGTATCAAACCGGCTTGGCTCAGCTCGTCTTCCGCTTCTCCCAACAGATCGGCATGTTGCCCCTGACCGGCACGACGAACCCGCAACATATGAAGGAAGACCTCCAATGCGAGCGGTTCACCCTCTCGCCGGATGAGCTGGCCGTGATCGAGACTATCGGACAATAGCGGCCCATATGAAAGTCATGGTCAAGCGGATCTACGCACCGGCGGCCAGGTCCGATGGCTTCCGTGTCCTGGTCGATCGCCTGTGGCCACGGGGGATTTCCAAATCTGATGCAAAGCTCGCTCTCTGGCTTCCCGATCTCGGTCCATCGACAGCACTGCGGCAATGGTTCAAGCATGATCCCGCCAAGTGGGAAGAATTCCAGCGCCGCTACCATGCCGAGCTAGAACAAAAGACAGCACTTCTTGCATCGATCAAAGGACCGGCAAAGACCCGCACCGTGACGCTGCTCTATTCGGCCAAAGACGAACAGCACAATCAGGCCGTCGCACTTCGGAGTTTTCTCACAACGAGATCGATCTCACGCACAGGTCGATGAGTGAGCGGAAACAAGGGGTGGGCGTTCATTGACAGGGAAAGGCCTTCGGCGTACCGTTATGGCTTCGGAGGGGTATGGGGCGAAACAAGAAGCTGCGACTCCGCTTAGAGAGTTTGAAAGGGCGGATTACCGATCATCGAATCAAGATCGCGCTTGAGCAACAACGGGCTCATCCCGATCGAAGGCTCATAAAGCATTGGATGGTCGAGATTGAAGCATGGGAACAAACAGTCGCCAACTTGGAGCGGCGGTTAAAGAAGGGGAAACGCCATGATTAAGAAAGCGCGGGCATCAGCGGTGGCGGAGAAGGAGTCGCTTCTGGTGCCGTCGAGTCCGATATTGGATAACCACCTCGATGAGATTGCAGAGACCTCCCAAGAAATCTTGGGGCTCGTGGCTATTCTGAAGACGCTGTCTCCGGCTGATGCGAAACGCGACGAATACGAAGGGCGACTCTACGCAGCGCTTACCCATCTCGAACATCATGTGAAGCCGGCCGTCAAAGAATGGGATCGTGTCGTGGACAAGATGCCGGAGAACTAAAAGACCTCCCCAGCATGGTGGCTTCCCACACCTGTCTGCCCCGGCACATTCATGAAACCTGTCGTGCAATTGGAACGGACCGGCTGCGGGATTGCTGCTGTGGCGGCCATAGCCGGCATATCCTACCGCCAAGCCCAACAGACCGCGAATCAGCTAGGCATCTATGCGACGGATCGCCGGCTCTGGTCTGAGACGACATACGTCCGCCGCCTTCTTCGGAAATATTGCCTACGCACAGCTTCCACAGAGCAACCCTTTCATTCTTGGAGCAGTCTGCCCAATCTGGCCTTGCTGGCGATCAAATGGCATCGAGAACAGGGTCGGCCCTGCTGGCACTGGGTTGTCTTCGTGCGGGATTCGGAAGGGGAGCGAGTCCTAGATTCAAAAAGATCGTTGAAATGTCATGTGAGGAGGGATTTCGGAAGAATGAAGCCGAAGTGGTATCTGGCGGTGGCCAAGAAAGGATAACATCCAGGCTCTGTTCTTGACGGTCTCAACCGCCTTTGCACCGTAGCGCTAGCCACCATGCGCACTGATATTCACAAGAACTCTTGATAATGGTTGCGTCCTTTTCGGACCTCCTCCGTCTATAGAGATGAGTGGCGGAATCACCCGCTACTCGATCAAAACGGAGGTTCCCATGCGTCCCCATATTTCTCTTGATGTTCGTGATGTATCTAAGTCGGCGGCGTTCTATGAAAAAGTGTTCGGTCTGCCGCCACAAAAACAAGTGGCCGACTATGCTAAGTTTGATGTGAAGACCCCGGCCCTGAACCTTTCGCTGGTGTCTTCCACCGGGGAAGTGAGTTCAGTGGATCACCTGGGTATCGAGGTCGAGACGGTCGAAGAGATCGCCGGGTGGAAGGCCCGATTGCAACAAGAAGGCATTCTTCAGAAAGTCGAAGAAAACATCGCCTGTTGCTTTGCCCGGCAGGATAAACTCTGGTTTACTGACCCGGACGACAACGCTTGGGAGATTTTTACCGTCCATGAGCAATTGGAAGTCACGGGACGGCTGAGTCAAACGGGCTGCTGCGTACCGAGGAAGGCCGGTTCTCCTGAGCCGGCCACTTGCGGAGCCTGAGCCGAAGCAGTACCGTATGGACATTCACGGCGGAGAGGCCATCATGACAACCAAGACCGAAGATCTCTGGCAACTCCTTCATGATGGCCTCCGTGCCTTCATCGCCAAGCGAGTGAATGATCAGGTCCATGTCGACGATATCCTGCAAGACGTGTTTGTCAGTGTCCATCGGCACATAGACAATGTGAACGATCCTGGCCGGTTAGTCTCATGGGTCTACCAGATCTCGCGGAATACGATCATCGATTATTACCGGAAGCCAGGAAGGCAGCGAGAGGTTCTTGCCGGGTTAGGTGCTGACATTGAGGAATCCCGCGCTGCACCGACGATTTCAGATGCCATTTCTGGAGACAATACGGGTGAGCTTCGCACGGAACTCGCCGGATGCTTACGCCCCATGATTGGGCGGCTGTCACGGGACTATCGGGACGCGATCACTCTCGTGGAACTCGAAGGACTGACGCAGCAGGCTGCGGCCAAACGCATGGGCATTTCGTTGTCAGGGATGAAATCCCGCGTCCAGCGGGGGCGCAAGCAACTCAAGGAGCTGTTGGCCGAATGTTGCCAGATTGAACTGGATCGCCGGGGCGGGGTAAGAGAGTTTGTAGTGCTGGATACCGGCTGCGATCCATGCCAATCACAACCGGCCAGGAGTTGCCGGTGAAGATTGCAATTATCGGTGGTGGACCTGCAGGCCTCATGGCGGCGGAAACAGCCGCCGCGGGAGGCGCACAGGTCGAACTCTACGACGCTATGGCGTCTGTCGGCCGAAAGTTTCTGCTGGCCGGCAAGGGCGGATTGAATCTCACGCATTCCGAGCCGCTGGACACCTTCCTTACGCGCTATGGTTCACGCCGGGCGCAACTTACGCCGACCATTCGATCGTTCGGGCCAGGCGAAGTTCGTGACTGGGCCCAGCGACTCGGTATCACGACCTTCGTCGGAACCTCCGGCCGTATTTTCCCGACCGATCTCAAAGCAGCGCCGCTCTTGCGTGCATGGCTGCGCCGGTTGCGGAAGGCCGGTGTGGAGTTCCATATCCGGCACCGGTGGTGCGGATGGGACGGGCAGGGACAACTCCAGTTTGCCACGCCGCAGGGTATACGCTCGATTCTCGCTGATGCCGTGGTCCTGGCCCTGGGGGGTGGAAGTTGGCCGAAACTTGGTTCGGATGCTGCCTGGATACCGATTCTCGAAGAACGACGGGTACCGGTTAAGCCGCTGCAACCTGCCAATTGCGGGTTTGATCTGAAGTGGACAGACCACTTCCGAACAAAATTTGCCGGACATCCTGTCAAGACCGTGGGCGTTGTCGTGAAGACTGTGGACGATGTTGTCATTCGACGGCAGGGTGAATTCATCATCACCGAATCAGGTGTAGAGGGTGGGGTCATTTACTCGGTGTCAGCCGGCTTGCGCGACGTGATCGCGGCGAAAGGCGTGGCGACACTTCGTCTCGATCTCGCTCCGGATCGCGAGGTTCAGCGGTTGATCAAGGATCTTTCGCAGCCTCGCGGCAAGCGCACAATGGCGACACAGCTTGACCGCCGCGCGGGTATCGCCGGGGTGAAGGCGGGATTGCTTCGGGAAGTACTCTCCAAGGAAGAGTTTGCGGATCCCGTCCGGTTGGCGGCGGCGATCAAATCACTACCGTTACGACTGGTCGCCACACGTCCCATGGAGGAAGCGATCAGTACTGCGGGAGGGGTGAAGTTCGAGGGACTGGATGAACAGCTCATGTTTCGCCGGCTGCCCGGCGTATTCGGTGCGGGGGAGATGTTGGATTGGGAGGCTCCGACCGGAGGCTACCTGCTGACGGCCTGCCTCGCCACCGGCCACGCAGCCGGCGCAGGCGCGCTCAAGTGGTTGACAGAGCGTCGACCCGCATCACTATGATCACGCGGCGTCACGTCTAACTGAACAGCCCGAATATCCAACTCCAAATGCTGGACAGCCAGCTCATGACCATATCGATCCACGACTCTTCAAGCGGTTCCGGCTGCGATTGGGCGTGGCGCGTCGAAGCCGGCGGTTTTACCGGTGTCACCGGTGTGACTTGGGCCATTTGCTGAGGAGGACTCACCGGATTGGGAGCCGCCATCGTGGGCGCAACTGGAGCTGGGGGTTGTGAGACTCCCGATTCGGCTGTAGGCGGGAGAGCAGCAGACGGCATATTGGCCGATTCTGGCGGCACAGACGACTCAGCGAGAGATTGGGCTTCTTCGACTTCTTCTTTATATTGCGCGACGAGTGTCGTCAGGGAACGGTGCTCCCGTTTGGTATCTGCAACCTGTCGAGCCAGCTGTTTGCCTTGGTACACAAGATTTGCTACTTGTGTCTGCAGCGACGCCATGTCCTCGCTTGCGCGCCGCATGAGTTGTTGGTTGCGCTGGATCGCCGCTCGATAATTGGTCGCAGCCTCGTCTTCAGTTTTGTTCGCGGCTTGAAGCACTGCAATGTGTCGATCTAATTCAGTCATGTTGGCGCGCTCGGCCTCGAGCGCGCGGGTGAGTTCCTCATGTTCGGCCTTAATTTGATCGTACGCGCGCTGGCTGACGCAGCCGGTTCCGATCAGCAAGATGCCGGCAAGAAAGCAGCCGGTGATTCGTCGACCGACAAGAGACAGGCTCACAGCAGTATGATGCATCATGAATTCCGTCCTGGGTGATGGATCGACTTCAACCGGCACACGGTTTTCTTGTCGATCTCGTGCGTAACTCTAAATTGTGTCTAAAAACCAGCCGCCTCTGGCACTAGAAGTATAAACTAGACGAATAAGACTGTCACCTGTCTTCTGTTCCCAGCGGGTGATAAAAGAACTCGCCTCGAAGGATAACGCAATAGAACAATTGAAGTTTTAGACAGCCGTCAAGTGCCGAAGTAGGATGCTCAATAGCGGCTAGCCCCGGCAAGCAAAGAGTGGGGGTATAGGCCATGCCTGGCTTGAACCGCTCTACCGGAAGCAGAGGGCTTGGACAGGATGGAGCAGTTCGCGTACTATCGCACCGGGTATGAAAGGCGCGACTCAAAAAGATTCATTGACCGGGCCATTTCGGTTGCCGTCGTCCTGTGAACCGGCCTTGCTAGAACGGTTTCTCAAGGCCGAGGCAATGGCGCTCTGGGCTGTGCGGTCATCTCAGTTGCAAAAAGTGCCATCGAATGTCCGGCTATTTCTACAGCGGCATGAAGAGGACGAGCAGCGGCATCTTGAGCAGTTTCAGACGATACTCGGTCATCATGCGCATGAGCGTGGACAACTTCCGTCCGTGCCACGACAATGGCCGGCGCTCGCCGTGCAACTGTTCGGATATGAAGCTCTCGGGCTGGAGTTTGCGCTTCTGCTGGCCGATGTCCGCCCTGACCTGTCCTCGATTCTTGAGGATGAACGCACGCATGTTGAATTTTTCGAGCGCGAGATTCGAAAGATTCTCTCCGGCGAACAGGCTGACGCTGAACAGGCGAGAACGTCTGCGCGCGCTTGGTGGAGAAAGTTGCCGCGAACGCTCGATCGATATCTGGAACATTCCGCACTGGAGCCTTATCGTCCGGAACTCGCAGGCAGGATACTCTCTGCGCTCGAATGCCGGCTGATGGGAACCGGGCTGTTAGGCCAGAGCAGGAACTCACACAATAATGCGGGCTAGCTCGGCGGGAGCTCGTGAGGCTCCGCCGGAGACAGTCCAGCCACGGCGCCTATTTTTCGGTACTTCTGCTCACGGCGGGTGAGAAGTTGTTCGGCGGAGAGGTCGGTCAGGTCGAAGAGCTGATTTGTGAGGGCTTTGCCGACCAGTGTGCAGACTGCTTTGGGTTCCCGATGCGCGCCGCCCAACGGCTCCGGCACGATGTCATCGATGACGCCAAGATCAAGAAGGTCTTTTGCGGTTATTTTCAAGGCAGACGCGGCGTCGATAACCTTTGCAGGATTGTCCCAGAGAATGGCTGCGCACCCTTCCGGTGAAATCACCGAATAGACCGAATGCTCCAGCATTAAGACACGATCTGATACTCCCAGCGCCAGTGCGCCGCCGCTTCCGCCTTCACCGATGACGACGGAAATAATTGGGACGGTCAACCGCGACATGACAAGCAGGTTGCGAGCAATCGCTTCCGCTTGTCCCCGTTCCTCGGCTCCAATGCCGGGATATGCTCCCGGTGTGTCGATGAAGGTAATAATCGGCCGGTTGAACTTTTCCGCCATTCTCATGAGGCGAAGCGCTTTTCGATAGCCTTCCGGATTGGGCATGCCGAAGTTCCGCTGCATTCGTTCTTTGAGCGTTTTGCCCTTTTGATGCCCGATCATCATCACAGTTCGATCATTGAACCTCGCGAATCCGCCTACGATAGCTCGGTCGTCTCCGAATGCGCGGTCTCCGTGCAGCTCCAGGAAGTCACGGCTCAATTCATTGATGTAGTCGAGTGTGCTGGGGCGTTGTGAGTGGCGTGCCAGTTGCGTTCGCTGCCAGGGAGTGAGGTTCTGATAGAGTTCGTACTCGACTTGCGCGAACTTGGCGCGTAACTTGCGAATATCGTTTTGCGCAGCAGTCTTTCCACCGGCTGCAGCCGCGGAAAGTTTCTCGATCTTTTCTTCGATCTCGCGCAGCGGCTGTTCAAATTCCAGATAATCCCGCATAGCCCCCCAGTTGGTGAACAGAGACTTTTAGGTATGCAACACTGCCATTTTTCCCATCTCTGGAAATAGTTCGGCTAGGATAGCAAAAACATAGCTCCTTTGCCTAGCACTTCTTCAACATCGGAAACAAAATGTTCGCTCGCAGACACGGTGAGGTTGGGAAGGGGGGCAGTCTCGGCCTCTAATGCCGTATCCATCTGAAATGAGAGTGAGACTGTAGTCCCCCCGGGATGTCGTTGCAGCACTTCGCGCAAACGCAGGAGTTGATCCTGAACTTCAGGACGATCCGTGAGCCGGATATGAACTCGTTTCACTGCCTGCTTTTGGACCTCAGCCAGCGGTTCGATCTTACTGACACGGAGTTTCGTGCCCTTATCACTACGGTCAATCGTTCCACTGAGGCGAACCAGCCGTTCAGGTGCGATCAGATCACCTGCCGCCTTAAAGAGATCAGGGAATACGATCACTTCCACCGTGCCCTGGAGATCTTCCAGCGTCAGATAGGCCATCCGGTCGCCCTTCTTGGTGAGCGTCGTTTTGACCGAAGCCACGATGCCGCAGAGCTTCACCTCTTTACCGTCCGATAACTCCGTGAGGCCGATCGTTGTGGCGGTCGACAAGGCTCCGATCGTCGTTTCGTACCGGGTTAATGGATGGGCAGAGATATAGAACCCAGTTAATTCACGCTCGTATGTGAGGCGCTGCGCCTGATCCCATTCCGGGATAGGGGGCAGGGGTGGCATGGCTAATGTTGCTGTTTCTTGGCCGGAGAATTCATCGCCGAAGATGCTGGTCTGTCCAAGTTCCCGTTCCCGCTGCGCCGCGGCACCCTCTTCGATCGCTTGATCGAGGACCGCCATCAGCTGCGCACGCTTGGCGCCGGTTGAATCGAAGGCCCCGGTCTTGATCAATCCCTCCAACATCCGCTTGTTCGCCTTGCGGAGGTCGATTCGTCTGCAGAACTCAAAGAACGAGGTGAATGGACCGCTCTCATTGCGAATCGCCACGATGGACTCAACGGCACCTTCGCCAACGTTCTTGATCGCTGCCAGACCGAAGCGAATCACGCCGTCGGCCACGGCGAAGTTTTTCTGGCTGGCATTCACATCCGGGCCGAGCACCTTGATGCCAAGATCGCGGCACTCGGTAAAGTATCCCATAATTTTATCAGTATTGCCCATGTCCGTCGTCATGAGCGCCGCCATGAATTCGGTCGGGTAGTGCGATTTCAAATAAGCGGTCTGATAGCAGACAACGGCATAGGCGGCGGCGTGTGACTTATTGAAGCCGTAGCCGGCGAATTTCTGAATCAGCTCATAGAGTTTCTCGGCTTTTTTCTCGGGAATTGCATTCTTCTTCGCGCCGTCCAGGAACTGGACGCGGAGTTTTTCCATTTCCTCTGGCTTCTTCTTGCCCATGGCGCGCCGGAGGATGTCGGCTTGCCCCAGCGAAAATCCCGCCACCTTGTTGGCGATCGCCATGACCTGTTCTTGGTACACAATGACACCGTAGGTGTCCTTGAGGATCGGCTCCAATTCAGGTGTTTCGTAGGCAATGGGCACCTTGCCCTGTTTGCGCTTGATAAAGTCGGGAATCAGATCCATTGGGCCGGGTCGATACAGGGCGATGATGGCGATGATGTCTTCGAACCGGTCAGGCTTGAACCCGGTGAGCAAGTCGCGCATGCCGGAACTTTCCAACTGGAAGATGCCGGTCGTCTTGCCGGAAGAGAGTAGGGCAAAGGTCTTCGGGTCATTGAACGGCAGTTGATCGACGATCAGCGGGGGCTGGTGAGGCCGGGCTTCATTGATCAAGGTTTCCGCACGCCGGATCATGGTGAGCGTCTTGAGACCAAGAAAGTCGAACTTGACCAATCCGATCTTCTCGACATCTCCCATCGAATATTGCGTGACGATTTCGTCGTTGGCCCCCTTATAGAGCGGGACATGGTCCGTCAGCGGGCCTTCGGAAATCACGACCCCGGCGGCATGGGTCGACGCATGCCGGGCAAGGCCTTCCAGCGACTGCGCCACATCCATCAACTCTTTGACCCTGGCGTCAGTCTGTGTCAGTTCACGCAAGCGCGGTTCCTGCTCCAGCGCTTGCTGCAGGGTAATGTTCAACTGGTTCGGCACCAGCTTGGCGACCTTGTCCGCCTCCGCGTAGGGGAGTTCCAGTACGCGGCCCACATCACGGATGGCGGCTTTGGCGCCCAGTGTGCCGAATGTGATGATCTGCGCGACATGGTCGGAGCCGTATTTGTCCACGACGTAGTTGATGACTTCGCCGCGCCGGTCCATGCAGAAGTCCATATCGATATCCGGTAAGGAGACCCGTTCAGGGTTCAGAAATCGCTCGAACAGGAGTGTGTATTCGAGTGGATCCAGATCCGTGATCCGTAAGGCGTAGGCGACGAGGCTGCCGGCGGCAGACCCGCGGCCTGGCCCGACAGGGATATTCTGCGAGCGTGCAAACCGGATGATGTCCCACACGATCAAGAAGTAGCCGGCAAATCCCATGGAACAGATGACCATCAGCTCTTCCCGCAGGCGCTGCTCATACAGAGCGGAAGGCCTGTTGCTCGGGCGCTCCTTGAGCCGATCCTTCAATCCCGCGATCGCAAGGTGCTCCAGATAGGCTTCCCGGTTCGTAAAGCTCTCCGGCACGGTGTATTGAGGAAGGTGAGTCTTATTGAGAACCAGTTCCAGATCGCAGTAGTCGGCAATGCGGACTGTGTTGCTGACGGCGCCTGGGAATTCCGCGAATGCGGCTGAGATTTCTTCCGTCGACTTCACATAGAGTTGATCGGTGTCGAACTTCATTCGGTTGGGGTCGCTCAACGTCTTCCCGGTCTGCAGACAGAGCATCAATTCGTGGGGGCGGGCATCTTCTTTCTTAAGGTAGTGGCAATCGTTTGTGCCGGCGAGCGGGATGCCGAGTTTTTTGTGGATCTCCATCAATCCGGCATTGGCGACTCGTTGGTGATCGAGGCCGTTCGCCTGCACTTCCAAGTAGAACTGGTCCTCGCCGAAAATTTCCTGAAACTCGCCGGCAACAGCCATTGCGCCGGCCATATCTTTCTGGCCAATCAAGTAGGGAATTTCGCCGCTCAGGCAGCCTGAGAGGGCAATGATTCCATTATGGTGCTCCTTGAGAAGTTCCTTATCTATACGCGGTTTATAATAGAATCCTTCAAGATATCCTTTACTGACTATCTTTATTAGATTTTGATACCCAGTCAGGTTTCTCGCAAGCAAAATCAGGTGGTAGTAGTCGTTGTGCGCAAGCCCGCTGTCCTTCTTTGCGTGGCGACTTCCCATCGCCATATAGGCTTCGCACCCGATAATGGGTTTGACCCCAGCAGCTTTGGCCTTTCGATAGAACTCGATGGCGCCGAACATATTGCCATGGTCTGTCATGGCCACGGCCGGTTGGCCGAACGCTTTGATTTGCTGTACGAGGGGATCGATCTGATTGGCGCCGTCGAGCAGACTAAACTGAGTGTGCAGATGGAGATGCACGAATGATGATGCCATGCGGGATTCTAGGAGGCCGGAGAAGGCGAAGTCAATGAAGGGATCGCCGGAGCGCCAATGGCCTCTTTGGGGAAAGGATGAACCGTCAGCAGATGAGGAGACCCACTTGCGCCGGTCGCGTGCCCCATGCAGACCCCATAGCATCGAGTAGCCGGCATGGCATCGATGCTATGACAAGTCAGGGGTGGTTTCTTACGCCTGCTCCTCGGCCTCGTCTTCGGTGGACTCTCCCTCCGAGAGGAGCTCTTCTA
>MSXM01000098.1 GCA_002083565.1 Nitrospira sp. ST-bin4 | reverse complement strand
GCACCCCGCCGTGCGCATGCCGCCATGCAAACATCCGACGAAGGCCGCCACCGAAATCCGGTTGACTACTTCCCCGCTTTGACGACCAGATGCCCGCGGCGATTCTGTGAGTAGCACGACTCCGCATGCTCGGTGCAGACCGGCCGCTCCTTGCCGTACGATACGACCGACAGCTGCTTGGGGGCCACTCCAAGTTCAACCAGATAGTTCCGAACCGATTTGGCGCGCTTTTCGCCCAGCACCAGATTATAGGCCGAGGTACCCCGTTCATCGCAGTGTCCCTCGACTTTCAACTGAGCGCCCGGATTCGACTTGATCCACTCCGCGTTGCGGGCCAGGGACTGACGGCCTTCTTCGGAAATTGCAAAGCTATCATAGGCGAAAAAGACGTCCCGCAATCCTGCGGTCGCCGAGGCGATTTGTTCAGCGCGAATCTCTTCCATCTGGCGCGAGGCGCTGCCGGAATCAGCCTTGGCCGTCAAGGTACTCCCGCCGAGCCGCTCTTCAGACGGATTCTTATCCAATCCGCGCAATCCACCCGAACCATTCTGGCCGGAAAACGAGGTGTCGGGAATATTCTGGCTGACCCCGCCCTCATTGGAGCCTTTGCCCGCTCCCTGTTGTCCGGATTGAACATCTCCCCCGGACTGGACCGCCTTGGACGAACAGCCGGATAAACCCAGCAGAAGCGATCCGAAAATTAATGGCACACATATGATCGATTGCAACCGTTTCATATTCCCACTCCCTCCCATAATTAAAGCGTTGTTCCCCCTTTCATACAGGGAACGCCACTGTCGTGCAAGACTCAACAGTACCTTTACGACGCAGGCGACCAGGCCGGCGCGCTATTATGCGTTCCGGTAAACGTGATCCGTTCGAGATCTTTGCCGTCGGCATTGATCATATAAATCTGACTTTTCCCTCCGGCCGTCGAACTGAAGACGAGATGCCGTCCGTCCGGAGACCAGGATGGAGAATCATCGACGCCTGGCCCACTCGTCAGTTGGACGCGCTTTTGGCCGTCCGGAGTGATCAAACAGATCTTGTACTCTTTCTTCGGGCTTCGGCAGACATAGGCAATCCAATTGCCTCGAGGCGACCAGGCCGGCGCCGCATTGTAGTCTCCTTCAAATGTCAGCCGGCGCACATTTGTCCCATCCATGCTCATGAGAAAAATCTGCGGCCCACCGCTTCTGTCCGAAGTAAAAACCAGTTCTCGGCCGGACGGAGACCACGAAGGCGAGAGATCGCCGCCGGCATGCACCGTCAATCGCTGCATCGCCTTTGTGCGTGTATCCAAGCTGTAGAGCTCGGAATTTCCTTCATGGCTGGACGCAAATGCCAGAAAGTTTCCATCGGGTGACAGGGCCGGAGTGATATTGAGTCCGCTCAACGAGACGAGCGTCCAGCGCTTTCCCGTCGCCAACTCGATCATGTCGATGTTTTGTGTATTCCGATTGCGATAGGACGTGAACACGATGAACCGCCGGTCCGGCGACCATTTGGGCATGAGATTTAAAAATCCATCGGCCGTCAGCTGGCGCGCATCGTATCCGTCGTAGTCCATCACGAACAACTCACGCGCCGCCCCCTGCTCGGACACATACGCGATTTTGGTCCGGGCGATGCCCGGCTCTCCCGTGTACCGAAATACCAGTTCGTCGGCAAAGCGATGCGCCATCAGCCGCACGACGGAGGTGGCTCCCGCATAGCGCTTGCCGCCGACCATCTCGTCGTTGCCCGCATCGTAAACATATCCGTCCATATTGACATCGGGATCTTTGGCGTCGTTCGTCATCCCTGCCTTACCCCATACGATGACGGACACGCCCTGCTCTGCGGCTTTCTTGAATTCAGGGTCCGGCACGGCTCCCAAGCTGCCCACCTTGATTCCGATGCTGGGCAAGTCGATCAGAGAAAATACCTGCGACCGTCGCACATCCGCCTTCAACACTTCTTCGATACGATTCCCCAGCCTGATCCGTCCTGCGGGTGAATCGGCACCGCCGCTATTGTCGATCCCCGCAACTCCCAGCGGAATCTTCTGAAAATCCGGCCTGGTCGCCTCTAAAAATACGTCGGTCGCGCTGGACTCGATAATCCAGGCGAGCCCAACCGACAGGCACAAGCTGATGAAGACGACGGTTCGAAATGTCATGTCTTACCCCTGTGATTCACCGACAGCAAATGTGAAATGGGCGTCGAAGTACGCCTCTGTCAATTCCGGAGGAAAGACCGGTAAGGGAGTCGCACTGAGCACTGCCCGTTTTCCGGCCAGGTCGTAGTACTCATTGCCGGACGATTGTTCGATCGCCACCCCGGTCACCGATCCATTCCGGTGCAGTCTGAATTGCACTATGACCATATACCCCCGACCGGCCGCATCGACCGGCGGCGCATTCCAAAAACTACTGATTCGCTGCCGCACGCGCCCCAGATACGCATTCGATCCCGGTGCCATTCCAGGAACTTTGAGCGTTGTATCAACAGCCTTGATACTCGGCGCCTTCGCTTCGACATGAGGCGCAGGCTTCGGCGCGATATCGGCAGGCGCCGCCTTGGGAAGCTCGAACTTTTTGATCCTCCCGAACTCCTCATCCAGCTCTTTATTCAAATCTTCCGTGAGCGACGGCTGCGGTTTCGCTTCCGGATTCTTGATCCGTTCTGTCGCCTCAGTGACGACCGGAACATCGGGCAACCTGATCTGCTGTTTCTTCGGTTTTTCCGTCGGGCTGAAGTCTCCAAATTTTGGAGCATCGGCCGGCAGTGAGATCCCCTTCATGACATCGCCCATGACATCATTGGACCGCGCTTTCACTGGTGCAGGCGCCGGAGCCATTTTGGCAAGTGGCGCAGGCGCGGGAACCTCCGCTGCTTTGGGTTCGTTCTTTTGCGGTTCGTCCGCATTCACCGGTGGAGCCTGCATCGCGGCAAGTGTAATCTCGATGGACGCCAGAGGGCGTTCACCATGCTTGGGCAGGCGAATCCACGAGACCACCGCCAATACACCCACATGCACGACGAGGGAAATCGCCACCGCACGCCACAAGCGGCGGCTCAAATCCGTCTGCCGCTCATCGCTCAACCAAAAATCAGCCGATCCTGAGGCCTGTGCCATGAACGTCTGCCTCTATGCTCCTTCGCCGGATACTTTGTAGCTCGCACCGAATATGAAGGTGGGATACACCCTCCGTAGCCTTAGCATAGGAGGAAGGTCGCTTCGGAGATTGTCCTACGAGCCCCCGCACGTCGAGCCGTCACAGCCGAGGCGGTGACTTCAGCAGATCAGACTGTTGCGGAAAGCTTCATTTTTTGCGCGCTGATGTCACGGCATCGACAACGCGCTCGGGACCGGCGGGATCGGTCACCATGCCAAGTTTTTCGATGCCGGCTTTCTTGACTCCATCCATGACCTGAATGACCACCCCATACGGCACATCGCGGTCAGCCCGCAGATAGATCGACACATCCTTATGCTCCTCTTTGAGCACACGGAGCTTGCGCTCCAACTGCGCGATACTCACCTGGTCCTTATCGAGGTAGAGCCGCTGATCTTTTTCGATCGCGAGCACCGCCCGGATCTCCGGCTTGATCGTATTTGAGGCGGACGTCGGCAGCTTGATGTCCATCCCGCGATAGAGCATCGGCGCCGTCACCATGAAAATCACCAGCAGCACCAGCACGACATCGACGAGAGGGATAACGTTGATCTCCGCCAAAAACCGCCGGTGCCTGTTTTCGAGCATCATCCCTTCACTCCCACAGGAACAGGAGAAACTGAAGCAACCGGCTTCGTTTTAGCCGGAAGCAAGGCGAGCAACTCGACCACCACTGAATCCATGTGGAACGCCGTGCGGCGGATGCGCGTCAGGAAATAGTTGTACGCGATGACGGCGGGAATCGCCGCAAACAATCCGGCCGCCGTCGCAATCAATGCTTCCGACACACCGGGCGCCACGGCGGCAATACTCGCCGTGCCTTGCGTGCCGATTTCGCGGAACGAATCGATAATCCCCATGACCGTGCCGAGCAATCCCACAAACGGGCTGATATTCCCGGTCGTCGCCAGAAACGGCAAAAATGATTCCAGCTTGGCGATTTGGCCCTGGGCAATATGCGCGCCGGTCCGTTCCACGACATGCCGATCGATCGTCGGCGCTCCGTCGCCATCATACGACGTCCGGCCTGCTCCAGAGACATGGCTCAACCGTTCGGTTACGCCATGGAAAATTCTTGCGCAGGGGCTCCCGCTCGTTCGCTGAGCATGCCGCGTGACTTCATCGAAATCTTTAGCCTTCGTGAGCACCGCCATAAACCGGCGGTCCTCCTCGTCAACTTTACGAAACGTCATCCACTTAAAGAGAATGATGCCCCAGGAAATGATCGAAAAACACAAGAGCAGAAACAGCACGATTTTCGAGATCACTCCGAGCGACGCGATAAGCCCTATGGGACCGGATTGAAACATGGGAGTCGACCCTCTCCTTTTTCTGGTGAACGCACCGCACCGTAAAATGGAGTGTACCAGACGCGGGAGAAAATGGTGGGACCACGAGATGCGGAATGCACACGAACCAGGCTCGGCTTTGTCCTCTGCCTCACCGGCTGTTATTTCCTACACTATAGTGAGGGACAACTCCACTTCTGCGTGGCCCTGAAGGAGGCGTACCTCCTTCAACCTTACTTCTTGCAGATTCGAACCTGCGGCATGACATCGGAAAAAATGGCGGGGCCGACGGGATTTGAACCCGCGACCTCCAGATTGACAATCTGGCGTCCTAACCAGGCTGAACGACGGCCCCTTAAATCTGTTTCTGCTGAGGATCGGAACGACAAAACCCCATCAGCGGTCGTCGATCACGTCCCAAACAATATATTCGTTGACGATTCGATCACTAGCTCCGATCTCGCACACCCAGTCATTCCTGGTANNGGCGGAACAGGGATCGAACCTGTGACCTCTGCCTTGTAAGGGCAGCGCTCTCCCAACTGAGCTATCCGCCCGACTTTCTTCGTAAGTGTCGGCGGAGGTTATCAAGTCCCTACTGCCATGTCAATCGGTTCTCGCACCAGCCTTATGGATTCCGTGATCGACTTGGGCAACCCCGCATCTGGCCATGCCTATTCATGAGCGAGACAGCCTCCGACCGGCCTGCCGCGGGAAGTATTGCCGATGAACCTGCTTCAGCCGACTACGCTCCACATGGGTATAAATCTGAGTCGTGGCAATATCGGCGTGACCGAGCATCGTCTGTACGGCCCGCAGATCAGCTCCCCCCTCCAACAAGTGGGTCGCAAAGGAATGTCGCAGCATGTGCGGCGAGACCGGTTTTGCAATCCCCGCGCGCTGCGCGCGCTGCCGCAGCAACTTCCAGCATGCCTGCCTCGTCAACGCGCGCGCACGGCGGGAGACGAACAACGCGCGAGACGCCCGGCCTTTCAGCAGCACCGGCCGCACATGTGCGACATAATCGGCCAGCAGATCCCGTGCCTGCTGCCCCATCGGCACGACCCGCTCCTTGGCCCCCTTGCCCATGACGCGCAGACAACTCGCATTCAAATCAATCTGCGACACCGCAAGCCCGACAAGCTCGGAGACCCGGAGGCCCGAGGCATACAGTAATTCCAGCATGGCGCGGTCCCGGCAATCTTCAGCGCCGGAACCGGTCGGCACATCCAGCAACCGGATGACTTCCTGCATCGTCAACGTCTTAGGCAACCGGACGGACCGCCGCCTCGCCGTGAGATCGCGCAGCGGATTCACATCCACCAGTTGTTCACGAACGAGGAAACGAAACCACCCGCGCAGCGCCGAGAGTATGCGGGCGATGGACGAGGCCGCAAGCGGCTGGCGTTTCAGCATCGCGAGAAACGCCACCACGACCTGCGGCGCAACCGGCTCGCCCATGCCGAGCCGATGCTGCGCCAGGTAGTGCTGAAATTTCGTGAGATCGCGCCGATACGACTCGAGGCTATTGGTTGCCAAACCGCCCTCGACACGCAACCGCGCCAAGTACCGTTCAACAAGCGGATCGATGACGGACGCCGATGAATCAGCCACGCTCATTCACCGGCAAACACAGCGGCATTCCTATTGAGCATCATCGGCACCCCCGCGCAAGATTGAGAATCGAAACTATAGCCAACTCCTACTGCAAACACAATGAACACACCGTGGTTCTCCTTGACACCTTGCACCCTTTCCGATACTAGTCAGTCGGTACGGGACAGACTCTGCCGCCGTTCAAACACCATGCTCCCCAACACACACCATCTCCACACGTTGCCGGTCTTGCCACGCCTGGTCGGGATCGTGTCGTTTATGGTGCTGCTCGGCCTCTGTCTCGTCGTGACGGAGCCTGCTATCGCGGTCAACAAACCGGCCGGCCCCGTTCCCAATCCTCCGGTGTTGGCACAAACGAAACAGCAGATCGAAAAAGGCGACTATGAATCCGCAGCAGCGACTCTGCGCCGGTTTCTCACCACGACACCCCGGCCTGAGCACCTGGATGATACCTATTTGCTCCTCGGCGGCGCCCTCTACGGCATGCAGGAGTACGCTGAAGCCCTCAGATATTTACACCAGCTTCAACAAGAATTCCCGGAATCCGAGCTGAGCGAGCCCGGCAAACTCTTATTGGCCCGCACGCATGCCGCCATGGGTAATGTCGATTTGGCTCTGCCGCTGGCGGCCCAAGTCCGCGCAGCAACCCAGGACCCCGGCATCAAATATGCCGCGTTGAAACTGACGGCGGACTGCTTGGTACAAAAGAAGGATTTCGTCCGGGCCATCCGCACGCTCTTGGAAGGGATGGGCAACGGTTCGGATGAACAGGTGGCGGACACGCGCGAGCAAATCCGCAACATGATTGCAGAGAAACTCGACAGAAAAGGGTTGACCCGGATACGGGAGGCGTTCCCACGCGCCTATCCCGGCGACCTCGCCTCCATTCGTCTTATCGACTACTACATCTCGCGCGGCGAAGATCACCTGGCGGAAGGAGAAATCCGCCATTTCCTCGCCGCTTTCCCGACACATCCCCATGAGCCCAAGGCATATGATGCACTGCAACTGCTGCACACCAGACTCAGAACCAATCAGTATTTCATCGCCGCAGTGCTCCCGTTGTCAGGGCGCCTGGGCGCCTTTGCCAACGATGTCCTGGACGGCATCCAGCTTGCGATCGAGCGCGCGCGCGAACAGACCGGTATGCCATCCATCGGCTTGATCGTGAAGGATCACGACTCCGATCGCGAAGGATTTCTGGACGATCTCTCAACGTTGCTCACTGAAGACCGCCCGCTCGCGGTGATCGGCCCCATGCTGTCCAAGAATCTCCCTGTCATGGCGGAAATGGCGCAACGGACCAGAGTGCCGCTCATCACCCCGGCTGCCACCCTCCCCAATATCCGACGGCTGGGCACCTATCTGTTCAGCACCTCGCTCACCTACGGCCTGCAGGCTGAACGCATCGCATCCTATGCCACGAAGGAACAAGGCTATCGGCGGTTCTGCATCCTCTACCCCAATACGATCTACGGCCGGGAACTTGCGCGGCTCTTCGCGCAAGAGGTCCGGCAGCATGAGGGAGAAATCATTGCCGCCGTCCCCTTCAACGAAGGAGACACCGACTTCGGTCCACCGATCACGCAGCTCAAAACCGAAGACCTCAAAAAGTACGGGCTCGCCGTTCCGGTCGATCCATCGCGGCCGGCAGGAAAACCGCTCAATCGAAAGGATAAACGGATCCTGTACACGCCGGGATTCGATGCGATATTCATCCCCAGCCGCTCCAACGACATCGGGCTGATCGCCGCACAACTGGCATTCCATGACATGCGCGTCCCGCTGCTCGGAACGAACGGATGGAATTCTCAAGACTTCGCCCGCACCGCGGATCGAACAGTCGAAGGCGCCACCTTCGTCGACGGATTTTTTGTAGACAGCCCCAACGCCGCCGTGCAGGAATTTGTGCAGCGCTATCAAAAGCGATTCCAAACCACCCCCTCGCTCTTCACGATGCAAGGATACGATGCAGCCAGAGCGGTCATCGACGGGATCCGTAGCGGCGTCACCTCCGGCGAAACGCTGCAGGAATTTCTCATGACCCAGCGAACATTGCCCACACTCGCCGGACCCGCCGGATTCGGGCCGGACGGCACGCTGCACCGGCCGCTCTTTCTTCTGCAGGTGAAACAAGGTAAATTCGTCCAGTTGAACTGACAGAATCCTGAAACAGTCAGCCGCCTGCGTTCCCATGTTACTCAGTGGCTCGATAGGCGCCAAGGCCGTCCTGAATGAACTCGCTTCCGCAGATCCTCCATACGATCTCCTACATGGGGCTCCCGTTGCTGTTCGCCATGGTGCTCCACGAATACGCGCACGGATGGATCGCCGAGCAATGCGGCGACCACACAGCGAAGCTTCAAGGCCGGCTCACGATGAATCCCCTGGCTCACATCGATCCCTTCGGAACGGTTCTCGTGCCGTTGATCTGCCTCTTGTTACCCGGCGGCTTTTTCATCGGCTGGGCCAAACCGGTGCCGATCGATCCTCGCAACATGTTTAATCCCAGACGCGACATGGCGTTGGTGGCGGCTGCAGGGCCCGGGATGAATATCATCCTTGCGGTAGCGAGCGCATTGTTCTTGGCCCTTCTCCTGACGTTGGAACCGACTCTGTCGCTCCGGCAGGAGGCCGATGCCGAGCCCTCATCGAGCCTCATGACCGCCTTGGTGCTGCGTCCGATCGCCGTCATGGCTCTGTATTCGGTCATGATCAACGTGCTCCTCGCGCTCTTCAATCTGATTCCAATCCCTCCGCTCGACGGAGGGCGTATTCTGACGTGCTTGTTTCCAGCCAAGCCGGCGATGGCCCTCATGCGCCTGGAGCCCTATGGCATGATGATTCTGGTCGGCCTCATCATTTTCGACAAGGAGCTGCGCGTGATCCACACCATCACCAACACCTTTGCTTCCGGTCTTTCAAATACGATTCTGTCGACGGCGCTCGGCCTCGGGGGAGGATCCCAATGACAACGCCGCGCAAACGGGTCCTGAGCGGCATGCAGCCCAGCGGGCTCATGCATTTGGGCAATTATTTGGGCGCGCTGGAAAACTGGAAGGCGCTACAGGCAGAGTACGACTGCTACTTTTTCGTCGCCGACTGGCATGCCCTCTCGACCAACTACGCCGACACGACCCGCATACGCACGTTCGTGCAGGACATGCTGGTCGATTGGCTAGCCGGAGGCATCGATCCCGAACGGTGCACGATCTTTATCCAGTCCCGTATCCCGGAACACGCGATCCTGCATCTCCTGCTCTCAATGATGACGCCCGTCTCGTGGCTGGAACGCAACCCGACCTACAAAGAAAAACAGGAAGAGATCAAAGAAAAAGATCTCACCACCTATGGCTTTCTCGGATACCCGGTCCTGCAGGCGGCCGACATCCTCTTGTACAAGCCTGATTTTGTGCCGGTAGGCAAAGACCAGCTCCCTCACCTGGAACTGACGAGAGAACTCGCCCGGCGATTCAATGACATCTACAAGACGGCCGTCTTCCCCGAACCAAAGGAACATCTGACCAAGTTTCCCAAAGTGCTCGGCACCGACGGCCGGAAAATGAGCAAGAGCTATCACAATACGATCAATCTGTCGGACACCGAACCGGCCGTTCGCCAGAAACTCAAGACCATGGTCACCGACCCGGCGCGCGTGCGCCGGACTGACCCCGGCAACCCCGACATCTGTCCGGTTTATGAGTTTCACAAGATCTATTCGCCGCAGCCGGTCCAGGATCAGATCAACAAGGATTGCCGGACAGCGGCGATCGGCTGCATCGATTGCAAGAAACAAGTCGCCGATCGGGTAGTCGAACAGCTGACGCCGGTCTGGGACGCGCGCGCGAAGCTGCTCGGCGATCCCTCCCGCGTCGAAGACATCGTGCATGCCGGCAGTGAGCGCGCCTCGAAAGTCGCCAAGGCAACCCTCGCCGAAGTGAACGAGGCGATGAAGATCTGAGCCCGCCTCATTCAAGGGTTGATCCTAAAACCTTCGGAGATTGGGACCTGACACCCTTTCCCGTGCTGCGCGTGGTGTCTGTCCCGGTCCGACGTCCGGGTTGATAGCGTTGTTATGCGGCAAGCTGTTGGAGCAACAACAAGCCTTCATTCCATTCTCCAAGCCCGCTTTCTGAATTGATGTGGCCTGCTGGGCCAATATCTACAAAGCGGCTACCCCAAGCAGAAGCCGCAGACCTTGCAAACTCTACACTCCCATAGGAATCGTTGGTGCTTGCCACAACGATGCTTGGGAATGGAAGTGACTTCAGCGGCAATGGCGAAAACCCCATTGCTTCTCCTGGGAAGTTGGGTCCATCCGGGTCCGGTGGGGCAACCAACAATGCGCCTTGTATTCTGAGATGTGTTTTCGCCGCCCAATGTGCGACGAGCAGGCAGGCCAGACTATGCGCAACCAGCACGACATTGCCGCCAACGTGCGCAACTGTTTGCTCCAGAACATCCACCCACTCGCTGCAAACAGGATGATCCCAATCACGCTGCTGCACGCGCGCAAACGAAGAGTTGGCTTTTTCCCACAGACTTTGCCAATGTTCAGGACCGGAGTTGCCAATGCCGGGAAGAATGAGAACTGTTGAGTTCATGGCTTCCGTTTCGCAAATGAGAAGTCAGAGCGCAATTTCGGAGGGGTAATTAGTCCGTTCGGACGCCGCCGAGCGTCCCCCTTCAGTCACCTCCCGACTTGTCTGTCAATTTCTTCTTGCAACGCAATTGTTCGCTAACCCCTATATCTTATCTATCCGTCCGCGCTGACTGGGCGGTTCGGTGTCTCATGTAACTGCCCATATATCCTTTTCCGTGAATTTTTCGAACGCTTCCATCCGGAGCGATGAAGAATCCGTCTGCACTCACCTGCCCGATTCCAAGGAAGCGATGGCGATATAGCTGGATAGCAATGCGAATACTCTTGTCGGGCTGGGTGTCCTTCATCAACGTGAACTTGCACTCGGACAACTCGTTGGGTACGCGGAGTTCTACATCAGGCGCTTGAGGGTACTCTGACCATCTGGCGATTTCGGCATACGACAGCTTCGAGAGGCGTGCGACCTCGTTTGCGAGGACTTCCTGAGCCCACGTGTTCAATTGGGCTTGATCCACTGAAACACCTAAATATCAAGCCTGCGCAGGCTACCTGCGCGGCATAGCAAGGCAATCTGCCAGGGGAGGACTCTACCGAAAAGTGGGATGGTTATCAAACAACACTATCCAGAACCACTCCCAGAGATAGGCTGCAACTCCCGCAGTCTAACCGGCGATCAGCCCACAGTATATTCCGCCCCACCACTTGGAGGCGGAGGCGGTCTGCAGAGCTATCCACATCATGCCCGCGTCGGTTCAGGACATACGACAAACTATTTGCGCAGTCCTGCTTGACCACCTATTCACAAATATGTGAACATCATGACCGGACTTGAGGAGGGAGTGTGCCGAAGACACTCGTTGTCTTTTATCAAGATCGTAATGGCAACGTCCAGGTCCTCGAAGCGCAAACGGCAGTTCGAGCAGGATCCGGCGACGCATACCTACCGTGAGGGGCAATCATGACGAGACAAAACAAAGGACGAACGGCGGACGCAGTCCAGATTCTCTATCGGCGCTACTACGCGGGCAAACCCAAACGGGTGCAGGGATTAACCGAAGCGCGAGCGAATGACAGTGTCGCGCGAAAACTGATTGATCTGCGCCTTCGTGCCGGCATGACCCAGCGGCAACTGGCGAATTTAGTAGGCACGACGGCTTCCGCGATCTGCCGACTGGAAAATGCGGACTACGAAGGGCATTCCCTTGCGATGTTGAATCGTATAGCCACCGCATTGGACCAACGGGTGGAAGTCCGCTTTGTGCCGATCCCTCAGGCGAAAAGACTCAAGACGGCTTAACCAAAAACGGCTTGTGTGTATGCATTCTACCCCGGTGGATCTGCACGCCTGGCGATCGCGTTGATCCACCTGCCCTTCCGTTCCTGATTACTGACCACGCGCAATGCCAGCACCTGCCAGCCTGCGCGGCGCAGTGCCCCTGCCAATTCGTCTTTTTCCCAGCGCGCAAAGTAGCGACCGGGCATCCAGCCCTTCGTGAGCAGGCCGCTCTTCGTTCCATATGTCAGCGTCGCTGCCAGCCTCGCCCCTGGTTTGACGAGCAAGCGGAGCGCCCTCAGCACGCGCATTGCGTCCGCTTTGGGAAGATGGATCAAGGAGGCCGCAGCCCAGACACCGTCGAAACTCGCAGCTCGGAACGGCAACTCCCGCATGTCGGCGCGCACGAGGGGAAGCGACGGAACCGCCTTGCGTGCAACGCGGAGGAATGCCACCGTCAAATCCATCCCCGCAACTTGATATCCCTCGCGCCGCAACACCTGCGCGTCCTGCCCGCCGCCGCATCCGAGATCAAGCACCGGCGCGCCGCGTGGGAGGCCGGCCATCCACTCCGTCAGCAAGGCGGAAGACCGCTTGCGTCGCGCCGTCCATCGTTTGAGAAAAGTCCGCGCGCCGTCTTCATAGACCTTGATGGTCGGCGCGACAATGTGACTTGTGGTATGGTGCTGCAATGAGCGAATGGCCATGCAGATGGAGATGCGTATGAATCAATCCTGGTGGAACCTGACCGCTGTGATCGTCTGTGTGACCGGCATGGCTTCGGTCTCGTTGGCTGCTGCTCCGCCGGCTGTCACTCCGCCCTGCGACAAGTACCCGCCCGCCAAACAATCACGCTGCGCCGAAATCTGGAAAGAGCTCAATCAGGAAGACGGGCCGCTCGTCGCCCAGTTCGGGCTCGATCAGCAGAAGCGGCGCGAAGAAGGGAAGATCACTGCGCAGCAGCATCTCGGCGAAAACATGGCCTTCATCAAACAATCCACCGAGAAACGAATCGAGCGGCTGAAAGAGCGTATGGCGAAAGACTAGCCGCGACAATTCCCGGTTACGACATGCGAAAGTATTGATTCAACTCCTTCTCCCGCCCGACTTCTGTTTCCGGGCCATGTCCAGTCACCACAATGGTCGCATCGTCGAGGGTGTAGAGACGCTCCCTGATCGATTGTTCAATGGCATCGAAATTCCCGCCCCACAAATCAGTCCGCCCGATGCTGCCGCGAAACAGTGTGTCTCCCGCCAGCACCAGCTGTTCGTTCGGCGCATGAAAACTCATCGATCCCGGCGTGTGGCCCGGGGTGTGAAGAGCGACCAGGGCATGCTCTCCAAGCAACACTCTTTCCTCATCCTTCAGCCAATAATCCGGCATCGGCACGGAGACAAAGGGCACACCGAACATGCGGCACTGCACTTCAAGGTTCTTCCAGAGATCGAGATCGTCCTGGTGCAGGCACAAGGCCGCCCCCGTCGCCTGCTTCATCGCTCCGGAAGCAAGAAAATGATCGAAATGTGCGTGGGTGTGCAGGATATGGCTGACCGTGAGGCCGAGCTTCTGTACTTCATGGAGAATGCGTGCGGAGTCGCCGCCGGGATCGACCACAATGGCCCGCTTCGTAACCGGATCGCCGATGATTGAGCAGTTGCATCCCAGAGGAGGAACCGAGAAGGTTTTCCGGATCAACGCAGCCATAGCGCGCCATGCTACAGTCCGACAGCCTTACTGCGCAAGTTACGGACGCTGTCCGCCCCGGATGGTCCAGACCACTTCCGTATCGAAGATCCTCCACGCCTGCCCTTCTCGATGGAACCAGACGAGAAAACCTGCGCCTGTTCCGTCAGGGCGCATCTGCTCAACATACACAAGCGCCTGATCCTGCTGAAGCGTCCGCCCCACCCTCGAGAAGGCCAGCCGCTCCAACAGCGGCAGGGCCTGCACAGGCGCCGCACCTCCAGCCTGCACAGGAACGGCAGCGGACACCTCCGGTTCTTCAAGCAGCTGCCCCGTGACAAATCGATAGCGAACTCCAAATTGGAATCGGCCCTCAAGCCGGCCGGCTTTGCGGTTGGCTCCCACAAAATCCCTCACAAGGTCCGCCGGCAGCCGACCCAGGAAATAGTTCCGATCCTGAACGGACTCGATCGTCACCGGCTCCGTCCGGTCCGGCAACAGCCGGGCGACCGTCATACGCTCGATCACCACCAGCCTGGTGTGTGAAGTGAGAAAGACGCTCTCAATCGTCTGATCGTACAGCGCATAATCCTCGGCGGGAATGACGTCAACGGCCGACCTCTGCTCTGCCGCACAGGCCACGTTGGAGAACAGACCGGCGCACAACACCACGATCCCTGCTATCGCGTGATGATTCATGCAGGCAGCATAGCGACAGTCAGCAGGAGCGGTCAAACTCGTGAATTCACATGGACAAGTTGCTGCCAAGCAGGGATAATCGGCCCATTCATCCGGAGGGACACCGCGTGCATGACCATGCTCATTCGAACTGCCGGCTGCTGTGGATCGGGGCCGCGGCCTGCCTTTTGATTATCACGGGCTGTCAGCCGGATGATTCCCCTCTCAAGACCGAGAACGATGCACTGAAAAAGCAGGTGGCAAGACAGGAATCCCTGCTGAACTCACTGCAAGACGGGAACAAGGTCATGCAGCAACAGATCGATCTGCTCAACCAGGAGCTCCGCGATGCAAAGAACGCAGCCGAATCATCCAAGGCAGAAACCCAGAACCTGGCTGAGCGGCTGGAGATGCAGGTGGATCAAGCCAAGCGCATGAACGTGGAAGTCCAGCAAATGGCGGCGGCCCGAGCGGCGCAGAATCTCAAGATTGACGACAAGGGCGCGCAGTTCGAGACGCTCCCCCGCCCCTTAGACGCAGTCAGAAAAGTCGTCGAGGAGTCGCTCGCGCGTAATGGCTATCAACTGAAGATCGGTATCAAAACGGACCAGAAAGCCGTCTTCGTGACGGACCGCAAGGTCTCGACTCCCTCTTCATTGGAAGTCGCCGGCTTTCGAAACCAGTATCTCATCTCCCTGCTAGCCCTGCCCGGCAATGTCACCAAACTCGGCGTCAAGGCGGAATTCGAGAAGGTGGCGCAAGGCGGGCGTATCCTGAGTGTGAGCCCCGAAGAAACCGCCGAGATCGAGCGCCGCCTGATCGGGGACATCAGCAAGGCGCTCGACGCCCCGAACAAGACCTAACCCGCGCGATTCATGACTCTGCCGCGGCAAAGCACGCTTTCCTTGGTCGAAGCCGGACCCCGTGCTAGCATTTCCCGATCATGTCCCTTTCAACCAGTGTTCATGATCTCCGCACCCTGATCCGCTCCTCTCATCCTCTGATCATCATCGAGACGGTGGAGGAGGAGCGGGTTTCCGATTTGCTGCAATCAGTGACTGCGCAAGAACGGATGCCGCTGTTCGAATGGTCCGTGACCAGAGGACTCACCCGCGCCGACGAGCCGACACTCAGTAAAATGACCGCCACGCCGTTGGCCGTGCTCCAACACCTCCAGACCTTGACCGTGGAGGCGGTCTTCTGGCTCAAGGACCTTGCGCCTCATCTGCAGGAGCCGCCGGTCGCCCGCCAGCTCCGGGAAGTCGGAGCGGTCTTCAACCGCTCCCAGGCAACCTGCGTCATCACCGGCCACCCTATTACACTGCCGCTCGACATTGAGAAGCTCGCAGTTCGGCTGGACCTGCGATTGCCGGATCG
>MSXM01000097.1 GCA_002083565.1 Nitrospira sp. ST-bin4 | reverse complement strand
CGGCATGCGCACGGCGGGGTGCGTGATATGATTCTTATGGAGTCATATGAAGGAGAGGAGGTCACCGGCGTATGAAATATACTGAGACCGTGGTCGTCGTTGCCGCGTTCGCCTTTCTATCCGGTTGTGTGGCTCAACAGTCCGATCTGAAACAAACCGAGAAGGTCCTGCAGCAGCGCATCAAGCAGCAGGATGACCAGCTTTCGCAGACACGAGCCAGGCAGAGCCAGGAGATTTCCACCCTGCGTGATCAGGAATTGCCCCAGTTACGGGGTGAACTGGAGAAGGCGTTGTATCTGACGCAGGATCTCCAGGCGAAGCAGGAGGATCTCAAGCACCGGTTGGCGCAATCGGAACAGCAAACGAAAAAGCTCGAGCACTTGGCTGCGAAGATGGATGCCGACAACACGACGCGGCATACCTGGGTTCAGAAAAGCCTGGATACTCAGGACACGAAGGTGGCGGCCAAACTTGACGAACTGTCCCGGGCGATGGAACAGGCCATGTTGGGGCTGAAGAAAGATATTGCTGATGTGGTACAGCGCACGAACGACACATTAGCGAAGCGTGTGGATGCCAGGCTGGAGGAACAGCAAAAGGAATTGACCGACCATCAGCAGCGGCTCGATCAGATTTCACAGAAATTCGTGCAGTTCAACCAGGCTCTGACCGGATTCCGCGAAGCGCTCACCGGTCTCGACGATCGGGTGGGCCATGGGGAGCGCACCGCGTCCGCGCATGCGGCCGAGGTCAATAAGAGTATTGCGTCCGTGGCCAAAACCCTCGAATCTGTCGGGCACAAGGTCACCGCGCGGCTCGATGATCAAGATCACCGGATCGAGTCTTTGACAAAGCCGGCCGGCCGCGCCAACCAGAAACCGGGTGTTCGTTCACAGGCAACGAAACCGGCGCAGCGTTCCGCCGTCGAGCCCGACGCCGGCGTGGAGCCGGCTGAGCAGCCTTCAATGGCCGCTGTGGCGCCATCCTCAGTAACAATCGCTGCGCCGCAAGAATCTCCGGCAGCCGCACCTGTCCAGGGTCACGAGGAAGCCGCGGATCGAGCGCGGTATGAGCAGGTATTGGCGTTGTTTCGAGATGGAGATTTGGAAGGCGCCCGTCGCGGATTTGCCGCGTTTCTCTCGGAGTATCCCAACTCCGATCTGGCGCCGAATGCCCGATATTGGCAGGGGGAGTCGTATTACGGGAAGAAAGATTTTGGGAAAGCCATCGATGCCTACGATCGGGTGGAACTCGATTATCCCCGGAGCGAGAAGGTGCCGTCCGCGATTCTGAAGAAAGGCTACGCGTACCTGGCCCTGAAGGATATGAAGCGGGCCTCCTCGGCATTCAAGCAGGTGGTGACGTTGTATCCGAAGAGTCCCGAAGCGGGAAAGGCGTCGGATAAGCTGACGCAGCTCAAAGACGTTCGGTAAGCCGTATGGAGGATCGTTGTATGCCGGTCGTGATCGCATTCTGGGCGCTCGTTCCGATGGTGTTGCTGACCGGCTGTGCCAAGCACGCCGATTTTGTTGAGGTACGGGACCAGCTCTCGACGATTTCCCGATCGCAGGAGCAGGACCATCAGCGGGTGGATGCGGTGTTACGGCGGTTGGAGTCGGTAGAGCGGGTCAAAGATGCCGATCCCGGACGGCAGCGGATCGATGAGGTGGTCGCGCGCCTCCAAAAAATTGAGACGCGGTTGGCAAAACTGGAAGAGACGGCCGGGCAGCCGGCAGCGAAGGTTGATCCTGCGTTTTCCGAGCCGCGTGTCTTGAAGCCGGTGAAGCCGGCTCTATCGGCTGAACCGGGAACCGCCATGGCGACGGCACCGGGGATTACCCCCACATCGGCTTTCAATTTGGCGTATAACGATTATCTCAACGGCAAGTATGAGCTCGCGGTGGCTGGTTTCCAGCGTTTCGTCAAAGACTTTTCAGGCACGTCGCTGACCCCCAATGCGCAGTACTGGCTTGGTGAGTCGTATTACAACTTGAAGGACTATGGACGCGCCATTCAAACATTCGAATTTTTGGTTGCGGAGTACCCCGGTAATGAAAAAGTTCCCGCTTCCTTGTATAAGCTTGGCTTGGCGACAGCGGAAACCGGAGATCTGGTCAAATCGAGAAAGAGTCTGAAACGTGTGCTCGAAGAATTTCCCGCATCCGACGAATCGAAACTGGCCAAGAACAAGCTGGCAGAAATCAGATGATCGTTACGGCATCTTGCCGTCCCGCCTTTTCCCCCTGTCATCGTGCGTGAGGAGCCTCATACCGTGCTGACAACCGGCGGCACCGGGAAGATCCATATTTTGCCGGAGGAGGTTGTCAGTCGCATTGCCGCCGGCGAGGTCGTCGAGCGCCCGGCTGCGGTGGTCAAGGAACTTGTCGACAACAGTGTCGATGCCGCCGCCGGCTCAATCATCGTCGAGATTGAAGATGGAGGCCTGGCGCTGATCCGTGTCACCGACGACGGCGAAGGGATGAGCCCTGTCGACGCGCCGCGCGCATTTGGACGGCATGCGACGAGCAAATTGCGCTCGGATCAGGATCTTTGGTCCATTCGCACCATGGGGTTTCGAGGGGAAGCGCTGCCGAGTATTGCTTCCGTGTCCCATGTGCGCGTTGCCACAGCCCTACGGTCCGCCGAAGCCGGTATCGAGTTTCGGGTCACGGCAGGGAGGCTTGGCAAGATCGTTGAGGCCCCTCCGGTAGCCGGGACCAGCATCGAAGTCAGGGAGTTATTTTATAATCAGCCGGCCCGCAAAAAGTTTCTCAAGTCGATTCCCACAGAATTCTCCCATATCAGCCGCGTGGTGCAGCAGGCGGCGCTTGCCTGGCCATCCGTTCATTTTCGATTGACGCATAACGGAACGGAGATTGTGAATTACCCGGCGGTGCCATCGGAAAGAGATCGAGTGAGCCAGGTGTATCAGCGGGTGTTTCTCGATCACTGCTTCACGGTCCAAGCGGTCCTGCCGACGGTTCGACTGAGCGGATACGCGATCGATCCGTTGCATGCGAGAGCGTCACGTATGCCACAGGAACTATTTCTGAACCGGCGTCCTGTGCGTAATGCCGCTGTCCTGCATGCGGTTGCAGAGGGATATGGGGCATTTCTTCCAAAAGGCCGCCATCCGCTTTTTGTGTTGTTCCTCGACGTCGATCCCGATCGTGTCGATGTGAACGTCCATCCTACCAAGCGAGAGGTCCGGTTCGCGGATGCCGAGATGATTCATCAGCTTGTCCGGCGGGCGATCAGGCAGGCGATAGGAACGGCGGAAGGGGTTTCGATCGAGCCGGGATCTTCATTGACGTGCGAATCATCCGGGAACAAGCCCGCGTGGACTTCGGTCTCCGGCTTGTCCCAGGAGCAGGCGAGGCGCTCTACCACAGGAGTTCAAGGAGCCCCGATATCCGCCGTCATGGATCGGCAGGTCGATATCTCCTCCCGGCCAGGAGCACAGCTCGCGTTTGTCAGTGAAACGGCAGAGCCGTATGTCAAGGTTCCCTCAGGAGAAGTGGTGGCGCTGGGACAACTCAATCGGACATTTCTGATTGCCCAGGTCGGAGGCGATCTGGCCGTGATAGACCAACATACTGCCCATGAGCGGGTCCTCTTTGAGCGGCTGTATCGCGCGTGGACCGCCAGAGGCATTCAATCTCAACCGCTGCTTCTCCCGGCCTCGATTGAGTTGTCGCCTCCCCATGCGGCATTGCTCACTCGCTACCACGGCGAACTCGAGAAGTTGGGGTTGGGACTTGAACCCTTCGGTGCGTCGGCAGTGCTGATTCGAGCCGTGCCGATGGGGCTTGGCAAGCTCGATCCGGAAGCGTTTCTGCAGGATTTGCTCGATGATTTGGCCCAATGGGACCATGCGTCTACCGTGGAGACGAAAGTCCGTCCTGTCCTGGCATCGCTGGCTTGTCATGGCGCCGTCAGAGCGGGACGTCCGATGGAGTTGCCGGAGATCAAGGCACTGGTTGAAGACTGGAGAACAGAAGGAGAGATCACGACCTGTCCCCATGGCCGGCGCACGGTGTTTCGACTCGGCACGGACGACTTGGAGAAAATGTTCGGGCGGGCCGGGTGGTAGGATGTCAAGGCCACGGTTAACCCGCGTCCCTCGTGAAGCGTATCTCGCAAACAGAGATGTGGGCACACGCTTTCCATCTTGCGCTTTGCGCTCGCCTCGCCGAGTCGAAGTGGGCTTCACGAGATACGAGTGACGCAGAACGGAGCAGCGGATCGGTGATTGCAACAAGACATGCCGAAGCTATCTGACAGTGTGTGCCAACGCCGTCCGCTTGTCGTGTTGCTCGGTCCCACTGCCGTGGGTAAGAGCCGTTTTGGCGCGCAGGTGGCACAACACTTTGGCACGGAGGTGCTCACGGCCGATTCCAGGCAAGTATATCGCGGCATGGATATCGGCACGGACAAGCCTACGGCTGACGAGCGCCAG
This sequence comes from Nitrospira sp. ST-bin4, assembly GCA_002083565.1. Taxonomy (GTDB): domain Bacteria; phylum Nitrospirota; class Nitrospiria; order Nitrospirales; family Nitrospiraceae; genus Nitrospira_D. The sequence continues at coordinate 4,233 of MSXM01000097.1, read as the reverse complement.
GGCGTTCCGCACCGGCTCATCGACTTGGCCGATCCGGATGAGACATTCAACACGGGATGGTATCGGCGGGCGGCGCTTGCAGAAATCGACCGATTGTATGCGGAGAACCGATTGCCCTTCGTGGTCGGAGGAACTGGGCTGTATATCCGAACATTGGTGCGAGGATTATGTCCGGCTCCTCCAGCTGACCCGGAGGTGAGAGCAGAATTGATGCAGATGAGCCAGGAACAGGGGCGGGACCGTCTCCACGCCGAGCTGATCCGTGTCGATCCTGAGACAGCGGCACGGCTGCATCCCAACGATGAGGCCAAGGTCATGCGGGCGTTGGAAGTCTATCGGCTGTCGGGACAACCGATGTCGGCTGTGCAGCGGGATCATGGATTTCAGGAGGCCCCGTTCTCCGCACTCCTGATCGGGTTGCAGCGTTCGAAGGAAGAGTTGTATAGGCGGATCGAAGAACGAATCGATTGGCAGTTGGCTCATGGAATGGTACAAGAGACTCGCGCACTGCTTGATCGAGGGTATCGGCGGGACGGCGGCGCGATGACAGGACTGGGATATCGGCATGTGGCGGCGCATGTGTCGGGTGAGTGTGATTATGCCGAGATGGTCCGCTTGTTCAAGCGGGACACCCGGCGATTTGCGAAACGGCAGATGACATGGTTCCGAAAGGAGCCTGGGGTCCATTGGATTTCGGTAGAACGAGATGAACCGTTTGAGCGCATCGTCCGGCGCATCGTCTCGCTGATCGAACAATTTCTTGGAACATTGGAGCCCGGGGTGATGCAGACCATCACGATGGGAAAAGGACAGATATGAAGGGGAAGCAGATGCGTGGACAGGCGGAAGTAGGAGTAATCGGGGGCAGCGGGCTCTATGAGATGGAGGGGCTCCAGTCGGTTCGGGAAATTCGTGTCCGCACGCCGTTCGGGTCTCCGTCCGATGCCATTATCGTAGGTGTGATCGGAGGTGTGCGGGTGGCGTTTCTCTCTCGGCATGGGCGCGGCCACCGGCTGAATCCCGGCGAGATCAACTATCGCGCCAACATCTATGCGCTCAAGTCGCTGGGTGTGTCTCGTGTAATTTCCGTGAGCGCGGTGGGAAGCATGAAAGAGTCGATCAAGCCGGGCGATGTGGTGTGTCCCGATCAGTTCATCGACCTTACGAAGCGGCGAGTCTCCACGTTCTTCGAGGGTGGGATGGTGGCGCATGTCGCGTTCGGTGAGCCGGTCTGCGCTGGTCTGGCAGAAACCCTGGCCTCATCCGGCCAAAGCCTGGGAGCGACGATCCATCGAGGCGGCGTATATCTGTGCATGGAAGGCCCGCAGTTTTCGACGAAAGGGGAGTCGAGACTCTACCGACAGTGGGGTGTCGATGTCATCGGCATGACCAATATGCCGGAGGCAAAATTGGCGCGTGAAGCGGAGCTCTGCTACGCGACGATGGCGTTGGCGACGGATTACGATTGCTGGCATGAGACGGAGGAGGCGGTCACAGTCGAGGCCATCCTGGACACGCTTCATCGAAACGTGGCGCTGGCCAAGCGAATACTGAAGTCCGTGCTGCCGTCGGTTGCGGGTATGCCAGACTGCGCCTGTCATCAGGCGTTGACCCATGCGGTGATCACGGATCGCAAACAGGTTCCCGCCGCCGCCAAACGGAAGCTTGCATTGTTGACTCGCCGGGTGTGGGCGCCGAAGAAAGGAGCGCGGTGATCATGGGGAAATTGTTGGTGGTGGGGTCGGTGGCGCTTGATACGGTGAAAACCCCGTTCGGGGAAGGCACCGAGGTGCTTGGCGGGTCGGCAACGTATTTCTCGACGTCGGCCAGTTTTTTTACATCCGTGGCGCTCATCGCCGTTGTCGGAGAGGATTTCCCGCAGCAGCATATTGCATTTTTGAAAAGCCGCGGCATCGATGTGACAGGCCTGGAGCGGCGTCCTGGCGCGACCTTCCGCTGGAAAGGCGAGTATACGCATCAGCTGAACGAGGCCCACACGCTGGACACCAAACTCAATGTCTTTGAAACCTTCCGGCCTAAAATTCCGGACGTGTACCGGTCTCCGGATGTGTTGTTTCTTGGGAATATCGATCCTGAACTTCAGCTCGATGTGCTTCAGAAGGTTGAACGTCCGTCGCTGGTGGCTTGCGATACGATGAATTTCTGGATCAACGGCAAGCGCGAGGCGCTTTGGAAGGTGCTTGAGCAGGTTGATGTGCTTATCATCAACGACGGTGAGGCGCGTGCCCTGGGACAAGATTCAAACCTGGTCAAGGTGGCGAAGCTGGTGTTGTCCCGCGGGCCCAAGCATCTCATCATCAAGCGCGGCGAATACGGAGTACTCATGTTCAACGGGAGTCATATGTTCGGCGCGCCGGCCTTCCCTCTTGAGGATGTGCGCGATCCCACAGGCGCCGGCGATACCTTTGCCGGTGGGTTTTTGGGCTATTTAGCGGCGACGGGGAACCGGTCCCTCGATGCGATGAAGCAGGCCATTATCTTCGGAAGCGTCATGGCGTCATTTACCGTAGAATCCTTTAGTCTTGACCGATTGCGAATCCTGGATTACAAAGAAGTTCAAGCTCGGTTCCGGGAATTCAAACGGCTGACGCATTTCGAGGATATTCAGTGACAGCAATGACGCGGGTGAAAGAAACGAGTCTTGCGCATGCCGCGCGCGTAGTACGAATGTGCTGCGTGGTAGCTTGTATTGGAGCGGCGAATTTGTTTGCGGGCTGCGCGACCAGCGAGGAGATGGCCACGAAATCAGAAGGCTATTACCAGGAAGGTGTGGCCAGCCTTTCAGGGGACCGCCAAAAGGCCTTCGTCTCGTTCCAGAAATCCGTTCAGCTGAATCCTAACAACAAAAATTCTCGGTACGCGCTGGGACATGTGTACGCGCTGCAGGGCAAATTATCGCGGGCTGAAGAGGAGTTTCGCGCGGCGATCAATATCGATGAGGATTATTCGGAAGCCCATACGTATCTCGGCCAAGTTCTCGCCAACCAGAATCGTTGGGATGAGGCGATCAAGTCCTATCGCAAGGCGTTGACGAATCCGCTCTATCCGACGCCGGATCTGGCCCGGTTTCATCTGGGCCGTGCGCTGGCCCACCAGGGCGATCTCCAGGGCTCGATGGAAGCGCTCGAAGATGCTATCACCGTCAGTCCTTCGAACGTTCCGCCTGCGATGATTCAGTTGGAGTTGGGCCGGGTGTACTACAAATTGGGGTATACGGAGAGGGCGCGTGAAGCCCTGAAAAAGGTGACGACGGTTGATAAGGGCGGGGAATATGCGGCGGCCGCCACGGAATTATTGGCTCGACTGAAGTAGCAGGGGGACTATGGAGTCGGTTGGCGAGTTTTTCAGGCAAGTCCGGGAGACCAAGGGACTGACGGTCGATGAGGTGTCGTCGAAGACACGGATCCGGTCCGACTTCGTCAAGGCGCTCGAGGACGGCAATTTCTCCAAACTGCCCGATCAGGTGTTTGCCCGTGGATTCGTCCGTTCGTACGCGCGGTCGCTTGGATTGGATGAGGAAGATGCGATCCAGCGGTTTGCCAAGTCTGCCGGCACCTTTTATGAGAAGCAGGATGAACGGGAACGGCTCAAAGTCCGTCAGGCCGAAGAGGAACGCAAGCGCCAGTCCAATCGAAAAGCGGTGGCTGTTGCGATCGGCATTGCCGTCCTGACATTGATTTTCCTTTTGAGCCGGGAACAGTCCACGGTGCTGAAGCGGGCGGAGCCGGAGCCGGCCTTTCCCAAACAGAGCACCCAAACGGTTAAGAATCCCCCCGTTGCAGCCGCGACGAAGGAGCCTGAACCAGCTGCCGAATCGACGAAGCCGAATGCGACAGTTGCAGCGGCACCGACTTCAGTGCCGGATGCTCGCCGGTCTGAGCCCACCCCGCCGCCGATTGCCGCTTCGAAACCGGAGGCTGAAACCGTATCGGCGGTTTCAGTTGGGACGGATGGCCCATTGAGTGGAATTTCGCTGGAAGCGGCCGGCGCTATGGCGGATACCCAGCTGGTGCTGGATTTGGAGGCGACTGAATTGAGCTGGGTTGTCGTGCAAATCGACAATGGTAGCCCGCAAGAGTCGCTGCTTCGTCCTGGTGAGAAAGCGCAATGGAAGGGGCGAGACCAGTTTGTTTTGACGCTGGGCAATGCCGGCGGGGTCAAAGCTGAATTAAATGGAAAGCCGCAGAAGCCATTCGGCCCCAGTGGGAAAGT
>MSXM01000096.1:6130-8099 GCA_002083565.1 Nitrospira sp. ST-bin4 | reverse complement strand
ATCTTGGGCAATCTGCTCAAGGAGGGTATTCCGATCCGTGATCTTCGCTCCATTCTGGAAGCCGTCTCCGATCATGCGGCCACGATCAAAGATCCCGATGTGCTCACGGAGTTTGCGCGCCAGGCGCTGGCGAGGACGATTACCAAACAATATCAATTGCCCGACGGTACGCTCCAAGTCATCACGCTGGATCCGCAACTGGACCGGTCCCTGGCAGAACAGGCGGCGGTGCTCCCGCAGGGCGCATCCCTCAATCTTGATCCTGCGATGTCACACAAGCTCTTGAGCGGTCTCAAACAGGCTGCCGAACGGGTGGCAGCTCGCGGGCAGCAGCCCATCGTGCTGTGCTCGCCGGCGGTTCGGCGCCACTTGCGGCGGTTGAGCGACCGCCTGCTCCATTCGGTGCCGGTCATGGGTCTCAACGAAGTTGATGCCTTGGTTCGTCTGCAATCGCTGGATACCGTTCGAATCGATGGCGACCTGGCTCAGCTGTCATGAGGTAACTGATGAAAGTCAAAACATTTCATGCCCTCACCATGCAGGACGCGATGCGTGCAATCAAGGAAGAGCTGGGGCCTGATGCGATCATCCTTTCATCGAAAGAAGTGCATCAAGGCGGCCGCATGCTTCGCGTTTTCAACCGTCCCGTGCTGGAAGTCATGGCAGCCTGCGAGCAGGATCCGTTGCCTCGTGATGAGGCGCCGAAACCCGTGGCGGAGCTGCCGTCCGTCGAATCTCCGGCACCGGCCCCGGTGGTGAAGAGTTTCCAGGCGGCACTCCAATCTGTGCTGGATTCGAATCACGCGCCGATTGAGACGGCTGTTCCAGAGCCGGCCGGGCTGCCGAGGTCGGCCGCCGGCATGAAGTGGAGGCGGAATCGCTTGCAGCATCTTCGCGCCGAGCTCCGTGAAGTGAGCCGCTTGTTGGCTGAATCGTTGCCGCCGGAAACCCAGTCGATAGAAGCGGGGAAACCGCCGGTCATCGCGCGGCTGTGCCGATCGTTCATCCGGCAGGGCATGCGTCCATCGACGGCGGAGGTATTGGGTGATGATTTGCTGGAGAGGTTGGGGTCTGATGCGTGCCGTCATGAGGAAGCAGTCACGACTGCCCTTCAAGAGGCCATCGCCTGCCGTATCGGAATCAGTGGGCCGATTCTTGGCAGGGAAGGCGGCCGTGCCATCGGCGTGATCCTCGGCCCAAGCGGAGCCGGCAAGACATCGATCGTCACCAAGTTGGCCGCGCATCACCGAATCGAACTGGGACAGTCCGTAGCCGTGGTGACCTTTGATACCTATCGCAAAGCGTCGGTCGATCAATTGCGTCAGTATGCCCGTACGCTTGGTGTGCCCTTTGCTGCTGCGCAGTCGCCGCAGCAGCTACACCAGGGGCTGCGGCGTCATGGGCGGGCGGAGGTGGTTCTCATCGATATGCCTGGCGTCGGACCGGAGGACGTGTCATCTGCCGCGGAACTGCATCGGCTCATCGGCGAGGAATCTGTCATCACGACACATGTGGTCCTTCCGGCATCTTCTCAGGAAAGGGATTTGCGCAGAGTCATTGATCGGGTCAAGGATCTGCCGTTGTTGCGGCTGCTCTTTACAAAGCTGGATGACACAGAATCCTTTGGGACCATCTTCGACGTGGCGCGCCACACCGGTCTGCCGCTTTCCTATTGGGGGGTTGGGCAGCGGGTTCCGGAAGATATCGAACTCGCCTCGCCGGAACGTTTGGCGGAGTGTCTGATGGCGCAGCGGTATGTCGTCTCCCGCGCGCCCATGAGCCGGCCACAGAGGTCTCTTCCAGAGGCGCCTGTGCCGGAAGCAGTCGGGGCGATGTGCGCATCGAATGAATGGTAGGAGGAATCTCACATGCAGAGCACGATAAGCCGTTTCGATACAGCCGTCATCGGCCGTGAGCCGTGTGAACCCCGCACACGCGTCATTGCCGTGTCGAGCGGAAAAGGCGGGGT
>MSXM01000096.1:0-6085 GCA_002083565.1 Nitrospira sp. ST-bin4 | reverse complement strand
AAGCGCGTGCTGGTGTTGGATGCGGACATCGGATTGGGGAATTTGGATGTGTTGCTGGGGCTCGTGCCCCGCTACACGATCGAAGACGTATTGTCGGGCGTACGCACGCTGGACGAGATCGTGGTGGAAGGTCCTGCAGGCATCCACGTGCTGCCCGCCAGTTCCGGCGTGCCGCATCTTACGGCGCTGACCGACTCGCAGCAGATCATCATCCAGGAGCAATTGGAGCAGTTCGCCGCCGGGATGGATGTGCTGCTGATCGATACCGGCGCGGGCATTTCATCCAATGTCACATTCTTTGCCGCCTCGGCTCATGAAACGGTGGTTGTCGCCACGCCGGAACCGACATCGCTGACCGATGCCTATGCGCTGATTAAAGTGCTGGCGCGTCAGTATCGGGAGCGCCATTTCAAAGTGCTGGTCAATCAGGCGAAAAGCCGCCGGGAAGCGGCGGAGGTATTTAGGAAGTTGGACCGGGCCATCGACCAGTTTCTTCATGTGGCTGTGGAATATGTGGGGTATATCCCGCACGATGACTATGTTCCCTTGGCGGTGATCAGGCAAAAAGCGGTGGTAGAGGCGTTTCCAGATTCGCCGGCATCCCAGGCCTTCATAAAGCTGGCGGACCAGGTGATGCAGTGGCCCAAGTCGGATATTCCTAAAGGCTCTGTCCAGTTGCTTTGGCAACGGGGGATCAAGGGGATCTAGAAAGTAATTCAGGTGGCGAGTCGCGGGTGTTCTGAACGTGTCTTGTGGAACTACGCAACCGGAAGCTCGCAACTCCTCTTGTTGGTGTGAGGATTAGAAATTGCATTGGTCGTGAATAAGTTGAGCAGGCGCCTCTCCGTGTTCATTCGACGAAAGGACGCGCAGGGATTTGTATGATAAGCAACACAGCCCCATTGCAAGAGCGGAAACCCGGTTCAGCCGATGAAATCGGACGTGAGCGAATCATCAAAGAATTCGCCCATGTGATCCGTGTGATGGCCCATCGGTTTGCCTTTCGTCTTCCACCCTATCTGGACGCGGAAGACTTGATTTCGGTCGGCACGATCGGCCTCATGGACGCCATGGATAAGTATGATCCATCTCGTGAGGCCAAGTTCAAGACCTACGCCGAATTCCGGATTCGTGGCGCGATGCTCGATGAGATTCGTTCGATGGATTGGATTCCGCGCTCGGTGCACGAGCGTATCGGGCTGTTGCAACGGACGCAGGTGCAGCTGATGCATCGCTTGGGGCGGCCGCCGAAGGATGAAGAGGTGGCCGCTGAATTGAAGATGTCTCCGGATGAACTCGATGATTTTACGCTCCGCGCAAGAGGCGCGGTGGTCGTCAGCATCGACGATCTCAATCTTTCCGATCCCGATAAGCCCAAGGTCGTCACGATGCTGGCCGATACCCACAACCCCGATCCGTTGGCGACATTGGTCAACGAGCGGGAACGGGATTCCGTCGGCGACGCCATCCAGAACCTTCCGGAGAAGGAGCGCCTCGTGTTGACGTTGTACTATTTCGAAGAGCTCACCATGAAGGAAATCGGGGAGATGCTCAAGGTCACGGAGTCGCGTGTCTGTCAAATCCACACCAAAGCCATTGTGCGGCTGAAGGCCTCTCTGCAGGCGGCGCGATGACGCACTGTTCGCGTCAAAGAGCCGGTGGCGTATGGCCGATGGCTGATGGTACGGACCAGAGTGGGAGTCGCCACGAGCCGGTGCTGTGTTCCGATTCCGTGCTATCGGCCATCAGCAATCAGCTCTTGTTCTCAATGAACCACACAGAGGAAACGATTGCTCGGAAGATTTTACCGGAGCAGGGCAGAAACAGCCTGGTCGGAGCGTGTATGCCGAGACTCGCTTGTGCGGCCTATTGGAAAAATCCGCGTTGGCTACGCGCAGAGGTAACCGCTGTACGGCCGTTGACGTGGCACGAGGGTTGCGAAGGTACTGTGTCTGAAGTGTGACAAGGAGGCGTGATCATGGATCGAGGTATCTACCCCATCTTATCCGGGGCACTGGCGCATGAGCGGCGCATGCAGGTCTTTGCCAATAACATGGCGAACGTGAATACGGCCGGCTTCAAGCAAGATGAACAGGCCTTCAAGGCGATGTTTCCTCGTGCTCATGCGGCGATCCCCGGCATAGGTTACGGCGCCGGACTTGCGCAGCAGATCATGGCCAAGCCGTTGGGCCCGGCTGAACGGGTGTTTGCGGCGCCGCATCGTATGAAGACCACCTTTGAACCAGGCCGGATCCGATTGACCGGCAATCCCCTGGATCTTGCCATTCAAGGCAGCGGATTCTTTGAAGTGCAGACGCCTCAGGGCGTTCGCTATAGCCGCAATGGCATGTTTTCACTCGATCATCAACGCCGGGTCGTCACCAATCTGGGGCATCTTGTGATGGGAGCGAAGGGCGAGATCAAGCTCCCTGTCGGGAAAATGGAGATTACGACCCAAGGCGAAATCAAGGTAGACGACAAACCGGTGGACCGGATCAAGGTCATGGAATTTCCGGAGGATCAGATGCCGCAGAAATTCGCCGACGGGCTGTACATCTCTGATAAGGGAGCGGTGGCCAAGAATCCCCAGGTCCAGGCGGGGCATATCGAAGAGTCCAATGTCAGTGCCATCAGTGAGATGGTGAAGATGATGGAGGGGATGCGGAGTTATGAGTCGGCCCAGAAATTGATGCAGGCATTTGATCGGATGACCGACACGGCGATTCAGAACGTCGGACGAGTGGTATGAGATTAAGAGCGAATAGCAGATGGCGGATCGCTGCTGGCAGGAGCGGAAATGCGCCGGCGCACAGCGGGTTCGTGCCATCGGCCATCAGCCATCGGCTCTTCACGGGGAGGATTCTATGATCCGAGCGATGTGGACGGCGGCAACCGGAATGACAGCCCAGCAGATCAACGTCGATACGGTTGCGCATAATCTTGCGAACGTCAATACGAATTCGTTCAAGCGCAGCCGGGCGGAGTTTGCCGACTTGCTGTACCAGATTCAGCGGCTTCCCGGCACGAATGCGTCGAACGTCGGGGTGTTTCCCGTCGGCATCCAGGTCGGCGCGGGTGTCCGGCCTACAACGGTCGCGAAGGAGTGGCTCCAGGGAAACATGCGTCAGACGAACAACGAGCTCGATTTGGCCATCGATGGTCCCGGATTCTTTCAAGTGTCCCGTTCGGACGGCACCATCATGTACACCAGAAACGGATCGTTCAAGCGGGACAACGTGGGCAATGTCGTCACCGGCGACGGTGACCTGCTGAATCCGGTCATTACGATTCCATCCGGTGCGCTGAAAGTCGATATCGGGCAGGACGGCACCGTCTCTGTGCTGCTGCCCGGGGTTACGCAGGCGTCACAGGTCGGGCAGATTCAATTGACGCGCTTCGACAACCCGTCCGGTCTGGTGGCGATGGGGAATAACCTGTTCATCGACAGTTTTGCGTCCGGTCCGCCTACGCAGGGAACCGGTGGATTTTCGACCGGATTCGGCACGATCCAGCAGGGGTTCCTGGAAAGCTCGAACGTCAATCTGGCGGAAGAAATGGTCAACATGATCATCGCGCAACGAAGTTATGAGATCAATTCCAAGACGATTCAAGCGTCCGACGAAATGATGGCCATTGCCAACAATCTTAGACGGTAACGAGTAGAGGGAGCCATGAGCCGATTCCATCTTGTGTTGGTGATGTTTCTGTTGAGTGAAACGTTGCGGATTGTGACGCCGGCGGAGGCGGCTCGTTCGGAGGCGATGTCGGTCTCGCCGGCAGCTCCGGGCCATCGTTCCCATGAGGGAGGCGTCATTCGTCCTGCCGAGCGCGAGATTTCCGTTGAGCTGCTGACAAGGACAATTCGCGGATATTTGGAAACAGAGTGGGGCCGCAGGGTGAAGGACGTCCAGGTGACGGTATTGGACCCTTCCGAGCCGATCAAAGTTCCATCGGGAGACATGGAGTTCCACGTCGTTCCTGTATCGAATGACGAGAGATTAGGGCGCCGCACATTTCAAATGGCGGTGAATGTGAATGGGAAATCCTGGAACACCGTCGAGGTATTGGCTGATGTGGCGGCGATGATCGATGCGCTTGCTCCGAATCGGTCATTGAAGTCCGATGAAATCATCGATGGCCAGGATTTGAAGGCGGTGCGCATGCGCACGCACCAGTTGTCTCATCCCTTCATCACCGATCGGGAAGAGGTGATCGGAAAGAGCGCGGCACGCCCGCTCCCGGCTGATGTCCCGTTCCGCGCGGGATTCTTGAAAGCGCCGGTTCTGATCAAAAAAGGCGATCGGGTCATGATCGAAGCGAAGCGGGGCGGGCTTTCGATTCAAGCCTACGGAGTGACGAAATCAAGCGGGCGCATGGGTCAAAGCGTCATGGTGAGCAATCTGGATTCAGGGCGGGAGCTCCAGGCAAAGATTGTCGGGCCCGGACTCGTACAGGTGGAGTTCTGATGGGCGTGAGACGTGAGGCGTGAAACGTGAGGGGTGGGGGGAAAGTGCAGACAGGAGTTGAGGGTATGAGAGCGGAGTGGCAATCGAAGCCAGCCGATGCTGTGATTCGGTTAGGTGCTATTGGCCATCCGTTATCAGCCATCGGCTCTTTCGAGCGGACGACCCTTCGCGGGATATTTGTGTGGCTGGTAGCTATGATGCTTCTGCTTGGCGGTTGTTCCAGTCCTCCCAGTGTCTCGAGCCGCATCGTGGTTCCTCCGCTGCCTCCTCCAAAAACAGTCGGGTCGCTTTGGCAGGAAGAGAACGGGCGTGCCTATCTGTATGAGGATCTCCGCGCGATGCGAGCCGGGGATATTCTCACCGTGAAGATCGTCGAAAATCACAAAGGGTCGAAGTCGGCTGATACGTCGGCTCAACGTGACTCCACGATCCATAATAGTCTGATCGGAAGCGGCATGGGTTATCTGGGCTTGCCAGGAATTCGGGTGAGTGATGAGACTCGCCGCGGATTCGGTATCGATGCCAGCGCGAACAATAAATTCGGCGGGAAGGGTGCGACCAGCCGCGAAGGCACTTTGACCGGCACGATCTCTGTCATTGTCACCGAAGTATTGCCAAACGGGGATCTTCGTATCGAAGGCCGGCGTGAAGTGACCGTCAACAGCGAAAAGCAGCTGATGACGATCGGCGGTATCGTGCGCCGAGTCGATGTCGATACGAAGAACACCGTGCTGTCGTCCGCGATTGCGGATGCGAAGATCGAGTATGCCGGTCTCGGCGTGCTGGATGACGTCCAGCGGCCGGGCTGGTTCATCCGTATTCTGAATTGGATCTATCCATTCTGAGAGGGGAATTTGTGGCGACATCACAGAGACGCACAGCACTTCCCAAAAAGACGTTCTGGCGAACGCGCATGGATACGTTCTCCTTACAGATGATGGTCCTCAGTGGCGTGGTTCGGCGGGCCGAGCATAATCCTCCTTCGTATGCCGATCGTGCGCGATGGGTTCCGCTGGAGCATTCACCCTGCCCGGTACCTAATCAGCAACCGGCTTCCGAGCAGGGATGGCTGTCTCGGTTCTTCCTGCTGATCCGGAAAGCGCGAGCATCGCAGACAAGCCGGCCGACACAGGCATTGAGCCGTGTGTTGCCAATCGTGCTGGCCGGCTGCGTACTCTGCCCGTTCACAGCGGATGCGGTGAGGATCAAGGATATCGGCGCAATCGAAGGTGTGCGTGAAAACCAGCTGATCGGGTACGGTCTGGTGGTCGGGTTGGACCGCACCGGCGATCAAGTCATCGGCGGACAGTTTACGATCCAGGCGATGATGTCCATGTTGAACAAAATGGGCGTCAATCTGGTGATCGATCCGATTCAGCTGCTGACCAGAAATATCGCGTCCGTGATGGTGACAGCGAAGCTGCCTCCCTTCTCCAAGCCGGGCATGACGCTCGACGCGGTCGTATCCTCGATGGCGAACGCCAAGAGTCTTCAAGGCGGGACGCTGTTGCTCACTCCTCTGAAAGCCGCGAACCAGCAAGTCTTCGCCGTGGCGCAAGGGCCGGTCTCGATCGGAGGCTTTCTTGGCGGGTCAGGGGGGCCGGGAGGGGCGACGGTGA
>MSXM01000095.1:1506-5999 GCA_002083565.1 Nitrospira sp. ST-bin4 | reverse complement strand
GATACGCCGGGCCACGCCGACTTCGGCGGCGAAGTCGAACGGACCCTCAGAATGGTCGATGGCGTGCTGATCCTGATCGACGCTAAAGAAGGCCCGATGCCGCAAACAACCTTCGTGTTGCGGAAGGCCCTGGCTCTCGGTCATAAAGCCATCGTCGTCATCAATAAGATCGACCGGCCCGACGCCGTGATCGACGACGTCGTGAACCGGACCTTCGACCTCTTCGTCCATCTGGGCGCCACCGACGAGCAGCTCGATTTCCCGATCGTCTACACCGCCGCGATCAAGGGGACCGCTACGCTCGATATCAATAAACCCGGAACCGACATCACCCCGCTGCTCGATACGGTCCTGGAGAAGATTTCGCCGCCGGCCATCAACGCCAACGCACCGCTCCAGATCCTGGTGCTGGCCCTCGTGCAGGATTCCTACAAGGGCAAGATGGGCATCGGGAAGATCCAATCCGGCTCGATCGCGCGACGGCAAACCGTCATGGTCCTGGGCAAAAACGGCTCGCAGTTTACCGGCAAGGTTTCGGACCTGGCCATCTATTCCGGCCTCGAACGAGCCGACACGGAACAGGCCGAAGCGGGCGAGATCGTCGCCGTCGCGGGACTCGACGAAGTCAGTATCGGCGACACCATCGCCGACCCGGAACATCCCATCGCCCTCCCGCGCGTGACCATCGATGAACCGACGGTCCAGATGACCTTCTCCGTGAATAATAGCCCCTTTGCCGGACGGGAAGGCAAGTTCCTCACATCGCGCCACCTGCGCGAACGGCTGTTCAGAGAACTCGAAACGAACGTGTCCCTCCGCGTGAGCGAGACCGACAGCGCCGACCGCTTCCTGGTCGCAGGGCGCGGCGAACTGCACCTGGGCGTCTTGATCGAACAGATGCGGCGCGAAGGCTATGAACTGCAGGTGTCGCAACCAGAGGTCATCGTCCACCATGATGAGTTCGGGAAAGTCACCGAGCCCTACGAAGAATTGACCATCCAAATCCCGGATGTTTATCAGGGGGCGGTCATCGAAGAAATCGGAAAACGCCGGGGCGAGATGCGCCACATGAAGCTCATCCATTCCGATGTCGGCGCCAGCGAAATGCATCTCGAATACCATATCCCCACACGCGGCATCATGGGACTGAAGAACACCCTGCTCGCCAAGACCCGCGGCACCGTCATCATGCACCACGTATTCAAGGCCTACGAACCGGCAGAACAACGCGACCTGCTCGTGGCGCCGCACGGATCGCTCGTGGCCTATGAAGACGGGACCAGCACCGGCTACGCCATCTTCATGGTGCAGGAGCGGGGCTCCATGTTTATCGGCCCGGGCGTGGATGTCTACCGCGGCATGGTCATCGGCAAAAACAGCCGCGACGAAGATCTCGATGTCAACGTCTGCAAAGAAAAGCATCTCTCCAACATGCGGGCATCCGGGTCCGACGAAGCCTTGGTCCTCGTCCCGCCGCAGGAGATGTCGCTGGAATTTGCGCTCGAATATATCGGGCCCGATGAATTGGTGGAAGTAACGCCGAAGAGTCTGCGTCTGCGCAAGAGGCTGTTGAATCCGGAAGACCGCCGCAAAGCCAAGAAATCCGGGAAGTAGGCGTAGAAAGCAACGAGCTGATGGCCGATAGCTAGTGGCCCGAGTTTCGAAAGATCCAAGCCTTTACCATACCGCCATATGCCATCAGCCATTCGCTCTTATCACCGTGAGATACGGACTCTGAGATGAGAATCCGCAAAAAGACCCCCAAGCCGTCCGCCAAGCGCCCGCCCCTCTACTTCATCGGCTATCGCGGCACGGCTCCGTCCACGGACGAACTTGTGATGCAGTACGAACGTGAGTACGGCGGACCATTGTCCATTCGCCACGAAGCGGGATCGCCCGAATCATGGCAAGCAACACACGGCCCCTGGTCAGCCCATGTCGTAATGCCCTTACCGGCAAGCCATGTTGCCGAGATCATGAAACAACTGGCCTGGGAACACCCCCTGATGGGCGCCATCGCGCCTTCCGTCGCACCCCCGCGAGATATGCCGGACGCGGTTCTGCTTGGCGCCCGGCTGGCCCGCTGTCTGACTCTCCTGACACAGGGAACCGCGTATGATGTGACCACGCAGGCTTACCTCAATCCATCAGATTGGCAGAATCGCGCCCTGACAACCTTTCAGATCGATGATCATCTGTCTGTCGCACAAGACGAAACCGCCCGGCCCGACCAAGTCTGGTTTTACTCGTTGGGATTGGCGAAATTCGGGCTGGATGAGATCGAACTCTTTCAAGGTAAAGGACTTCCGGAGAGCGCTGCGAAGGAGATTCTGAACGCAGCGGCCCATGAGCTGTTGCATATGGGGCAATCGCCCAAAGTCGGGACATCGATCCACCTTCCTGCGCTGGGCCAGACTCTGCGTATCGTGAACTACCGTACGGCTGCTCCGGCAGGTCGGATGATGGGATTCCGCCAACTTCAAAGTTAGCGAATCTTTTATAATACAATGACTTATCACTCTGCGGCTGGAGTGCTAGGTCTTTCGGCCCGTTGACAATCTTTCACGCCGCACAGTACAAAATTAATCTCATTGTCCGTATAGGCCGGACTCTCAACCATATGAAGGAGGATCTCAGATGAGCGACGTAGCTGCAGAAATTAAAGCGGGCGATACCGCGCCGGATTTCAACTTGAAGGACCAGGATCAGAAGGACGTGAAGTTGAGCGATTTTAAGGGCAAGAAGAATGTCGTGCTCTGCTTCTACCCGTTGGACTGGAGCCCCGTGTGTCAGGGCGAGAACAAGTGTTTGACCGATGACTTCCCCAAGTTCCAATCAGCCAACGCAGAACTATTCGGCATCAGCTGCGACAGTTTCTTCTCGCACAAGGCCTGGGCTGACTCACTTGATCTCAAGCATCGCCTTTTGTCCGACGTCCATCGGACGACTGCCAAGGCCTACGGTCTCTACTTCGAGCCGCTCAACTGCTCCAAGCGCGCGACCGTGATCGTCGACAAGAACGGCAAGGTAGCCTACGTCAAGGTGCAGGAAATCAAGGTCGCTCGTGAGGACAACGAAATCCTCGGCGCGCTCGCAAAGCTGTCTTAAACCTCAGTCAGAAAGTCCGAAGGTCGAAAGTCTGCATGTCGAGGCTTTCAGACTTTCGGACTTTTGACGTGACGACTTTATGACTGGAACGGTTCAAGACGTCAGAGATGAGAATTACAAGGAATTCACCGACAGCGCCGGTGCGGTCGTGGCGTACGGGCTCGCTACTTGCGAACCGTGCAACACCTACGACCCGATTCTGGAAGCCACCGCCGCACAATTCCCATCTATCAAAGTGGGCAAGGCCAAGATGCATGTGCCGGGCCGCTGCCGCGAGATCAAGAAAGCCCACACGTTCGAGACATATCCAACCACCCACTTCTTTTCCCACGGCAAGCTGCTCCTGACGCGCGAAGGCGTCGTCGAACCCGCCGAACTCGCCGCACTGATCAACGATCATCTACTGAAATAGATCTGCCCTTCCGTCGACTATGATCCGACGCCTTCTCGGCCTTTGACATCTGCCGCGACATATCGATATGGTAATTCCAAAATCGACACCCGGCGCCGCCGGGACAGCCTAAACCTGATACCGCTTGAACTCCTTGAGGAGCGTTGCCTATGAACAAAACGATCGGTGGAATGATCGTCGTCTTGATATTGGCTGTGTCGTCGCCGGTCTTGGCGCATACCGATGAGTTCTTTGAATCGGTTGAGGCGCCTCATGGCGGACAACTGCGCATGACCGGTCCGTTTCATTTGGAACTGGTCGCCAAGGAAGGGGACCTCACCGTTTACGTAACGGACCATGCTGATACGAAGATCAGCGTGGACGGCGGCCTGGCCAAAGCCACCGTTGAAACGGGCCAGACCAGAACTCAGGTTCATCTGCACCCGGTGGGGGACAATGTGCTCAAGGGATCCGGCATCTTTTCACTCATGCCGAATACCGTCGTGATCGTCTTCATGAAACTGCCGAATCATGATGCGTACTCCGCCCGCTTCATGCCGCTCAAGCCCAAAGCCGACCCCAGTGAGAAATCCCAGGAGGGAACGTCTAAAACCGACGGTGCAGAGCACCACCATCATCACCACCAGCCGAAACATTGACGGCCGGTATCCAGACCCATCATTCGATACAGAGCTGGATTTTGAGGAGAACCGATCATGAAACATCTGCTGGGTCATCTTGTCCTTGGCATAATGCTGATTTCCTCAGTACCGGTGGAAGCCCACAAGGCAAAACACGACGAAGTTGTGAAGCCGCTTCACGGCGGGCAAGCGCTTGCCGCGGGGCCGTATCACCTGGAGCTGGTCGCCAAGAGCGGAGCACTGGTCCTGTACGTATCAGACCATGCGGACAAGGCCATCCCCACTGATGGGGCGAAAGCCAAGGCCACCATCCAACAGGGGTATGAGAAGGCCAAAATCCAGGTGGAGTTGGA
>MSXM01000095.1:0-1456 GCA_002083565.1 Nitrospira sp. ST-bin4 | reverse complement strand
ATACCGGGATCATGGTCTTTCTAAAATTTCCGGAACAGGAAGCTTACGCCGCCCGCTTTACTCCGCTCAAGCCTACGCACCAGCCTGACAAAAAGCCACAGGAGTGAACAAAAAGCCGACGGCAACGAACACCACCAGCAACCGACGCATGGCCCCATTGACGGTCGCCTTCATTTGCACCTCGCCCCGACACCATTCTATAGAGCTTGTGACTAGCGGCTGGGCGCAATGTGTGAGGCCAAAACACGAGACGGGCGTAGAAATAATGCAAGAAGTGGCCTAGCATATGATCCAACCCCGTCCATCGTTGGGTGACGGTGGCGCCGCATCGACACTCTACGGACCGACACAGACATACAGGGGCTGACACCTGAATCCCACTCTAGGTGATCGGATCGGTGACCATCGTAGCGCATCCGCTGCCATGGCCCATCCTTCATGCCAGGCCTCACTTTATCCACATTCTTGCACCAATGGACAAGCCTTTAGCTCACCGCCGCTCGTTTCACCACACAGCACGCACAACCAGTATGCCGACAAATCCGTTCAGAACTTTAGGCTGTTCTAGACCTCACCTCAGGAGTTGAAGACCTCGTTGTCCGAAAGCTTCCGACTGCCCATGCACCGGTCAGCCCCCACAGCACGGCGTTTACGGGTTTGTGCACCAGGGATTTTAAACTCAGCCGTAGTCTCCCCAAGGAATGTAGATTTAGCCCTGCATCGTCCCAATCATACCTACAGTCTGCAATTGTGAAATAACTTCGGATGACAAGACAGGTCCTGCCCAGGACCAATCAGCGCCGTTGAGTGCCGAGTTTGGGTGAAAATTCTTCCCAGATGGTAAACAGCGTCAGCCTGATCCGCATATGCCCCGACCACTTGGCTCTCGGCTTCTGGCATGTCTGCAACGATTCGTCCCCTTGGCCCGGTTTAAAGGTGGCAGGTGGGGCGATTGAGATGGGGTGGCAGATCCGCTCTCACGGTCGAGCACGATTCCTAGACGTGATCCAGGAACCGCGGGCCGGCTGAGCCGGCCGAGACCCAACAAACGAGTGGTCCAAACACATCCCGACTGGTCAGACTCACGTAGTCCACGCCATACCAAAGGCAGATGGATAGGTTCATTCCAGTTAGATAGCTATGCTCCGCTTGCATGAAGAGAGAGGAAGCGGCTCTCCCCCTTAAGGGGCGCCGCCCCTCCTGGACAATCAGTTCTCCGAAGCTTACAGCCACGTCACGCGCTCCGCCGGCCTGATATAGATCGGCTCTTCGACCTGGATACGCGCCACTTCCTTGCCGGATTTGTTAAACCCGAGGACGGTGTCGTTGTACATCTCAAAGCGCTTCCCGTGGATCTGCGTCTCGAACACCTTGGGACCAGGGATGACATCGTACCGGAACACGATCTGTTGGCTCGCTCTCCACAGCTGAAGTACCGCCAGCAATTCGCGGCTCG
>MSXM01000094.1 GCA_002083565.1 Nitrospira sp. ST-bin4 | reverse complement strand
TCGGCGTGGCCCGGCGTATCGACGATGTTGATCTTCACTCCGTTGTAGATGACGCTGGCGTTTTTGGCGCGGATCGTAATCCCGCGTTCGCGTTCCTGATCCATCGAATCCATGATCCGCTCGCCCATGTCGTCGATTTTTCTGTGGACATGGGTTTGGCGGAGAACAGCGTCAACCAATGTTGTCTTGCCGTGGTCGACGTGGGCGATGATGGCGATGTTCCGGATGTCGTCACGGCGGTCATGAGGGGCACGTACGGTGGACATAGTAACGGTACTTCCTTGGATGACGAAAAAGACGCCCACTAGTGAGGCGCAAACCAGGCAGTATACTCGAACTGCATTCTCTTGCACAAGCCTACAACTCAGCTCATGAAGAATCTGTGGGTCTATGGCGGGTATGGGTGGTGGAACCTCGAGATCAAGGAACGTGCTTTCGAGACAGGCATATCGGATTGCAGGCGGCTGGGGATTGTTGGGGGGTATATCAAAGATCAATTGGAATCCAGAAGCCGAGAGAATTGGAGTTTTCAGGGACAACCGGACCGATGACTTGTACAATTCTCAAACCGGATCCAAATGGGAAGCACAGGCCAGCACAAAATGAGGGGAGTTTTCTCCAATAGGCGATCTCGAAGTCGCGTGGTGCGTTCGGATACGACGTGTCCCTGGGTACGCAGGGTCAGGCAAATGCTCGCATGGGCATTTGTATTGTGGACGTTGATGGGAGTGGTTGTGGCCGGACCGGCCTATTCCATTGAAGTCCCGCTGACAGGCTCTATACCTGCGGACATCCACTCCATTGAACTTTCTTATGTGGGAGAGCAAACGACTCCAAGTGTGACGATCAACGGGCCCCCTGACTCCGGTCATTCCACCTCTGACAGGCCGATATCGCCCTTGCTCGATCTCCTAACGGGCTTCAATCACTCGCAAGTCTTTGGTGTGTGCCGGGGGCTGCTGTCGCGACCGGAAGGGGACAAGACTGTAACTATGACGTTTGCCGAGGCAGGCAGTGGTCGTTGTGGGCAGAGGATTGAACTGAGGCCGAACGGAGGGGTGTTGGACCTCTTGTCATACAAGACCATCAGGCTCAGAGGACGGGCCCTCGGTCGCATCTCGTTTGCCATGGAGGATTGGGCTTCCGCGATCCGACAGGATAATGTGCGGTTCGCGACTGTGCGCGGCACGTTCGATGTGACCATCCCGCTGGTTGAACTCGGTCGCTCGCTGGATTTGCGAAGGGCCGCGGCCCTGGTCGTAACGACCGAGGATCCTGAGGCACAGGTGGTGATTGAACAGATGGACCTGGCCCAAGACCGATCGGGTTTCGAACAGTCAGCCCGATCCGGCGTATGGGTTTGGAGGTACCGGGAGGCAATCGAAGATCCGGGGGCCATTCTCTCAACCTGTCGCCGCCACAGTCTTTCGCGGGTCATGATTCAGATGCCGGCTTCGGAGGACGGACCGGAAATATGGCGAGCATACGTCCGGCTCCTCGTCACACTCAGAGAAGGCGGTATTGAGGTGGTTGCCCTCGACGGCTACCCGGAGGCGATTTATGATCCTCAGCAGCTTGCCGGGAAAGTTCGCCGTCTGTTTGGTCTTGTGGAGCCTCATCTGTTGGCCGGGGTGCAGCTCGACATCGAGCCGTATCTTCTGCCTGGATTTCTGGACGATGAGGCCGGTCCGATTCAGTACTTGAATGCCATTGACCTGATTAAGGAGATGATCGGACAGCGTACACATCTCTCGGTTGTGATGCCGTTTTGGCTGACCACCGTGGCTGTGCGAGGACGCCCGTTGGCTTTTGCCGTGATGGATCGGGTGGATGAAGTGGCGGTGATGAGTTATCGAACCGATCTGGACGAAGTGAAGAGTCTTTCAGACGATACGCTGCGGTATGGCGATCTTATCGGGATTCCGGTGTGGCTTGCCGTCGAGACGATTGCGTTGCCGGTCGAACAACGCGTGACGCTCAAGCGAGAGCCGCGCCTGCAGCTTGCCGATGCGGTCTTGGATCGTCTGCACCGTCGATTGATTCTCCCGCCTTTTCCCTCACCGCTTTCGAAGGATGATCCCCGCGAGGGGTTCCGGGTTCACCACCGCATGACGGTCAGGCCTGAGCGCATCACCTTTGCGGGGCGTCCACGGTCCGACGTGGAGAAAGCCGTGCGGACACTCCTGAATACGGTAGCGCATCGCAGTTTCGCAGGCATTGTGGTTCATGATTTTGACGGACTGCGGGCCTTGGCCGAATGAAGGGACGATTCGAGATGGCTGCTCAGAGTTGTGAGCGCAAGAAGAAGTATTGATTGTCCGAGTGGTTCTGCACGTAGCCTGATGGAAGACCTTGCTTGAGTTTTGGAGGGTTGCATTGTAAGGTGTTTTCAACACCCTCGCTGACTACCAATTCACCATACACAGGAGTTTTGTTCGGATGTCGGGCGATGATCGCTTTATAGAGATTCAGCGGCGGCCTCATCGGAATTGGCGCTTCTGGGAGTGGCGCTGGTGGCAGATTGCCCTGGTCGGATTTGCCGTTTGCACAATCATCGGAGCCACGACGGTCACGGGAGTGATCTGGTACTTTTCGCAGGACCTTCCGTCGCTCGAACAGCTTCAGAACTATCAACCGAGCCTGGTAACTACCGTGTACTCGGACGATCGGCAGCCCATCGGCCAATTCTTCATTGAACGCCGTATTCTGACGCCGCTCGCCGACATTCCCAAATCTCTCAGCCAGGCGGTGATTGCTACGGAAGATGCGCGCTTTTTCGAACATCCAGGACTGGACTACATCGGCATGCTGCGGGCGGCTTGGACGAACATCCGCCATGGCGGCAGAAAGGTCGAGGGGGCGAGCACGATTACGCAGCAGTTGGCCAGGTCGTTGTTTCTGTCATCGGAGCGGTCGTATGAGCGCAAGATTCGGGAGTTAGTCTTGGCCTATAAAATGGAAGCGGTGTCCGGGAAGGAACAGATTCTTGAAACCTATCTGAACCAGATCTACTTCGGACAGGGATCGTATGGCGTGGCTTCGGCGGCCCAATCGTACTTTGGCAAAAAACTCTCCGAGCTGACCCTTGCCGAGTCGGCTTTTCTCGCAGGACTTCCAAAATCCCCCAGCCGGTTCTCCCCGTTCACCGCATACGAACGGGCGAAGAAGCGGCAAGAGCATGTGTTGTCCCGGATGGAAGAGGCGGGGTTCATCACGGCGGCCGATCGCGAAGCCGCTGTGGCCGAGACGCTCAATTTCCATCGACCCGGCAGTGAGCACCTTGCCCCGCATTTCGTTGAGCATGTTCGCCAATTGCTGATGGCGAAATACGGGGAAACGATGGTGTATAAGGGCGGCCTGCAAATTCACACGACCCTGAATCTCTCGATGCAAAAGGCCGCAGAGGCTGCGTTCGTCGCCGGGGTCCGTGAACTCGATAAGCGGCAAGGATGGCGTGGGCCTCGGCGAACGGTCGATCTAAGCACCCTCCAGTCTTCGATGCCTGCATCGGAGGACAAACCGCTCAAGCCGGGCGATATGGCAGAAGGCATCGTGTTAAGGGTCGCGAAGGATTTTTACGTGGTGCAAGTCGGATCGGTTGCGGCGAAGCTGGCTTTCGACGATATGGCCTGGGCGAAGCGGTTCCTGAAGGGGCCGGATCCAACGGTCAACTTCGTGGTGAATCCCAATCTCAAGCAAATCCTCAAACCCGGCGATTTCGTCGAGGTCGGAGTGAAAAAGGTTTCTAAAGACGGGATGCAATTGACGCTCGAACAGACGCCGATCGTCGAAGGAGGCCTGATCGCCATCGATCCAAAGAGCGGCGCAATTCGGGCGATGGTCGGGGGCTACGATTTTTCACGAAGCGAGTACAACCGTGCTGTGCAAGCGCACCGGCAGCCGGGATCAGCATTCAAGCCGCTTATCTATGCGACCGCGATGAGCCAAGGGTTGAGCCCCGCCACACAGATTCTCGATGCGCCGGTCGTCTATGAACAGGAAGAGGACGACAAGACGTGGAAACCCGAGAATTATGGCCGGAAGTTTCACGGCATGGTGAGTTTGCGTGACGCGCTGGCGCATTCGCACAATCTTGCGACGGTGCGGCTGCTCGATAAGGTAGGGATCAAGAATGTCATCGAATTTTCCCGCTCGGTCGGCATGGTCAGTCCGTTGCCGGCCGACCTTTCCTTGGGCCTGGGGTCGTCGTCAGTGGGCTTGATGGAATTGACGTCGGTGTACGGGGTCTTTCTGAATCAGGGAACCCGTGTGGAGCCGTATGCCATCAAAGTGGCGACGGACAGCACGGGAAAGCTGCTCGAATCGGCGCAGCCTCAATCGCAGGAGGTTCTTGCAAAAGAAACCGCATATCTCATCACCAATATGATGGAAGATGTGGTGCAGAAGGGAACGGGCCAGGCTGCGAAAGCGCTCAATCGTCCCATTGCAGGGAAGACCGGGACGACCAACGATTATATCAACGCGTGGTTTATCGGCGGGGCTCCTAATTTAGTGACCGGGGTGTATGTGGGATTCGACGATCGTCGTTCGCTCGGCGAGAGTGAAACGGGCGCTCGCGCGGCGCTGCCGATTTGGATGGCCTTCATGAAGGAGGCGTTGAATCAGCTTCCCGTCGTGCCGTTTGAAATTCCGGACGGAGTCACCTTTGTGAAGGTTGATTCGTCGACAGGGCTGCTGGAGTCGGAGCAGGACGGCGAGGGGCAGAAGGGGGCTGTCGAAATCTTTGCGAAAGGCAGTGAACCGACACAGGCGGCACACCGCCGGGTTGACCCCACGGACTTCTATAAGCTGGATCAGATTCCGGAAGGGCCGCCGGTTGGCGAGGGCGGGCTCTGATTGTCTCCGCAGTCAGGATTTTGAGTCCTGGTGTTCTTCATGCCAGGCCATCTGGATTGTTTCGAGTATTTTTTCGTTCGATTTCTTTGGGTCGTCTTTGAATTCCGGCAAGGCGACGACCCAGGCGTGCATATCGGTGAACCGAACGGTGAGCGGATCGGTTTCCGGATGTTCCTCGACCAGACGAATCGCGATTTCTTCCGCATCCTGCCACTTCAGATCCATCGTCCAACTCCTTCGGAGCGTATGGCATATGGCCGATAGCGTATAGCTGGAGAGTCCGACCATCAGCCATCAGCCATAAGCTCTTCTCAGGTTACTTCCGTGACTTTTTTCCCCTGCAGGCTTCGTTTGAGTGCATCGTCCAGCAGGGTGACCGACAGCGGCTTGGCCGTCTGTTCGAGGTCAGCCATGCGTGCGCGGATCGCTTTTGGATCGGTGCCGCCTTTTGCTGCGGTCAGAGCCGTCAGGGCGTCACGAATGGCAGCAAGCATGTCCTGGGCGACAAGTCTGGCGCCTTCCGAGAGCGATTTTTCAGTCGTCACGATCAATGCTTCGGCATCGAGTCTTGCTTCGATCAGCTTGCGGGCGGCGACATCTTCCTGGGCGAACTTAAACGAGTCTTCGATCATCTGTTCCACTTCGTTGTCCGACAGGCCGTACGACGGTTTGACATCGATCGATTGGCTTTGGCCGGTTCGCATGTCGCTGGCCGTGACGTTCAGAATTCCATTCGCGTCGAGCAGAAAGGTCACCTCGATGCGCGGCACACCGGCCGGGAGCGGGGGCACTTTCAGGCGGAAGCGGGCAAGGCTGCGGTTGTCCTTCACCAGTTCGCGCTCCCCTTGCAGAATGTGGATGTCGACGCCGGTCTGGCCGTCGACATAGGTGGTGAACAGCTCTTTGGCGCTGGCCGGGATAGTGGTGTTTCTGCGGATCAAACTGCTCATCACCCCGCCCATGGTTTCGATGCCGAGCGACAGCGGGGTTACGTCGAGGAGCAGCATATCGGTCGTGCCGCCGCTCAGAATATCCGCTTGCACGGCGGCGCCGAGAGCGACCACTTCGTCCGGATTGATGTCACCGTGAGGTTGTTTGCCGAACAGCTCCTGTACGCGCCGCCTGACGAGCGGCATGCGGGTCGAACCGCCGACCAGTACGACTTCGTCGATTTGAGCCGGTGCGAGTTCCGCGTCGTTCAGTGCAAGACGGCAGGGAGTGAGCGTGCGTTCGATGATGTCCATCACCATGGACTCGAGCTGATCACGCGTCAGTTCTCTGGTGTAGCGGCCTTTCCCATCCGGGAGCTCGATCGCAATCTGTGTTTTCAATTCGTCTGAGAGGCGAATCTTGGCCCGTTCCGCTTCTAATCGGACTGCCTGCATGTGATCGGGATAGGTCGAGAGGTCGATGTGAGATGCGGTTCGGATCTCGTCGAGAAACGAGTCGGCAATCCGGCGGTCCAGATCATCCCCGCCGAGATGCGTGTCTCCATTCGTAGACAGCACTTCGAAGATTCCGTTTTTGAGCTTCAGAATGGAAATATCAAAGGTGCCGCCGCCGAAGTCGTAGACGGCGATCGTGCCCTGCGTCTTGTTCTGCAGGCCATAGGCGAGTGATGCGGCAGTCGGTTCGTTGATGATGCGCAATACCTCCAGTCCGGCAATGAGGCCGGCGTCTTTGGTCGCCTGGCGCTGACTGTCGTTGAAATAGGCCGGGACGGTGATGACGGATTTCGTGATGCTTTCACCAAGATGGGCTTCGGCCCGCTGTTTCAGCTCTCTCAGGATCATGGCCGAGATCTGCGGCGGCGAATAGGACTTTTCCCCCAGCGTGATCCGGATCACGCCACCCCGTTCGGTCAACGAATAGGGGAAATAAGCCAGTTCATTCTGAACGTCCGCAAGGCCTTTGCCCATGAATCGTTTCACGGAGTAGACGGTGCGTTCCGGGCTGCGGGTGAGATGTTCCTTCGCTGAGTCTCCGACGATCAGGCCGTTGTCCGTCAGGGCCACCACGGAAGGAACCATGGCGCGACCCGTGCGTCCGGGAATGATGCAGGGTTTTCCGTCCTTCATATACGCGACAAGCGAATTGGTGGTGCCGAGGTCGATTCCGACAATGCGTGGCATGTCCGTTATCCGATCGTTGCGGCGAGGTCGTTGACAATATTCTTCACGTAGGTCCGGTTGGAGAGAATCTCCCGCATCTGTTTCAGGAGGCGATCCCGTTCCGTACGGGCCTGGCTGGTGGCTTCGCCTCGGTCTTGCAGCGCATCCCAGTCGGTACAGATCTGTTGGAGGTGATGTTCCATATCCTGTTTGCGCTGATCCAAGGCCTGTCGTTCTGCCACAAGCCGCGCGAGCAGTTGCCGGCCTGTTTCGGAGGAGCGATCGCTTGCCCGATACGCTTCAACCGTTTCTTGCAGCTCGAGAATTTCCTCGAAGAGATCGCTCGGCGGCGATGTGCGAATGTCCTTAACCGATCCGGCCTCCAGGTCGAGCAGATACTCGGCGCGCTGAATCGGATCACGAAGTGTGCGATAGGCCGTGTTGAGAGTGGCCGCGTTCCCAAGGCTGATAGTCTGCTCGGTCTCGCTCTTGTTCTGATAAAAGTCGGGATGAAATGCGCGGCTCATCTCGTAGAATTTCGCTTCCAGCTTCTTCAGGTCGATGGTCAACCGGCGAGGAAGGCCAAAGCAGGTAAAATAATCCGTCTCTTTCGAGACGGGCTGGACCTTCACGCAACGTTCGCAGAAATACTCACCGGACATTTCGGATTGGCAGTGCCAGCACATGCTTCTGGCCATCCGAAGATCGCGTGAACCGGTGTTGTGCGTGTGGTGATGATCCATATGTCACTCCGCCTATATTGGCCTGACGGGACAGCTGCGTGCCCTCCCCGCACAGGTTGCTGAAAACAAACCGCCGGCTTCTGAGAAGTGAAGGTACAGGCTGTGGGCACGGCGCAGTTTGTGTGAGCGGCCAGAATGTGCAGCGCACAAGGTGTCTACGCCGAGAACGACTCTCCGCAGCCGCAGGTCTTATTGGCATTCGGGTTCACGAACTTGAAATTGCCGCCCATGAGATCCTTTTGGTAGTCGAGTTGCGTCCCCTGCAAGTAAATCGCACTTTTGGCGTCGATGATCACCCTGACCCCGTCGAACTCGAAAACCTGGTCGTACTGCCCGATCTTCTCGTCGAAATTGATCGTATAGCTGAGCCCTGAGCAGCCGCCGCCCTTGACGCCGAGGCGAAGCCCCCCGCTCTCAATGCCTTGCACGTTAATGAGCCGCTTGACTTCCTTCAATGCCGATTCGCTCAAGGTGACGACCGGCTCGGGCGTTGTGGTCGTTTCCGGTGTATCCATGGGCGCGCTCCTTCCCTTTGCTTGTTGCCTCTGCGATGGGGGCTATCCGGCTGCTTCTGTCTTGTCGGCCTTTTTCTGATAATCCGCCAGCGCGGCCTTGATGGCGTCTTCCGCCAGCACAGAACAATGGATCTTCACCGGCGGGAGATTCAGCTCCTGCACGATGTCGGTATTCTTGATCTTCTGGGCCTCTTCGATCGTTTTGCCCTTGAGCCATTCGGTGGCCAAGCTGGAACTGGCGATGGCGGACCCGCAGCCGAAGGTCTTAAACTTGGCGTCTACGATCATATCGTCCTGCACCTTGATCTGCAGCTTCATCACATCGCCGCATTCCGGCGCGCCGACCATGCCGGTACCAACGCCGTCTTCGTCTTTTTTGAAACTTCCCATGTTCCGGGGGTTATTAAAATGATCGACGACTTTATCGCTGTATGCCATGACGTCCTCCTTGTATATCGCGTCGTGTCAGTTCAGTGGGCTGCCCATTGAACTGACTTCAAATCGACGCCTTCTTTAGCCATCTCATAGAGTGGAGACATTTCCCGCAATTTGGTCACAATCTCCATAACCTTCTTGATGGTGTAGTCAACCTCTTCTTCGGTGTTGAACCGGCCCAAGCCAAAGCGGATCGACGAGTGGGCAAGTTCAACCCCAACGCCGAGTGCGCGCAAGACATATGACGGCTCCAGTGTGGCCGAGGTGCAGGCCGATCCGGACGAGAGCGCGATGTCTTTCATGCCCATCAGCAACGATTCACCTTCAACATAGGCAAAGGAGATGTTGAGATTGCCCGGCAGCCGGTCGGTGGGGTGGCCGTTCAGATAACTTTCTTCCAATCCCGCCATAATGGCTGTTTCGAGCCGATTGCGCATCGCTGTCAGGCGCGCCGTTTCCGTCGCCATTTCCTGTTCGCACAATTCGCAAGCCTTGCCGAACCCGACGATCAGCGGCACCGGCAGGGTGCCGGAGCGCATGCCGCGTTCATGCCCGCCGCCGTCCATTTGGGCGACGAGGCGGACCCGGGGACTCTTCTTCCGCACATAGAGCGCGCCCACTCCCTTGGGGCCATACATCTTATGGGCGGTGAACGACATAAGGTCGATGCCCATGGCCTGCACGTCGACGGGAATTTTCCCCACACCTTGCGTGGCGTCGCAGTGAAACAGCACACCCTTCTCCTTCGCGATCTTGCCGATTTCCCGGATCGGATTGATCGTGCCGATTTCGTTGTTGGCCAGCATCACGGAAATCAGGACGGTCTTGTCCGTGATCGCGTTCCGCACGTCGTCGGGGTTGACCATGCCGTGTTTATCGACCGGCAGATAGGTGACCGTCGCCAGGCCCTTGGCCTCGAGCGACTTGGCCGTGTCGAGCACGGCGCGGTGCTCCGTGGATGATGTGATGAGGTGGGTGCCCTTTTCCTTGTACATCTCCAGGACGCCTTTGAGCGCAAGGTTGTCCGATTCCGTCGCGCCGCTGGTAAACACGATTTCTTTCGAATCGGCGTTGATCAGTTTGGCGATTTGCTTGCGGGCCAGCTCCACCGCTTCTTCCGCGGCCCAGCCGAAGGCATGGTTGCGGCTGGCGGCATTACCGAACTTTTCGACAAAATACGGAAGCATAGCGTCCAGAACCCGTGGATCCATCGGGGTGGTCGAATGGTTGTCGAGGAAAATTGGAAGCTTCATCGGTCGACTCCTTGTGTTGACGGCGACTGAATCGTAATGAGCGGCGTGCCGCCCATCATATCTTGCAGGGTCATACTATTAAGCAGTTGATAGATGCTGTCCTGCACCTTCAACAGCGGCGTGCGGATGTTGCAATGCTCCCGTTGCATGCAGAAGTCACCATCCTTTTCATGTGAACAGTCGGTCAGTCCCAACGGACCTTCGATGCTTTCGAGAATTTGTGCGATTGTGATATGACTCGCGTTTCGGGCGAGCAAGTATCCCCCCTTGGGGCCGTTATGGCTCTCGATCATGCCGTTCTTGGAGAGAGCTTGGAGCACCTTTGCCAACAGTTCCAATGGGATGTTGTATTCTTCGGCGATCTCCTTGGTATTCACGACGCGGCCCGGGGTCACATCGCCGAATTGGACCAAGGCGATGTGTTGGAGCGCCATGAGCGCGTAATCAGCTTTTTTTGATATTTTCAACATGACTATTGCCGATCAATACCATCGGAGACTATAATGATCTCCGATCAAATAAGTCGGACTCAAGATAGCACGCAGAATTCAAGGCTGTCAACATTATGATCCAAGCACCATTGCCCGTATGAATCATACGGGCGAAAGTTAGACTGGTAGCGAGAAAGGAACAGGTCGATGGGTGGGACAAATCCCTATATTGAAAAGGCCGACTATGACCTCCCCAAAACCGCGTATACCGTCACCTATATTCAGCCGGACGGGACGGTCACGAAAGTTGCTGTAGATCCAGCCAGAATTCCCTATGGTTCAACGGGGCTTCCGGGGAGCCTTCTCGATATTGCTATGGGGAATGGAGTGGATTTGGAGCACGTATGCGGAGGAGTGTGCGCCTGTTCAACCTGCCATGTCATGGTCAAGCAGGGTCTCGATACCTGTAATGAAGGCACGGATGACGAATATGACCAACTCGATGAAGCGCCGATGACCACACTGCATTCACGGTTGGGATGTCAGTGTGTGCCCAACGGCACCAAAGACATCGTTGTCGAGATACCGGCCGTTAATAAAAACCTTGTCCGGGAAGGACATTGACGCGTGCGTGATCTGTCATGCGCCGTCATCATTCGTTTTGAATCCCACTATTTGACCTGGTCTCGAACAACCCATAACGGTTGACGATACACGGTTTGCTAATCGTACGTTTCCGTCTTCACGTCCTTCCGGTCATATCCCGTTTCGACAAAATAGCCTCGTAGGGGCCTCACGAATCTCTTGGTTCCGCAGAGCATGGGAATAACCTTGGATCGGTCATTCACGAGTTGGCTCAGCATGCTCACGGTCAACGCAACTGCGGACTCTTCGCCGGAGGCAACCAGCGGAAGATAGCGAAACGATGGGCGCATGAGGGCTAGCGAAAGCAGCTCCTGGTGGTAGAGCAATTCATCTTCTGCCGGTCCGACGGCGATCACGAGAACCGGCACGGTTTCGCGGTGGGCGTACATGGCCTTCAGCATGCATCGAATCGGAACCAGACCGGTATATTGGGCGATGAACAGCAGCTCCCGATCGGGCGGCTGCGGGAGCACGAAGTTGCCGTAGGGGCCGGATAACAACAATTCGTCCCCGGCTCTGATCTGGGACAGGTAACGGGACCCCAATCCATCCGGCACCCGGTCGAACACGAGGGTGAGTTCACCGGAGGGCGACGCCGGGACCGCCATAGAATAGGCGCGGTTGAGAGGCGGCGTGGAGCCGACTGGCAGCTTCAACGACACCCATTGTCCTGGTTGGAACGCGAGCTTCTGTGTCGTGGGAAGAAGAATGAGTTGACGAACGTTGGGAGTGAGATCGGTTACGGAGAGCACCCGAGCTGTCTGCGTGAATTCCGCCATGCCCCTCCCTTCCGAGACGTTCATATCAGAAGGACGCCCCAGATAAAAGAGAAAATAGTCGTGAGGGGATCGATTCTGTACAACACTTTTCCGTGCATGCTATAGATACCGTCTTTCAGCGAGAGTTTCCTCCTATGACGCAAGTTCGCGTGCGGTTTGCCCCAAGCCCGACAGGATTTCTCCACATCGGGGGAGTTCGTACGGCCTTGTTCAACTGGCTTTATGCCAGACAGCAGCAAGGCGTCTTTATCCTCCGTATCGAAGACACGGACCAGAGTCGATCGACCGATGAATCCATCCAGGCCATCATTGACGGCATGAAATGGGTCGGACTCGATGTCGATGAAGGCCCCTACCGGCAGACCCAACGGATGGATCTCTATCGCAGCCATGCGATGCGGCTGCTCGAAGCCGGTCGCGCCTATTGGTGTGTCTGTAAGGCAGAAGAATTGGAAGCTCGGCGCAAAGAGGCTGAAGCCAAAGGGATCTCCCCTCGATATGACGGTCGCTGTCGCAGTCTACGTCTCACGAATCCGACCAGTGAAGCGGCATTGCGATTCAAGGCTCCGCAGGAAGGGCAGACTGTGGTCGAGGATCTGATTAAGGGCAAGATTGTCTTCGACAATGCCGTCTTGGACGATCTCATCATTCTCCGGTCGAACGGGTACCCCACGTACAATTTTTCCGTCGTGGTCGATGACGCGCTGATGAACATTACGCATGTCGTGCGCGGAGACGATCATTTGACCAATACGCCCCGCCAAGTTCCTATTTTTGAGGCGTTGGGGTTTCCCGTACCGCACTTCGGACATCTGCCGATGATTCTGGGGGCAGACAAAACACGATTGTCCAAGCGCCACGGCGCCACGTCGATCATGGCCTACAGAGACATGGGCTATCTGCCCGAGGCGATGGTGAATTATCTTGTCCGGCT